>CAMCHP010000062.1 GCA_945874695.1 Chryseobacterium gleum
CAACCACTTGCGCCCCAAGCCTCAATGCTTACACTCGTTACACCTGAAGGCACAACAAACGTTTGTGGACTGCCTGTGTAATTAAATGTAGCACTTACGCTTTCGCCCTGTGCCGTTGGGTCATAACAATTCCCACATGCGTCTTCTACAAACACGCCACCGCAAATGCCCGCACAATCGACAACGAAAATGCATGAACCGTTATCTTGAGTCGCATTCGGATCATAATTACACGCTGCAGGATCTAAACAACCCGGCGAATCATAAGCCGCATGAACTGATAAACTTGAGATTACGCTTAGCAACAATGCTAGAGCACTGAAAAACAATTGATTTCTCCAAGGGCTGGAGGTCGCACAAGTATTCATATTGTATTGATTGAGAGCTGCAAAAGTAGCTTATTTCAACCAGCCCAACTTTACCGAAATATGAATATTCGACGGTCAGTTCAAATTCAACGATGATTTTCAATCTTTCACCGTCAGAATTCGACGAATTATCTATTTCTTCCGCTCCAGATTGTTCGCCAAAAAGGCTTTCCACCCCGTGTAGCCTTTGCCGTTAGTGATACTGCCACTTTGAAAATGGTGGCACAGCGCTGCCGCCAATCCGTCAGTCGCATCCAACTCTTTGGGCAGGTCGGTGGGCTTGATCTTCAGCACGGTGCAAAGCATGGCCGCAACTTGTTCTTTGCTCGCTGCACCATTGCCCGTGATTGATTGCTTAATTTTCCGTGGGGCATACTCCGTGACGGGAATTTGTCGACTTAGCGCAGCTGCTAACGCAACACCTTGGGCACGACCAAGCTTGAGCATCGACTGCACGTTCTGACCAAAAAATGGCGCCTCAGCAGCCATTTCATCGGGATGATACTCGTCGATTAACTGAATGCACCGATCAAATATGCGCTGCAACTTCAAGGCATGATCGGTGATTTTCGAAAGATGAATCACGCCCATGGTCACCATCTCAGGCGTTTTGCCGGTCACCCGTATGATGCCGTAGCCCATAATGGTCGTTCCCGGGTCAATTCCTAAAATGATCTTCTCTGTCTTTTCCGGTGGCAATGCGGTACCTTTGATAACTCCAAAGGTAACCAATTGAACCAAGGCCGTAAACTCTTCGCGCGCATCTTTCGTTTCGCTGTTTTTCTCGCTGCGCTCGGATGGCTATATACCCAAATTGGAAGCAGTTTCAGCGCGCATGATCTTCAGCCCAATCCGGCCCCGAACGCACCACCTTTTTTGTTTGGATGGGTACTCCTCTTGCTGCCCTTGAACATCTTGCTTGAAGCTGTCAAATGGCATATACTCACCTCGAAGTTTTCTAAACCTCGGCCAGTACAAACGGTCAAAGGGGTCTTGGTTGGCAATTTTTACACCTTATTTACGCCGAACCGCATTGGCGACGGACTCGGCCGCATGCATTTTTTACCTGCAAACACCAAACTAAGCGCAACCTACGCATTCTTGAGTGGAAGCATTGCCCAGAGCATTGCAACGCTCAGCTTTGGCAGTTTAGCCCTGGTTTTCTCAGGCTTGTGGCTCACCGAAAACGATGCTGCATGGTATCAACCACTGGCTTTACTGCAATGGCCAATGTTTGCGCTGACCCTTTTGATGCTACTGTTGTATGTTGAGCCGGGTTGGATTCGCATGCTGCGCGATAGCCTACCGTCAACCGGATGGATTGGCAAGCACGTAGCCACACTTCAGGCCTACTCGCGCAAAGAGCATGCTCTGTTACTGCTGCTGAGCATCCTGCGTTATGGGGTTTTCGCAACGCAGTACTACTTGATTTTGTGCTGGTTCGGCTTTACGGGCGATGCCTTCGATGCCTACGCGCGCATTGCAGTAATTTACGTGGTTACAACCTTGGTGCCGACGGTAGCATTGGCCGAACTCGGTTTACGTGAATCAATGGCTGTATTGATGCTCCCCGCCGCTGGAATATCTCCTGAAGCGGCATTCAGTGCGACATTTTTTCTTTACTTGGTTAATATTGCAGCGCCCGCAGGGCTTGGCGGATTGCTTTTTCTTCAGATGAAAAAACTCCACAACACATGACGATCTTTGCTACAGTTGCAGCGCTGATTCTTCTGTGCTATGGCGCATTGGCTGCCTGGATGGGTGCCCGGCTCCTGATCGGGAGGGGTTCGCAAAAAAAGAATAATGATGCAGCCTTTAGCATTTCACAACTCACGGTGCTCATTCCATGCAGAAACGAAGCAGCTGTGATTCAACGCTTGTTTGATCAACTCAAGCGTTCTGGTGCTCATGTGGTTGTCATCAATGACCACAGCACTGATAACACTGCTGAAATCGCGCGCCTTGCAGGGACAACGGTGATTCAAAATTCAGGTCGAGGAAAGAAAGATGCTTTAAGAACCGGACTTGCCGTCGTGCAAACGCCCTTTGTACTCACCCTTGATGCAGATGTCATCTTACCTACAAACCAACTTGCACACTTACAGCTGCTCATCAACCAAGTGAACGCCGATTTATGGTTGTTTCCGGTACTTACGAAGTCTGCACCTTCAGCATTGGCGCGATTTGAAGCACTCGATGTGCTTTCCTTAAACGCAACCGCTGCCGCTTTTGCCTATCAAAATCACGCGATCATGGGCAGCGGCGCCTGTTTGTTGATCAGAACCGAAGTATACCGCGAAGCCATTGCGCATCTGCGTTATGAGCTGGCTTCGGGTGACGATGTTTTTCTGATCCAACATCTCCGGAATGAAGGTAAACGCATCCACATGTTCACCCAAGCTGAAGCACAAGTTGAGGTTGAAGCACACACCTCGTTGCGCGCTTTCATCCGGCAGCGCATTCGATGGGGACAAAAATCGCCTGCTTATAGCGATCCCATCGCTCAAGGTGTCGCTTGGTTGGTGATGTTCGCTAACTTTTCCGTGCTTTTGAGTTTGATTGGCTTGGTGTCTACGCACAATGTCTTATTCCTTGCACCGATCGCAGCAAAAATCATCTTTGACTTGGCACTCCTATTGCCCGCCGCGATCGTTTTCAAGCGTCAGCAAACATTGCGTTTTTTGCTGCCCGCTGTGCTCTTCTATCCGTTCTATTTATCTTTCGCCGCGGGATGGGCGGTACTCACCCATCCCGCCGTTAGGCGGAAAGCAAACAAAAACTGGGACAGCCCCCGGCGGAGCACCAACAAGTCATGAAGCGACACCAACTGCCCACACTTCTTTCTCTGGTGTTTATCGCAGCATTAGCGCTCATTGCGCTGGGTGGTTCATGGTTGCGCCCCGACCCAACGCCGAACGCCAACAACCAACATTTGTCGATTTCTCGGCAAAAACCGGGGTTTACCGTCGACATACTCAGCTACATGCCATCCACTAACCAAGAAACGGGAACGCCACGTGAACTGCCGATTTCAAGCTATCGCATCGACGGCGACGTGCTTTGGGCGGTGCCTTTCGGCGATGAGCTCGCGCTGGAATTGGGCCCAACGCAGGTGTGGGAGGTGCAAAAAAGACGCTATTGGCTCGGAACAGACACCTACGGACGTGATGTATTAAGCCGCTTAATGGCGGGGAGTGCCATTTCGCTGAGTGTCGGATTCATTGCCGTGCTCATTTCGCTCCTCGTTGGTGTGGCGCTCGGTGCGCTGGCGGGCTACTTCGGCGGCAAGGCGGATGCCCTCATTTCGTGGATTATCAACGTGGTTTGGAGCATCCCAACCCTATTAATGGTGATTGCGATTACCCTCGCGTTTGGCAAAGGATTTTGGCAAGTTTTTGTCGCCATCGGCTTAACCATGTGGGTGGAGGTGGCGCGTATTGTGCGCGGACAATTCTTAAGTCTGCGCGAGAAAGAGTACGTTGAAGCTGCGCGCAGCTTAGGTTACTCGCATTTGCGCATCATGGGAAGACATATATTGCCCAATGCCATTGGTCCTGTTATTGTCATCAGCGCGGCCAATTTTGCAAGTGCAATTTTGATCGAAGCAGGCCTCAGTTTTTTGGGATTAGGCGCGCAAATTCCGGTACCGAGTTGGGGCAATATGATCAAAGAGCATTACGCGCTAATCACCACAGACTTGGCCTACCTCGCCCTTTTACCAGGGGTGCTGATTATGTTGCTCGTGCTGAGCTTTATGATGATCGGCAATGGACTGCGCGATCAACTGGATGTACGCTCGAAAGGGTAATAAACTCAGCTACCAATCGTGTGATTCGTTTCAACAGTAATAGCTACAAAAATCGGCAAGTCAGCAGAGCAGTATCGTCTACATAGGGGGTGTCGCCGCGAAACGTGTTAAAATCTGACATGATGCGGGCGTTAATGTTTTCGGCCGAATGGCCGGATGAAGTTGCGCCTATTTCTGCCAGGCGGTCGATACCGAACTCTTCATTCTCGTCATTTTCTTGCTCGACCAAACCATCGGTGTAACAAATCATCAAGGCGTCACTCGGCAGGATCATTTCTCCCTCCTGAACACGCGGAATTTCTTCAAACATGCCCAAGCCGATCGACCCCAGCGAGAGCAATTGCGATGCTTCATTGGGTAACACCAAAACAGGCGGGTTGTGCCCGCAGTTGATGTAGTTAAGCTTCCGTGTTTTCGGATCAAAAGTGGCAATGAACAAGGTGATGTACTTCTCGCCCATTGCGCTAAACATCACGCGTTCGTTCAGCAAACGCACGGCTTCTTTCAGATCGGGGTTGAGGTATTGAAACAGGGCCATCAGTGATGCCTGAAAGTTCGACATCAAAAAGGCTGCAGAAACGCCTTTGCCTGACACATCCGCCATACAGATGAGCATCCTGCCGTCAGGCAGCTCAAAAAAATCGTAGTAGTCGCCCCCCACTTGATTGTGCGGTTTGTACATTGCTGACACGTCGTATTGGTCATTGCTTGGCAAGCCATTTGGGACTAGCATGGCTTGCATTTCGGCCGCCAGTTCAAGCTCTTTTCGAATTCGAACCTGGCGCAAATTCTCTGCTTCGAGGCGCTGATTCTGAATTGCGACGAGAATAACATTGGTGATCGTTTGAATGAACTTCATGTGTTTGATCACCGGGCTCGTTCCGCGCTTATCTTCTTCCACGTCGCCGACGAGAACAAAGGCAAAAGGCCTCCCCTCGTTGGTTACAGGAATTACGACATCAAACGATTCTTTTTTTCCGCGGGTGGTGAGGCTAAACGTGCCGCCACCTTGTGCCATAAAATCGGCTTCATTGTGCACATCTGGAGGTGCTCCTTTCACCCCAAACTGCAAAATGGCTGTCCACCGATCTTGCAAGGCATAGAGCACCAATTTCTCGATCCCCAAGTCGGTTTCGAGCACGCGACGATACAATTGCAGCAACTCAGGCACGGCCAACTTACTGTTGATGGCGTGCGTAATCTCGAGAAGCGCATCGAGTTTGAAGTCTTTTAACTTGAGCCGTTTACGGTCTCTTGATCGTTCTTCAGTCATAACTGACGTCGCTTTGACGCTGCAAGTTAGCCCAATTTCGCGATCAATTCAGGCAATTTTCTGATGAGCGCCAATTCTCTGAACTTGTGACGTGCCTCTTCGGCTGGACTACCGAAATAGGTTTTTCCACCTTCGAGGTCTTTCGTAAGGCCGCTTTGACCGAGCACCACGGCTCCAGCGCCAATCGTAAGGTCACTTGGCACGCCAACCTGCCCCCATAAAATCACACTGTCTTCAATTTGCACGCAGCCCGCTATGCCGACCTGAGCGGCAAAAAGGCAATTCTGTCCGATCAACGTGTCATGGCCCACATGCACTTGGTTGTCGAGTTTTGACCCTGAACCGATGCGGGTGATGGCAGACACCCCTCGATCGATGGTAGTTAATGCGCCAATTTCAACCCGATCTCCGATTTCAACGCCGCCACAGGTGTACATTTTATCGTAACCCTCAGGTCGGCGTTTGTAATAAAAAGCATCGCCGCCAATTACTGAGTTGGGGTGAATAATGCAGTCATTCCCGATTACCACGTCGTCGCCAATTACAACGCCAGCTTTAATCACTGTACGTTCGCCAATCACCACCCGATCGCCAATGACAGCGGTTGCATGGATTTGTGCAGATGCTGCTATAGCCGTTTCGCTGCCGCGCATGCCGCTATTGAAGTTGGGCGGGAGAAAATGACGTGCGATGAAATTGTAATCGCGAAATGGGTCGTTGGTCACAAGGAGGCCTTTCCCCGGAGGACAATCGACGTCTTTGTTGATGAGCACCGTCGTTGCTGCCGAAGCGAGCGCTTTATCGTAATATTTGGGGTGATCAACAAAAACAAGGTCACCGGTTTCAACGCGGTGAATCTCGTTTAAACCGGTGACCTTGTGATTGGGGTCGCCAATGTATTGTGCACCAATCAACTCAGCGAGTTGACCCAGTGTAATCGGCTGCGAAAATCGCATATGTTCTATAAAATTACTTCTTGATACGTTCCACGTACTCTTTGGTGCGGGTGTCAACCTTAATGCGGTCACCTGTATCAACAAACAATGGAACCCGAATTTCAACGCCACAGTCGAGGGTAGCTGGTTTCATGGTGTTGGTGGCGGTGTCGCCTTTCAATCCCGGCTCGGTGTAAGTGATTTCAGATTCAACGTAAAACGGCAATTCAGCAGAAAGAACTACCTCATCATCGGCATTCACCATTACAAGGCATGTCATTCCGTCGGTCAAAAACTCAGGTGCATTGATCAAGTGCTTCGCGATTGGAACTTGCTCATAGCTATCATTGTTCATAAAGTTGTAGCCTTGCTCATCGTTGTAGAGGTATTGGTACTCTCGTGTTTCGATGCGAACAGGGTCAATCTTCGTACCTGCGTTGAAGGTGTGATCAACCACCCGTCCGGTGTTAATGCTCTTGAGTTTCGTACGAACGAAAGCCGCACCCTTTCCAGGTTTTACGTGGAGAAACTCAACGATTTGCCAGAGGTCGTGGTTGTGACGGATGCACAACCCGTTGCGAATATCTGCTGTTGTTGCCATGGTGTTTTTTGTAAACGGTTGCAAAAATACAAAAATCAGCTGAACGCGGGAAACGAACCTTGCGATCTACTAAAGGTCTAAAACTGAACGCGCAACTGCACCCTTACATCGCTGCGCACATTGCCGTCAACCTCTTCAAGCCCGCTCCCTATAGTTTCGCGATCGATGTACATCCAACGTGAGTAGCGCAGCCATAAATCCATGCCCCTCCGCAATTTGATCTTGCTCATGACATAAAAACGAGAGCCCCGGTTTTGATAGGCGGGAATGCTAAAGAAGTAAAGCACATCATTTTCAAACGCGTACAAGCGCGCGTTGAAACTTTCAATATCAAACAACGCATAGCGCAGCGACAAATTCCACGGTGCGCCAATTTTCTTCCAAACAACATCTTGGTAGGCAATGAACCCGTGTTCAGGGCTGTTTCCATCGAGTTGGTATCGCGTAAACTCAACGCGCGATTTCAATGTCACATTCGGATGCACTTCATAAACTGCGTTCACGCGCAAAAATTCTTGCGTCCAAAATACCGGTTCGTTGAGGCGTGCATCGCTGTCGCGTTGGTTCCGTCCTTTGGTTCGCTTGCGGAAACGCACATAAAACTCACTCTTCCGTGTAGGCTTATAGGTAGTCTGCAACAAATACTCATGTCCTGACGATGGCGCATCGAGCAGGTAACTTAACCAAGGAAAGCGAAAATGATCGGCATAGCCAGTGATCTGCCAATTGCGGGCTGGTCGAAATTCCATGCCGAAATAAATGCCTGATTCATTGGTCGGTCGTGATCGCTCAGCGAAAGCGTTGGCGTAGATGCTCTGGAAGTCACGCGTGAAGTGGCGCTGCATGATCACGAGCGACAAGCGCTGGTCGAGCGCTGCAATGAGCCCGTTAACGGTTCCAACACCTCCTGATGCACTGCGGCTTACTTCGCCAAAGAAATTCAAGTTGCGCCAGAGGTAGCTGTAATTGAGCCCTGCGACAAAATTCTGATTCGAATTAAATTCGAACTGATTGTACACCCGCAAATTGCGTTCAACTGTGGCTCCGTAAAATGTTTGCAATGCGCTCAAACCCACGCTAATCCTACGCGAGCGCCACTGCATGTTGCCACCAAAATGCTGTTCTCGCACGGCATTTCGACCATCGAGTTCGCGCGGAGTACGATGCAGGCCTGAAAGCTGAAATGAACTGATGTTGAACTGAACCTCCTCGCTGTCGAGCGTGTCGCGTGCAGAAACTGAAGCATCCACGCCTTTGGTTGAGTAAAGCGCTGTAAACTCCAAGTTTTTGTGACCAAAAGTAGCCGCAGCACCCCGAAAAAAGAGGTTCTCATCGACTGACGTGTAAGGCCGCAATCCGATAGCGTTGCGCTTGGCGTTGGTTATGAAGGGCGATTTGCCAAAACCGAGTCCTGACCAAAGCGTTAAGCCTTGTCCGAATTGCGCCTGGTAATCACCCACAACGGCCTTTCGCAAAAACCCTTTGTCTTCATAATATACATGTCCGCTCATGTAGTCAAACCCTTGACGCTGGCTTCCTGCAAAGAATTCTTCACCTGCATCTTTCTCAGCGGTGAGACCGATGCTCAAGTTGTTTCGGTAACGGAACCGGTAGCGTGTATACACCCGATCAGGTGATCCTAAATAACGGGCATTGGGATTGTCAGCCAATTCTTCGTCGCTGATGGGTGCATATCCTTGCTGCTCCTCTAAAATTCGGCTGTAGCGAATGAACCAATCATGTGTACCATCTTTCACCACGTCTTTGAAGCTCCATCCGCCAACGGCGCTCCCCTCACTCACCTTCACAAAAGGCAAAAGCAAATTAATGGTGTACACATTCCACCCCTTTACCGCTTGCAATTCATACAACTCGCGCAAGGGACCAAACCTTTGAATGTGCTCAAACAAACTGTAGATCTGCTGCTCTGTAAGCAGGTAAAGCTGCCGCAAGGCTAGTTCGTCGGCCTTGTTTAAGTTGAGTGGATGCTCAAGATAATAACTGAATTCATCAAACAATGTGGTGTAGTCGAGTTCAACGCCTTCATCGAGGTTCTCAACGATGGCCTCAATGCGTTGTTCAATGATGCGTTGTTTGAGTACGGCATCATCTTCTTTTTGCGCGAACGCGCAGATGCTCGTCCCGAAGGCGAGTAGGCATAACCCAATCCTGATTGCGCTATTTCGCATGGTAGGTCAACGAAATTTGAGGAGTAAAGCCCAAAACCTCCGTGTGTGATGCGGCAATGTCAAATTGGAAACTTCCTGTGCGGTAGCCCGCGCCGAAACTGTACCGCGAAGGCTCGCCAGCAATGCCAGCCCGCACATAAAAATCACTTACTACCTGATACTCCAACCCTACGGCAAGTGAAACAGGATATGCTAAATGCTTCCTCACCTCGGCATTTAAAGCCACGCGTTCAGAGAAGCGGTATTGTCCGCCCAAACGAAGCACAGCAGGCAAACGCTCATCATTAAAGGTTGATAGGCGTGCGCGAATGGGATTGTAAACATGCCCCGCCAGTGTCACATTGTTACCCGCACGATAGCGAAAACCACCTTGGAAAGTGAACGCTGCGGTGCTACCGTACCCTCCGCCAAGGAAAACACCCACGTAATCAAGTTGTACTCCCGCATCGAGCGCCTCGCCTAATTTCATACCATAGGCCAAACCTACATGTTGTTCACGGTATGCACTGTAGCCATATTGACGGTAAGAAACGCCCGCGGCACCAGATCCTAAAGGAAGCGCAGCGGCAAAGCCCGCCGTTGAGAGCTCGCGCATGCCAAAACGTGCTTGGTAAAATGCCCCTGCTGAAAAGGCATCGACGCTTGCTAAGCCTGCTTGATTTTGAAATAATGCCCACGCGCCATCAATGGTTAAGGCGGCATTGGCCATACCTAAAGCACGTGCGCCACCCTCCATGGGTTCACCACTACTTTGTGCAAAAACGGCCGCTTGGCACAACACGCCAAACAGGCATAGAATTTTGGTCAGTCTCATTTGCGGCGGAAATTATGAAAATCCCGCACATCCAGCGTCATTGAGCTGCGACTTTAACGTCGAAATAATATCACCCCATGGGATAGAAGCCTCAAAAACGGGATGTTGCACATGCATGCATCCGCCCGTTTAGGGCGAAAAAAAAGACCGATGTGGAAATTCAGGAAATTATTATCTTTGCAGCCCTTTGACGAAAGGAATGCGGGTATGGTGAAATTGGTAGACACGCCAGACTTAGGATCTGGTGCCGTGAGGTGTGTGGGTTCGAGTCCCTCTACCCGCACCTAATGAAAACAAATGCGACCAACCTTACGAGTTGGTCGCATGCTTTATATAGACCTTCTAGCCTCTTCCTCCATGGAAATTACCAGTGAAAAAATCGGCGAACTGAACATTAAAGTAGCCATCACACTTGACAGCAACGATTACCAGTCTGATTTCGACGCAGCACTCAAGACGTACCGCAAACGCGTAACCATGCCGGGCTTTCGCCAAGGCCATGTGCCGATGTCACTTGTGAAAAAAATGTACGGCAAATCGATTCTTGCTGAAGAACTCAACAAAAAACTGAACAGCCGCTTGTATGACCACATCACGAGCGAAAAGTTAAGTGTGCTCGGCAATCCGATTCCGATGGAAACGACCGACGACGAAGGTGATTGGGACAACCCTGGCACCTTTACCTTCAGCTACGAAATGGGTCTCGCGCCTGAAATCGATACGAAAGCAGCCTTGAATAAAGTGCCCGTGAGGTATAAAGTGAGTGTTGACGACAAAATGTTAGACCAGCACATCGAAGACATGACCCGTCGGTTCGGAAATGTGAACACCGTTGACACCAGCGAAAGCGAAGATATTTTGATGGCTACGCTGATTCAATTGGATGCGCAAGGCGATATCAAAGCCGGTGGCTTCATGAATGAGTCAAGTGTAATCATCAGCGAAGTAACCGAAGATGCTACACGCAAGCAACTTGTAGGGCTTCAGGCCGGAGCAGAGGTAGATGTCGATCCGCACACCCTCACCAAAAGCCACGATGACTTGGGCAAAATGCTCGGCATTACCCACCACGATGTTCACCACCTCGAAGGGCATGTACGCATTCGTGTGAGCGAAGTGAAGCGACTTGAAAAGCATGCTGTTGATCAAGACCTCTTCGACCGTGTTCTCGGTCCGAATGTTGTGAGCAATGAAGAAGATTTCCGGGCCAACTTGCGCGAAGAACTCGCGAAAATGTTTGATCGCGATGCACAGCGCTTCTTCCGCAACGAGTTGTACAAAAACATTCTTGACAACATGGCGGCGCCGCTTCCAGAAGGCTTCTTGAAGCGTTGGATGATGACCGTAAGTGAGAATGGAATCACGGCCGACGAAGTGGAGGTGCAATACCCCGAATACGCGAAATATGTGCGCTGGCAGCTTTTTGAAGAGCGCATCATGAACGAAAACAACATTGAAGTTACCCAGCATGACATCGTGAACGAGGCTAAGGCGCAATTGGCGATGCAATATGCTCGTTACGGCTTGCCGCTTGACGACGATATGCTGAACAAATTCGCTCAAAATGTACTTTCTGATCGAAAGGAGTTTGATCGCTTGCAACAAAGCTTGCGTGAAAACCGCGTTTTCGAAGCCCTTGAACAAAGTGTTACAGCTACAGAAAAGGCAGTGAGCTATGATGATTTTCTGAAAATCATCGAAGCTGCATCGAAGAACGACTAAGAATTTGTGCGTACTTTTCGCTTCAGTACAACAACGACGAAATTATGATCAACCGCAAAGAATTTATTAAATACGCCAACGGCAACCACGGAATCAACAGCCTTGCTGCTGAAGAGTACATCAGCCACGTGTATGGAGCTGAAAATATGACCCGCACGGTTATTGAAGAGCGCAACATGCCCTTCCGTGAAGTCGACGTTTTCTCTCGCCTCATGGCTGACCGTATCATCTTCCTTGGAACCCCCATCGACGATTACATCGCCAATATCATTCAAGCGCAGCTGCTGTTCTTGGAGTCTGCTGATGCCACCAAAGACATCCAAATCTACATCAACTCACCCGGCGGTAGTGTGTATGCTGGATTAGGCATTTATGACACCATGCAATACATCCGTCCAGATGTGGCAACCATTTGCACCGGCATGGCCGCTTCGATGGGCGCTGTATTGCTCACCGCAGGTCAAAAAGGCAAGCGCACGGCATTGAAGCACTCACGCGTAATGATTCACCAACCTTTGGGTGGTGCCCGCGGTCAGGCCTCTGACATCGAAATCACGGCTCGGGAAATCCAGAAGTTGAAAGAAGAACTCTACACCATTATCGCCAATCACTCGGGTCAAACCTACGATAAGGTTTGGGCTGATAGCGACCGCGACTACTGGATGAAAGCACAAGAGGCCAAAGAATATGGCATGATCGACGAAGTGCTCGAGAAAAAGAACTAAGCCATGCCCCCTCAATAGGGCGAAACCTTATTTTTCGTATCTTTGCAGGCCATTCCCAAATTGGGTTTGGCCTGTTTTTTTTACTGCCTAACGGCAGGATGCGACCCAAAATGTCACACATGGCTGAACGAGAAATTTCATGCTCCTTCTGCGGAAGAAAAAAAAGTGAAGTAGACATCCTCATCGCGGGGATTACCGGACATATTTGCAACCACTGCATCGACCAAGCTGGAAGCATCGTAAAAGAAGAACTTTCACAACGCAAAACCTCACAGGTTGAAGCCAGCCTTACCGTTCAAAAGCCCCTTGATATCAAACGCTTTTTGGATGAGTACGTCATTGGGCAAGACGAAGCGAAAAAGGTGCTTAGCGTAGCTGTTTACAACCACTACAAACGCCTTGTTCAGCAGCCTGCAAAAGGCGATCAAGATGTTGAAATCGAGAAGTCGAACATCATGCTGGTCGGAGAAACGGGCACGGGCAAAACTCTGCTCGCGAAAAGCATCGCACGGATGCTTAACGTTCCGTTTTGCATCGCCGATGCGACTATTTTAACCGAAGCCGGGTATGTAGGAGAAGATGTTGAAAGCGTGCTCTCCCGACTCTTGCAAGCCGCTGATTACGACGTGGCTGCTGCCGAACGTGGCATCGTGTTTATCGATGAAATCGATAAAATCGCGCGTAAAAGCGACAATCCATCGATCACGCGTGACGTAAGTGGTGAGGGTGTGCAACAAGCGCTATTGAAGCTACTCGAAGGCAGCATTGTGAACGTGCCGCCTCAAGGCGGACGAAAGCACCCTGAGCAAAAACTCATTCAGGTCGACACCAAAAACATCCTCTTTGTATGCGGCGGCGCTTTTGACGGCATCAACCGAATCATCGAGCGCCGAATCAAGACCTCGGCTATTGGTTATGCAACGCACGATGCGCGTATGGATGTTGACGACCACCCGTTGCGGTATGTATCACCCATCGATTTGCGATCTTTCGGTTTGATTCCGGAATTGCTCGGCCGTTTTCCTGTTGTTACGCACCTCAATCCGCTCGACGCCGAAACCTTGCGACGCATCCTCACCGAACCTAAAAACGCACTCATTAAACAGT
This sequence comes from Chryseobacterium gleum, assembly GCA_945874695.1. Lineage (GTDB taxonomy): Bacteria > Bacteroidota > Bacteroidia > Flavobacteriales_D > Sanyastnellaceae > CAMCHP01. Next base: position 13,543 of record CAMCHP010000062.1, read on the forward strand.
ATGTCAAACTGTTTGAACTCGACAAAATCAAGCTCAGCTTTGAAAAAAAGGTGCTCGATTTCATCGTCGAAAAAGCCATTGAGTACAAGCTTGGCGCACGCGGATTGCGCTCTATTTGCGAAGCCATTATGACTGATGCGATGTTCGAGCTTCCCGGCCAAGACCAAGAGCAAGAACTGAAAATCACCTTGCATTATGCGCAAGAGAAGTTCGGTAAATCAAAAATTAGCAAGTTGAAAGTTGCTTAAATTTTTGTTAAAGAAATGTTCATAACCAAAGGGGCGTTTTTTTGACCAAACACAGGCAACACGCTATCTTCACATCGGTAACGAATTTTACATGATTTCTGGTGGGCTGCCGTTTCAATTGTGAGGCGGCAGCTTGCTTTTTGTGCATACACCAACTCCTGTGGCAGTCGAAAAAAACACCCCCGAACGTACAGCGCCGGTTGAAACCCCGCTGATGAAGCAGTACAACAAAATCAAAGCACAACACCCTGACGCTTTGCTGCTCTTTCGTGTGGGCGACTTTTACGAAACCTTCGGAGAAGATGCCATTCGCGCGGCTGAAGTCCTTGGCATTGTGCTAACACGCCGAAAAAACGGCGCCGCAGCATTCATTGAACTTGCCGGTTTTCCGCACCACTCGCTCGACACTTACTTACCGAAACTCGTACGCGCAGGCAATCGAGTCGCCATTTGTGATCAACTTGAAGACCCTAAAATGACGAAAACCATCGTCAAACGTGGGGTCACAGAATTGGTTACCCCGGGCGTTTCGTACAACGACAAGGTGCTCGAAACCAAATCAAACAACTTTCTTGCGGCGGTTACTTTCGACAGTAAAAAAACCCACGCTGGGGTTGCATTTCTAGACATATCGACCGGTGAATTCATGCTCGCCGAAGGATCGTTAAGCTACGTCGACAAATTACTCCAAGGCTTCAAACCCAGCGAAGTGCTGTTCCAACGCCACCGTGACGCCGAATTTATCGAAGCCTTTGGCGATAAATTCTACACTTACGGATTAGAAGACTGGGTGTTTACCGATGACTATACACGTGACATCCTCTTGCGTCACTTCCAAACCGTTTCGCTGAAAGGTTTTGGCATCGAAGAACTCCAATTGGGAATTATTGCTGCCGGTGCTGCATTGCATTATCTCGGTGAAACAAAACACCGCGAAACCAACCACATTCGCTCAATTAGCCGCATTGCTGAAGATGCGTATGTGTGGCTTGACCGGTTTACAATTCGCAACCTTGAATTGATCAATTCACCGCATCCTGATGCAATCACCTTATACGACGTACTTGATCAAACCACTTCCCCCATGGGAAGCCGTTTGCTCAAACGGTGGATGGTGCTTCCCCTCCGTAATCCACGCGATATTGAAGAGCGCTTGAACATTGTCGCCCATTGGGTGAACTTCAACGATGTTGCCGAAAACGTAGTCGACGAGATTAAACGAATCGGCGACCTCGAACGACTCATTTCCAAAGCCGCTACGGGTCGCATCAATCCGCGCGAAGTGATGCAGTTGAAAGAAGCACTCGATGCGCTCGAGCCGATTCGGCAGATTTGCTTAGCCAGCAAGAGCCCGGAATTGAAGCGCATCGGCGATCAAATCAACATCTGCGCGCTCATTCGCGACCGCATTGGCCGCGAAATCAAAGAAGAACCCCCAATGGCGTTGAGCAAGGGTGAGGTAATTGCTGATGGCGTAAATCCAGAACTTGACGAATTGCGCGGCATCGCCTACCACAGTAAAGATTTACTACTTGCTATTCAGCAGCGTGAAAGTGAGCGTACCGGTATTCCTTCGCTCAAAATTGCGTTCAACAATGTGTTTGGATACTACCTTGAAGTCAGGAACACGCATAAAGACAAGGTTCCAGAGAACTGGATTCGCAAGCAAACCATCACACAAGCCGAGCGCTACATCACCGAAGAGCTCAAAGTGCTCGAATCAAAAATTCTAACTGCGCAAGATAAAATCGGCGACATTGAACAACGCCTGTTTCTTGACCTTGTGGCTGACATAGCAACCTATGTAGCCCCCATCCAGCTTAACGCCCAGATCATTGCAAAACTCGATTGCTTAATTTCTTTCGCGCGCATCGCTTCAAAAAACAATTATACGCGACCTGAAATCGTAGACGACCGTGTACTTGAAATTCAAGCCGGACGTCACCCAGTTATTGAGCAAAACCTCCCGCTGGGTGAAGCCTATGTAGCCAACGACATTTACCTTGACAACGAACAGCAGCAGATCATCATGATCACCGGCCCAAACATGTCAGGTAAATCAGCAATTCTAAGGCAAACCGCACTGATCACACTCATGGCGCAAATGGGGTCTTTTGTACCTGCTAAACACGCGCGCATTGGGCTAGTCGACAAAGTTTTCACCCGTGTAGGTGCTTCTGACAATATTTCGAGTGGCGAATCGACTTTCATGGTCGAAATGAATGAAACCGCATCGATTCTGAATAACTTGAGTGATCGCAGCCTCGTGCTCCTCGATGAAATTGGCCGCGGCACGAGCACCTATGATGGCATTTCCATCGCGTGGGCCATCGCCGAGTACATTCACGAAAACCCACGCGCACGAGCCAAAACCTTATTTGCCACACATTACCACGAGTTAAATGAAATGGCAGGGACTTTTCCGCGCATTCATAATTACAATGTTGCGGTGAAAGAATATGACGGTAAAATCATCTTCTTGCGCACACTCATTAAAGGTGGCAGTAACCATAGTTTTGGAATTCATGTAGCCCGCCTTGCTGGCATGCCCAACTCTGTTATTCAGCGGGCAAGTGCTGTGCTCAAACAACTTGAAAAATCGCACGCGGGAGATTTAGCCGGTAAGGCCAAAGAAGTCGCCGCAGACGCTGGCATGCAGTTAAGCTTTTTCCAGCTTGATGATCCGGTGTTGGCGAATATAAAAGATGAGCTTTTAGCGACTGACATCAACACGCTCACGCCTGTTGAAGCGCTGATGAAGTTGAACGAAATCAGAAAAATGGTCGGAGGTTAAACCTAAAGCGCCGCCAACAATAAATCGATCGATTTATATGGAATGTTAAAGGCCTCTCCGATGATCTCATTCACCAAAGTACCCTTAAAAAGGTAAACACCATCACGAAGGCCTTCTTGCCGACAAATGGCATTTGTCCACCCACCTTCGCTGCCTACACTTACCAAAATTGGCGCGAAGATATTGCTCAAGGCGTAGCTCGCTGTGCGCGAAACCCGCGACGCGATGTTCGGCACACAATAGTGAATCACGCCAAACTCCTTAAAAATCGGGTCGTCATGGTTCATTACGCGCGACGTCTCGAAACACCCGCCTTGGTCGATGCTGATATCAACAATTACAGCACCGTATTTCATACTGCTCACCATCTCTTGCGTAACCACACACGGTGTGCGCCCGAGTTCACCACGCAAAGCGCCAATCACAACGTCGGCGTTCAACAAGGCCTCAGAAAGCACGCTCGGCTGAATGGTTGATGTCCATAGGCGTTGACCCAAATCATTCTGTAAGCGTCGCAATTTGTAAATGCTGTTATCAAACACCTTCACACTGGCTCCTAAACCCAAGGCTGCACGGGTTGCAAACTCGCCTGCGGTACCCGCGCCCAACACCACTACTTCCGTGGGCTTCACACCGCTGATTCCGCCAAGCATTAACCCCTGACCGAAATTGACATTGCTCAAATACTCGGCTGCAATCAGCATCGAAGTATTGCCAGCAATTTCGCCCATGGCACGCACAACAGGAAAAATACCGGTTTCATCGCGTACATAATCCCAAGCGATCGCCGTGATTTTCTTGGCCATCATCATTTTCAAAGAGTCAACGGGCTGAACCGTCAACTGCAATGCTGATAACAAGGTTTGTTTGCCAGGCATCATTTGCACCTCATCGTACGATGGCGGTGCAACCTTTAGGATAATGTTTGATTGAAAAACCTCTTTGGTGTCGTAAACGATTCGAGCACCAGCTTCGCTATAATCGCGGTCTTGAAAGCTCGCCTCTTTACCCGCATCGTGTTCAACCACAACTTCATGCCCATGCGCCACGAGCATGGCTACGGCCTCTGGCACTAAGGCCACACGTTTCTCTTGAAATGAAGTCTCTCTCGGAATACCGATCGTAAGTCGTTCGTGACGCTTACCCACTTCCAACATCTCCTCTTGGGGAAGCAGAGCGGCCTCATGCGCCAGTGCGCGTATCGCTTCTTTCTTGGTATTCATAGATCTACATGTAACACTTCAGCGTAGGTGAAGATACGAAAACGCCAGCAAAGCTTAAAGCGATATCTGACGATAATCTCCGCAATCTTCTACACAAATCACTAGCGCGTCTTCAGGCATTAAATAGCCTAAGCGATCGGGCCATTCGACCAAGCTCAGCGCCGCCTCCGCAAAATATTCTTCAATACCGATGTTCAATAAGTCGCCTGGCTCATCTATGCGATACAAGTCGAAATGATACACTTTCACACCTGAAAGCGCATGGTACTCATTAACCAATGCGTAGGTCGGACTCGACACTTCATCGATCACACCGAGCTCAGCGCACAATGCACGAATGAAGGTGGTTTTTCCCACAGCCATCTCACCTTCAAACAAGATCACCCCTCTAGCCGGCAAAAGCTGCACAACTTCACGTGCAATTCGGGGTAAGTCATCGAGCTGTTGAGCGCGAAAAACATGCTTTGCAGACGTTTGCATCAATTTACTTCTTCACCAATGACACGAACGGGATCAGCACCTCTTCCATCGAAATTCCACCGTGTTGAAAGGTGCTTTTATAATAATTCACGAAGTGATTGTAATTGTTCGGATAAACAAAAAAGTCGTGTCCGGTCGCAAATACATAACGAGAACTCATATTCAAACGGGGCAAAAATGCATCTGCCGGGTCTTTGATCTCGAACACTTCTTTCGGATTGTAATCGAGGTTACGACCTGATTTGTAGCGCAAATTCGTATTCGTGTTCCGATCTCCCACCACCTTAATCGGATCGTCAACCCGCACGGTACCGTGATCCGTTGTAATGATGATCCGCGCATTCATATCAACCGCTTTGCGAATCATTTCCAATAACGGACTGTGCTCAAACCACGATTGCGTAAGGGAGCGATATGCTGGATCATCGTCAGCCAGCTCCTTAATTACTTCCATTTCAGTGCGGGCGTGGCTGAGCATGTCTACAAAATTGTAAACGATCACGTTCAACTTATTCTCGCGCAGCGCATGCAAACCGTCAAGTAAACGCCGTCCGCCACTGAGGTTGGTAATTTTATTGTA
>CAMCHP010000063.1 GCA_945874695.1 Chryseobacterium gleum
CATTGAAAAATTCCGCGCAAAGAAAAACAAGGCTGCTTTCGCCCAGTCGCTCATCAAAAAACTTGACAAACTTGAACGAATTGAAGTGGATGATTTCGATAAATCATCGATGCGCTTTAGCTTTCCACCAGCGCCACGCTCAGGAAAAGTAGTAGTCGAGGCCAATGGATTGAGCAAGAGCTACGGCAAACTTGACGTGTTCAAGCAAGTCGAACTCTTGATCGGACGTCAAGAGAAAATCGCGCTTGTGGGAAAGAACGGCGCAGGAAAAACTACGCTCACCAAAATCATCACTGGCCATGAACGAGGTGATGGGCATTTTAGCCTCGGACATAATGTGAGCATCGGATACTACGCCCAAAATCAAGCCGATGAACTCAACGGTGAGAAATCCGTTTTTGAAACGCTCGATGACGAGGCCGAAGGCGACGTTCGCCTGCGATTACGCGCGCTTCTCGGCGCGTTTTTGTTCTCGGGTGAAGACATCGACAAGAAGGTAAAGGTGCTGTCTGGCGGTGAAAAAGCCCGTCTCGCGCTTTGCAAGTTATTGCTGCAGCCTTGCAACCTCCTTATCCTCGATGAGCCCACCAACCACTTGGATATGCGCTCAAAAGACGTCTTGAAAGAAGCATTGATGGACTACGACGGCAGCATGATCATTGTATCGCACGACCGTGACTTCTTATCTGGATTGACCGAATTGGTATATGAGGTTACGCCAACTGGACTCCGTCAATACATCGGCGATATTAAAGCCTTCTTGAACGAACGACGTGCTGAAAGCATCGCCGCCTTCGAGTTGAACAAGGCCCACAAGGCCGAAGCACAAACCCGCCCCGCGGCAAGTGCTGATTCTGGCGACGTGAATCTGAGTTACAAAGACCGCAAAGAAGTTGAGAAAGCGCGCCGCAAACTCAAGAACGCCGTGAACAAGTATGAAGAAGAGATCGCATCAACCGAAAAGCGCATCGCCGAGCTCGATGAAATCATGGCTACCCTCGACTACACCGATGTCGCAGCGAGCCAAAAAGTGATTGACGAATACAATACACTCCGCAACGCGCTCGAAGATTTGTTCGTGGCATGGGAAACAGCAAGCGAAGAACTTACTGCTTTCGGAGAGGAAGTTTAATGATTGCACGAATACTATCTTTGCACCACTGAAAAAATTGCTCCCATGGGCCTCATCGATGAATTGAAATGGCGTGGAATGCTCCACGATATGACACCTGGCACTGAAGCACAGCTGAACGGTTCGCTCACCACAGGGTATGTAGGTTTTGATCCAACGGCAGATTCATTGCACATCGGCAACCTTGTGCCCGTAATGCTTTTGGTGCATTTGCAACGTGCGGGCCACCGTCCGATCGCCCTTATTGGCGGAGCGACAGGCCTTGTTGGCGACCCGAGCGGAAAAACAGAAGAACGCAAACTCCTCGATGTTGATGCCATTCAGCACAACCTCGCCTGCCAGAAAAAACAACTCGAATACTTTCTCGATTTTGATTGCGGCCCGAATTCTGCGCGTGTAGTGAACAACTACGACTGGTTCAAAAACATCGGATTCTTAGAATTCATCCGTGATGTGGGTAAGCACATGACGGTGAATTACATGATGTCTAAAGATTCAGTGAAAAAGCGCTTGGAATCAGGCATGAGTTTTACTGAATTCTCTTACCAACTTGTTCAAGGCTACGACTTTTACCATTTGTGGAAGCACGAAGGCGTGCATTTGCAAATGGGCGGCTCTGATCAATGGGGCAACATTGTTACGGGCACCGAACTCATCCGCCGCATGGCAGGAGGTGAAGCACACGCCCTCACCGCGCCCCTCATAACCAAGGCCGATGGCAGCAAATTTGGAAAGAGCGAAGGTGGCAACGTTTGGCTCGACAAAGAGAAAACCACGCCTTATAAGTTCTACCAGTATTGGATCGGCACCTCCGACGTCGACGCCGCAAAGTTCATCCGCATTTTCACGCTGCTCGATCAGGCAACGATCGAAGCACTCGAGACACTGCACAACCAAGATCCAGGTGCGCGCGAACTGCAAAAACGCTTGGCCAACGAAGTCACACGCATGGTTCATGGTGAAGATGAGCTACAAAATGCCTTGGCTGCTTCGGATGTGCTCTTTGGAAAATCAGATAAAGCACAGCTCGAGCGCATCACTGAACGCGACTTTTTAAGTGTTTTCGAAGGCATCCCACAAACTGAGATTTCACGAAGCGACCTCGAAGCTGGCATCGACATCATCGAATTGATGTCGTCGCGCTCCAATTTCCTCCCATCGAATGGTGAAGTGCGCAGGGCCTTGAAAGAAAACAGCATCGCCGTGAATAAGGCCAAGATCGGTGAAATGTATACCGTAACCCCCGCAGACTTGCTAAAGAACAAGTACATCTTGCTGCAGCGCGGTAAAAAACAGTATTACTTGGTTGTTGTGACCGAATAAGCATTCGGCGACCTCCCCCATCCTGCCGTTAGGCAGAAAACAAAAAAAGCGAATCAGGAAACCTCATTCGCTTTTTTGTTAGGAAATCATGGCGGCAAAACTCATCAAATGAACTTCGCCAGTTCTTTAGGATATGCAGCCGCACAAAGTCGGGAAAAGCGCGGTTGCATCTATAAGACTGCATGAGGGGGCTAAGGGTTGCCTTGCGAAGTAAAAAAAAGTGTTAAATCATCAAGTTGCAGCCGCGCACCTCGGCTTGGTCAAAACGGCCGAGCACTTCGAAGCTACCGTCAGCATAGGTGCGGCCTAAATCACTGGTGGCCAAAAAGGCACAGCTGTCGATGTTGGCCAAGTCAATCACGCACAAGCGACCCGTTTTACCATGCGCCGCTGGCGATAGTGGATCGTCTGTATCACGCACCGACACACGCATCCAGGGCGGAGCAAAAAATTTGCCCCCGCCAGTACTATAAGCTTGACTCATGAGCTCGGTCATGCCATATTCACTGTGGATGTGCTCAACCTGAAATGCGGTGGCCAAGCGGTCGTGCACTTCAAAGCGAATCATTTCGCGCCGACGGCCCTTCATACCCCCCGTTTCCATGACCACGGCACCTTGCAAATTGCACGGGAAGGCCTCTGCAAAATCAAGCAAAGCGTAGGTTACCCCGAGCAACAAAACTTTGCGTTCGGCGGCCACCGCAGCCTGCAATTGGGCATGCAACGCTGCGTGATTGTACAAGAAGAAACCTGCTTCAGCGCAATTCAATCGACTTTGGGCAATCAAATCATCGACCATCAAAACAAGCGATGAACCCTCACGTTCGAGGTAATTCGGCAACAAGGCGAAAACGCACCAATCACTCGGCTGCTGATAAAACAGCTCAAAACCACGCTGATACGCCTCACGGTAGTGAGCCACCTTACGCACATGGTGCTGTGCCGCTTGGTCAGCCGTTGTGCCACTGCTCGTAAAAACAACCTCCGCGTCGAACGCACCCGTGACAACGCGGTGCGTCTTAAAGGTTTCAATCGGAAGGAAGGGAATTTGGTCAACAGATTGTACCTTAGCAGGAGCACATTTCAAGAAATGAAGGTAAGCCGCGTAAACGGCGTTGTATTGCGCCTGATGCTGAAACGTAGCAAGCGCACGCGCCTCAAATTCAGCTGACGTGCGGAGATCAAAAACCGACTGCGCAGCAAAGGCATCAGGGGCGTTCAAATCGTGCGAAGTGCTCATATTATTGCAAAGGTAAGCAGCTATGAAACGTGGGGGCTATATTCGATTTTTTTTGTTTTCGGCTATCGCCGGATGGGGAATGGGCTGTTTGGAAGTGGAGAGCTATCCTGACGAACCTGCGATTGCATTCAATGCGTTCACTGTTGAAGGCGGCCGCGGCAGTTTGATCATTGATTTTACCGATGGCGACGGTGATATTGGCTTGGATGACGACGATACCACCGGCGTTTTTTGTCCTGACACCTGCCGCTTTCACTACAACCTCTTTTGCGAGTATTACGAATTGCAGAATGGCGCGTGGGTGCACATTCCCCTCGATCCCGAGTTGTTGCAAGTGCCGTTTTGGTATCGGGTTCCGCGTGTACGCCCAAGCGGACAAAACCCCGCCCTGAATGGGGAGATAAAAATCGATATGCCCACCTATTTTCTTCCTTCGGCTTTCGACACTTGCCGCTTTGAGATCCAGCTTTACGATCGCGCCCTGCGTGGGTCGAACAAGATTGTAACGCGGGAGATCGTTAAGCCTTAATCTTCAACGCTCAGGCCTTCAGACACACTGAAAATGTAGTCGGCGATTTCTTCAAGCGCGCTGAAGGTATCGCTGTAAAACACCCCACTTTCGAGTGAATACTTGTCGCGGGTGACATCTTTCAAATGGCGCAAACGCAGTTCATCACGGAGTGCGTTCACCTCTTCTTCTTTGCGTTTCGCACCGGCCGTATCAACACGTTCTTGATCGTTCTTGAGGTTTTCGAGCATGATTGCAAAAGCTTCCGACAAGAGGTTGGTCATCTCTTTCAAGCTTTGGCGTTGCCGCGGCACAAAGTACACCTTTTGGAGGCTTTTCTCTTCAAGGTTCATAGCCACTTGCAAGTACAAATCACCAATGCGTTCGAGGTAACTCGCTGCGCTGAGCAAGCCGCGAATGTGGAGCGAAGTGGTGTCGGAAACCTCTTGACGTGCCAATTCGGTGAGGTATCTTGAAATTTCCTTCGCAAAACGATCGGTTACCTGTTCACTGTTGCGAAGGTTGAGAATCAGTTCAGCGCGGTGCGTTGGATCATTTTCATCAAGCAACTTGCGTAAGCTTTCGTTCATCGATTTTACAACACGGGCATAACGGCTCATTTCCTTCTCGGCCTCGAGAATTGCCAACTCAGGGGTGCCCATGACCGAACTTCCGATGTACTCGAGTTTAACTTGGTCATCATTCTTTGATCGACGCACCAAGCGATCGGTAATACTGACAATCTGGTCTGTGAAACCAAAAAGTAAAATAACGTTGACTATATTGAATCCACTGTGAAAAATGGCGATCAGAACGGCATCCCGGTTGTCGTCAAGGTCTGGAAAAGAGGTGTCGAGCCATCCGCTTAGAACCCGAACCACGGTTGGCAGTAAGAAGAGCATCCAAAGCGCACCGATCACATTCACCAGCAAGTGAGCCCGTGCAGCGCGTTTTGCTTGACGGTTAGCAACCACGGCGGCAATGTTTGCAGTTGCGGTTGTACCGATATTCTCTCCAAGCACCATTGCAGCGGCAAGCTCGATGGGCAAAATACCATTAGCTAACATCGCCAATGTGAGGGCTATGGCTGCAGTAGACGATTGAACGATAGCAGCTACAATTGTTCCAATGAGCACGAATAACGCCGGCGATGCAAAATGTCCGTCAAGCAGTTGCGCGAAGTAATTGAAGAGCTCCGAAGTGCCTTGAATGGTTGGCACGGCCGATTGGAGTAGTTGTAACCCGATGAACAGAAGCGCAAACCCTATGACCGTTTCACTTGAGTAGCGAAAGCGCGCCTTCTTCATGAACAAAAACGGTAAAGCTATGGCGATCATCGGCAAAGCCAAGGCCCGAATATCGACACGCCCCAATGCGAAAGCAATCACCCAAGCCGTAATGGTGGTGCCGATGTTCGCGCCCATGATTACGCCAACTGCTTCGCGCAACTTCAGAATACCGGCATTGACAAAGCTCACAACCATCACTGTAGTTGCCGACGACGATTGGATCAATGAGGTTGTCGCTAAACCTGTAAATACGGCTCTGAACTGACTGCGGGTCATGGCACTTACGATTCGTCGCATTGATGCTCCTGCAGCACGTTGAATACTCTCGCTCATCACTTTCATGCCGAAAATGAAAAGCCCTAAGGCACCAACAACGCTCAATATATCGAAGAGTGTATTCATAAGATGAAATCCGCAGATCACATAGCAAATAGATTGCAAATTCACGAATTCGCACCAACTCAGGATTGCGCAAATGTTAACCTAACGTTACGTATGGCGCAGGCAACAAGTCCTCTCGTGAAGCGAACTGACAGTAATGAATCAATAAAACGAACCTTTGGATGATGAACAGTGTTATTTTTAAGTTATCTTTACATTATCATAATATATCCAACGAACAATGAAAGGTCTTTTCACGGTCTTGATGATACACATTGGGCTGCTTACATCAGCCCAAGTAGAGCTCATCAAAATTGACGGTTTGTATTGTACAAGCGATGGCGAACCCTACACTGGGGAGTATGTGTCATATCATTCGAATGGGCAAATGGCTAAGATATATCATTTGAAATCGGGGGTACTTCACAATTCTGTGCTCTTTTACAAGCAAAATGGAACACTCGATTATTCAGGCAGCTACTTCTATGGTAAAAAAGACGGGATATGGCAGCAGTGGGACGAGCATGGGAAGTTAGTTGCTAAGGCTTATTATGAAGCGGGGAGCAAGACAGGTGAATGGATGATTCACGATCCATTCAACAATGAAGGCTATTTGCTCTATTATGCCCGCGATCAATTCTTGAGTGGTCGCAAAGTCAACCCTACGGAATGGGCGGCATTGCAGTGGAGAAATTAAAAAAGGGGGCCGAAGCCCCCTTTTCATGTTTAAAAACATACTATCACAAATCATTCATCAATTGCATGTTGTTCCAAACGCTCCGAGGAACAACAAAAGGTCGGCAGAGTTAATGATGCCATCGTTATTCAAGTCAGCAGGACAGTTGTCTACGAAGTTACATGAACCGTCGTCTTGGGTTGCTGCTGCATTGTAGTTGTTTGCAGCCGGGTACGTACAACCTTGGCAACTTGCAAAATCACATGATCCATCGTCAGAAATAGCATCCGCATTGTAGTTACATGCAGCCGGGTTGGTGCAGCCTTGAATGTTCTGGCTATTTACAGCTCCTGGCGTACCGAACAATACGTATGACGACTGCCAGTTTGCCCCATCGGTGTTGTCTGACGATGCGTCAATTAATTCAAGCGAAGGACAGTCACCATCAGCTAAAATTGGCCAAGCACCTGAATCTTGGTAACCTACGGTATCAATGGTGTTACCGAAACCATCGGCGAGGGTAATGTTGCCTGTGGTGTTTCCTAAGTTCCCTGACGCCCACTGGTAAACTTGGTACCCATTTCCTTCATAGGTGGCAGCGTCGAAAGCAAGAACGATGTACTCACCGGCCGCCATTTGGCTACCAGCTGGGAATGTGTAGGTAACTGAACCTGACACTACGAATCCAGACAAATCAACGGTAGAAGCCTCAGCGTTGTAAAGCTCAAAGAACTCATACGTGAAATCATCACCTTGCCAGTTACATGGGTTGTAGTGAATTTCATTAATCACAATGTTAGGCAACGTGAAGTAGCATGAACCGTTATCGTTCGTAGCGTTCATGTTGTAGTTCAATGCCGAAGGATCGGTACAACCGAAAACAATGCATGAACCATCATCAACTGTAGCAGCAGGATTGTAGTTGTCGGCTAACGGATCAGTACAGCCGGTAACGTTTGCACATGAACCATCGTTAATTACAGCCAATGGATCATAGTTCGGAAAGCTGTTGTCAGTACAACCCCAACGCAATACATCTGCGGCATCACGAGGTTGCAGTTTGAAGTTTCCGAAGCTGTAATAGTTCGGGCCGATTACCGTGTACGTTACACCCAGATCAGCAGGCGCGATCAAAATGCCCAAATCGTCAATTAATGCGTTCCCTGTACCATCGTTAATGGCCCATTCACCAAAGCCAACATCAGAAATGCTGACCTCACCTGTAATCTCAACCAAAACACCTTCCCACTGCTCATCACTGATACCTGTGGTTGAAAGCGGTTGGTTCGCAGGAAGCACGTTGCCTTGCGTTTGAATTGCGATATTGGTTACACCCGTGATTTGCGTCAATCCGAAGATTTCTGAAACCGTTCCGGTTACTTCAACCTCATCACCAATCGCAACTGCGCTGCCAGAAACCCAGATTCCGCTGAACGGACCTGTTCCATCTTGCATCGAGAATACGTTAGCACCTGCATAAACGCCGGTTACAATACCTTGTGTTGTAACTGAAGCGCCGACCAAAAGTGAGTTTCCGTTTGCATCAACACCCGATTGAATTTCAAAAATGGTGAAGCTGTTCGCCGGCGGAGGCGTAGAATTCACTGCTCCTGGCGTGCCGTTGTTCACGAAAGACGCTTGCCAGCTAGCTGCCAAGCTGTTGTCAAACGCAGTGTTGATCAACTCTAAAGAAGCACAGCTTCCGTTGGCTGCAGAAGGCCAAGCGCCACTGGTACCATAGGTTACTGTGTCGATGGTGTTCCCCATTGCATCAAGCAATGTAAGTGCTTCACCACCGTTTGACAACGCGCCTGATGTCCACTGGAACACTTGGTAACCGTTGCCTGTATAGTTCGCTTGGTTAACTGTAACAATGATGTACTCACCTGCAGCGATGCTTGCACCGGCAGGGAAAGTAAATACAACACCTTGAGAAATCACATAACCACTCAAATCAACAGTTGCAACTCCAGGATTGTACAATTCGAAGAACTCCCATTGCGTGTCATCGCCTTGCGCTACACATGGATTGTAATGAATTTCATTGATTACAATGTTCGGCAAAGTGAAAAAGCAAGAGCCATCATCAACCGTCGCTTGCGGGTCGTAGTTCAAAGCAGTTGGGTCAGTACAACCGCTGAAAATGCATGAGCCATCGTCAACGCCTGCGGCTGGATCGTAGTTCAACGCCGCAGGGTCAGTGCATCCAGGGGCCAAAGAACATGAACCATCGTCAATCACTGCCGTTGGATCGTAGTTCGGGAAGCTGTTATCTGTACACCCAAACTTCTCAACGTCATTCGCATCGCGCGGCTCCAATTTGAATGCAGCGAAGCTGAAGTAATTTGGTCCTGTGATGCGGTATGTTGCACCAACCGTTAGAGGAACAGCTACATAGCCAAGGTCATCACCAAAAGCTACACCTGAACCATCATCAAAGCTAAATTCTCCAAAGCCAAGGTCGCCTGATACTACAACACCTGTTGAGCGAAGCAATACGCCTTCCCACTGTTCAAGGTTGATGTCGAGTGTAGAAAGAACTTCTGCTACTGGTAAAGCAACCGCAGATTGGTTAACGGTTACTGACTGTGCAACCAACAAAGTAACACCGTTCAATTCAGTCAACCACCCACTCACGGTAACTTCGTCGGCTTGTGCCGCACCCGTGCCTTGCACCCAAATACCACTCCATGCGCCAGTTCCATCTTGCATAGCAAACAAGTTCGCAGATGCATAAACGCCTGTTACTACTCCATTGAGCGTTACATACTGACCTGCCTGTAAGCTTGCGCCATTCATGTCAACGTCAGACTGCACGGCAGCGATAGTTGTAACTACAGAAGGGCACGGCTGCGCACTATTCGCTGCACCTGGTGTACCGTTATACGTACAAGAAGCTTGCCAGTTTGCAGGATCGCTATTGTCAGCCGTAACGTCAGCCAATTCGAGTGAAGGACCAAATCCGTTGGGCAAAGTAGGCCATGGGGTGGTGTTTCCGAAGAAAACGTCGTCAACGGTTACGCCGTTGTTGTCGAGTAAAACAATTGACTCGCCACCGTTGCTCAACGCACCGGTGTTTGGACCAAACACTTGGTACCCATTTCCTGTGTATGAAGCGGGGTTAACGGCAACAATGATGTACTCTCCTGCAGCGATGGTAGCGCCAGCTGGGAAGACATATGTAATTCCGCTGAAGCTGTAGTTTTCCAAATCCACTGAGGTTGGACCTGGGTTGTATAATTCCAA
The DNA here is from genome assembly GCA_945874695.1 of Chryseobacterium gleum. GTDB lineage: Bacteria > Bacteroidota > Bacteroidia > Flavobacteriales_D > Sanyastnellaceae > CAMCHP01. The sequence goes on from CAMCHP010000063.1 coordinate 9,796, forward strand.
GAACTCAAAAGCGGTATCAACAAAACCAGCGCCATCATTAGGGTTGTAGTTCAACTCAGAAATAATAAGTGGAGCTGATGGACAAGGGTAAATGGAGTTCGGCGCAGCTGGAGTTCCATTTATACCGCAAGACGCTTGCCAGCTGGTTGAAAGGGTGATGTCAAAAGTCAAGTCGATCAACTCAAGGCTAGGACCCGCACCATCAGGTGTAGTAGGCCATGGAGCACCATCGTTAAATGTTACAGCAGATACCACATTCCCAAAACCATCAAACAATGAAACAGCTTCTCCATCGTTGCTTAACGCACCGGTGTAAGGTCCGAAAACCTGAGCACCATTCATTGTTAAATTCGTCCAAGAACCTGTGTTTACCGCAACAATTACATATTCGCCAGGTGCGATGGTAGAGCCAGCCGCGAAGGTAAAAGTTACTCCTGTGAAGTAGAAACCGCTCAAATCAACTGGCGTAGCCTCTGCATTGTAAAGCTCGAGGAACTCATATGCCGTGTCAATGAAACCCGCGCTATCGTCAGGGTTATATGATAACTCGGTGATGATGATGTTCGGGATTGATACTGGCGTTCCTTCGCACAAACAGTCACCATTCACGATATCGTTGATGGTGGCGTTGTTGTTATCGTCACATGCCAATCCAATGAACAAGCACGTGCCATCATCATTGGTTGCAAAGGGGTCGTAGTTGCATGCTTGGTCATCGGTACAACCGTTGATTGCCGCAATTTGGCTAGTTGTTACCAAGATGTTGTCGATTCCGATCTCAGGACGTGCACCCGTTGGCGAGTTTTCTAATTGATAGTACACCCAACGCAAGTAAACTTCGGCTTGGTTGTGCAAAGTTGCTGGCAACTCGAAAATGAACGCTTGGCTGTCACCATCCACCGTACCTACAGCTGAGAACTCCGTGGTCGCGTCAAAGTCGGTGAAAGCACCTGTGTCGCCAATGCGGTATTGAAGACGAACCGCATAATCGCGAAGGTTGCGAACGATGGTCGTAGCACTCCATTCGGCACGAGCGTATGTCACGCCTGTCATGTCAAGGCCCAACAGAGCTGAACCTACAAATCGGCCTGCATCTGCAGCACCTGAAATACAATCATCGTACTGGGCACTTCCTGTATTTAAGAAAGAAAACCCACTCACTCCCAAGCCATTGATGCGTGATCGTGAAACCAAGTCATAACCACAGTTGTAGTCTGAAGTACCTTCAAGGGTGCGATCAAAACCGATTATTCCTGGGTCAGTGCTCCATTGAAAGCGCATGCTTGCTGGGTAGGCACCTGCTGCCTCGGTTGAAGCCCATTCGCTCAATGAATAATCCGTTGCCGAAAGATCGTGCAGTTGAAAAGAACCACCGCCACCGTTGCTGTAGTCGGTAATCACCAAATCATCAATGTTCATTCGGCGGTTTGACGAGCCGGTTTGCACTTCGCGGCGCACGCGAATGCGAGCCGGAACATCGATGTTAACGTCGGCTGAGAAGGTTTCAAAATCAGGAGCACTTAGCGCGCCGGGTGTGAAAGCCGCTCCTGCTTGCGTCCAAGTACCACCGCCATCGGTGCTGTACTCTACAACCCAAGCTTCTTGGGCTTCGGTGCCATAACGACGGTAAACAAAAGAAATGTTTCCGATGCCGTTGGCTTTGTCTTGCAACATTGTAATTGCACTCGCACCGTATCCACGCATACGGGTACTTTGAGTTCCGTTGAAGAAGTCATTGGCGAGGTTGCCTGTTACGGCTTCGGTAAAGTTCCAGTCGATGCCCGAAAAGGTAACGGTTCCGCTGGCGTACGCGCTTTTGGAAGCATCTTCAAACCCGGTGCTGTACTGGGCATGAGCGAAGGTCACTGACAGCAAAAGCAGCAACAGTGACGAAGCATAGGTTAGTAATTGTTTCATAGTGTTGATTGGTTAATTGAGATTTTTCACAATTCAACCACAAAAGTAACGGGCTGACACCGCGTCGAAAACATCGACAAACATCCTTAATGGAATGATAAACACGAAAAAAATGGCAATGCAGCGTTTTACAAGGCATCAGAACGCCTCCTTACTTGACCACTCCAATTCGATGTTAACAGAGCGTTAGAATAAGCTAAACCCCACATCCTGCCGTTAGGCAGAAAATAAAAAAGGGAGACCATTCGGCCTCCCTTTTCATATTTCATGTAAACTCAGTGCTTAGTTGCACGTGGTACCGAAGGCACTCAAGAACAACAAAAGGTCGGCAGAGTTGATAATGCTGTCGTTGTTAAGATCGGCAGGGCATGTCTCGATAAAGTTGCATGAACCATCATCTTGTGTGGCACCCACAGTAAAATTGCTGGCGGCAGTATAGGTGCAACCTAAGCAGGTTACAAAATCACATGAACCATCTTCCTGTGTAGCCGTTGGATCGTAGTTGCAAGCGCTTGCGTTGGTACAACCAGGAATGTTCTGGCTGTTTTGGGCACCTGGTGTTCCGTAAAGAACCCAAGATGCTTGCCAGTTTGCTGGATCTGCAGGATCGAAGCTCGGGTCGATCAACTCGAGTGACGCGCAGCTTCCGTTAGCCAACTCAGGCCAGAATCCGCTACCGATGTATTCTACTGTTGCAACCACGTTTCCAAAGGCGTCAGAAAGTGTTACGTTACCTGAGGTGTTGCCAAGGTTACCGGCAGTCCACTGGAACACTTGATAGCCATTGCCTTCGTAGTTTGAAGCTTGAATTGCAACCAAAATGTATTCTCCTGCTGCGATCGACGCGCCTTGTGGGAAAACAAACGTAGCACCACCGCTAATTACGAAACCTGATAGGTCAACCGAGGCCACATCGCTGTTGTAGATTTCGATGAACTCGTAGTCGAAGTCAGAACCTTGCCAGTTGCACGGGTTGTAGTGAATCTCGTTAATAACCAAACCAGGAAGGGTAAAGTAGCAAGAGCCATCGTCGTTTGTTGCATTGGCGTTATAGTTCAATGCAAGCGGATCAGTACAACCCGCAACCACACATGAACCATCGTCAATTACAGCGGTTGGATCATAGTTATCAGCAATCGGGTCAGTACAACCTACTGCGTTTGAACATGAGCCATCGTTGATGAAGGCCAGTGGATCGAAATTGAAGAAGGTGTTATCTGTACAACCCCAACGCAATACGTCGTTCGCATCGCGTGGCTCAATTTTGAATGCCCCGAAGCTGTAGTACACTGGACCGATTACGGTGTAAGTTATACCCAAATCAGCAGGTGCAACGAGTACAGCCAAGTCATCAACCAAGGCGTTACCTGTACCATCATCAATGCCCCACTCTCCAAAACCAGCGTCTGGCAAGGTTACAGGTGCAGTTACTTCAACCAACACGCCTTCCCACTGCTCGTCGTTCAAGTCTGCTGTTGAAAGCGGCTGGTTCAACGGAAGGGGATTACCACTTGTTTGAATGTTCACACTCAACACGTTGTTGATCAAGGTCAATCCATTGGTTTCAACCAAGAAGCCTGTAAGTTCAACCTCATCTCCTACAGCAACGCCGCTGGCAGAAACCCAGATTCCACTGAATGGACCTGATCCATCTTGCATGGTGAATTGACCGTTGCTGTAAACAGCTGTTACAATACCACCTGTGCTTACGATGCTACCTACGAGGTTTGAGCCTCCATTAACATCTACATCCGATTGAATTTCAAAAATGGTGTAAGCTGTTGCAACACCCGGTGTTGAATTGGCGGCACCAGGTGTACCGTACAGTACATAAGATCCTTGCCATGAAGAAGGCAAGGTGTTATCAAATGCTGCATCAATAAGTTCGAGTGAAGAGCAGGCACCGTTAGCTGGCATTGGCCAACCGTTGTCATTGTCGTAGGTAACGGAGTCAATAATGTTGCCCAGTGAATCAACCAATGCAACTTGCTCTCCTGCATTACCAATGGCACCGCTGGTCCACTGGAACACTTGGTAGCCATTGCCTTCATAATTCAAAGCGTTTACCGCAACGATGATGTACTCACCAGGGGCAATCGAAGCACCTGCAGGGAAGGTAAATAACACACCGATTAAGGTGAAGTTGGTCAAATCAACGGTTTCAGCGCTTGGATTGTAAATCTCGAGGAATTCGAAATCAGTGTCGTTTCCTTGTGCAGCACACGGATCGTAGTGAATCTCATTGATCACCAAGGTTGGCAAGGTGATCGGCGTACCTTCGCATACACATGCTCCAGTCACTACATCGTCAATAGTAGCTGAGTTGCCGTCGTTGCAAGCAGCACCGGTAAAGAGGCAGCTGCTATTATCAAGCGTTGCAGTTTCGTCGTAGTTGCAGGCCAATGGATCAGTACAACCCAACACATCGCCGCCACCGCCAACAAAGTTGGTAATCACCAACTCGTCGATGTTCAAACGACGGTTTGATGTCCCCGCTGCTGTGGTGCGAATTCGGATTCGAACAGGTGTTGGGATATTCAATGCCTCCGAAAACGTTTGAACATCGTCGGTAGCCGGCGCGGTGAAGGGCGCGCCGAGTGCGGTCCAATCGACTCCAGCGTTGGTGCTGTACTCTACGACATACTCCACTTGAATATCAGTGCCGTAACGACGGTACTGGAAGGAAAGGATGCCTGCACCGTCTGCTTTGTCCTCATTCATTGCCATTACAGTTGCTCCATAACCACGGAGACGCGCACTTTGAGCATCAACCTTCCAATCTGCTGTTGCGTTGCCGATTAGCGTTTCGGTCATGTTCCATTCGATGCCTGAGAGAATCACATTGCCACTTGCATAGCCCGTTTTTGTCGCATCTTCAAAACCAGTTGAATATTGCGCCTGCGCAGTGAATGTCCAAGCTGCAGTAAAGCACACCGCGAGTAGAATAGCGTGTAGTTTTTTCATTTCTTTAAGCATTGGTTAGTATGAAAAAGGGACTTTAAAAATCCGTAGCAAAGTTAACCGAATGTTATACACCGCAATCCGATTCTTCGACCAGTTCGCCGAAAATAACCTCCAGTTAACATTGGCGATCGATCACGATGATACTTTGAGAATCAAACCCATGAACTGCACTTCGCTCAAGTAATGCATCAATCAAACAGGCTAGGCTGATCATTCAGCAAGCGAAAAGTCATGCGGTGGTACTTGCTCACGCCGTGCGCCCGTATGGCATCGCGGTGTGCCTTTGCGGGGTAACCCTTGTTGCGGTTCCATCCGTAGAGCGGACATTCTTCATGTAAGGTGGCCATCACTTCATCGCGGTGGGTTTTGGCAAGAATACTCGCCGCGGCGATCGAAAGGTACTTACCGTCTCCTCCCACGATGCAATGGTGCTCTAACGCTCCGTAAGTTTTGAATCGATTGCCATCGATCAAGAGGTGCTCGGGCCGCAATGCCAGCTGATCAAGCGCTCGGTGCATGGCTAAAAACGATGCTTGCAAAATGTTAATCGCGTCGATTTCAGTGTGCGACACCACACCGATGGCATAGTCGAGCGCGACACGTTCGATTTCAATTTTCAAGGCCATCCGTGCCTTTTCGCTCAATTGCTTCGAGTCGTTCAAGCCGATGATTTTGCAATCTTTAGGGAGGATGACAGCCGCCGCAACAACCGGTCCGGCCAAACAGCCTCGTCCCGCTTCATCGCATCCCGCTTCGATGCGATCCGCATAGAAAGCGCTATGTAGCTGGCTATCGCGCATCTCGATCTGCCAATGTCTTTTCGATGCTCTCCCAAAGGAGCGCCGCTGTGCGATCCCATGAGAATTGTTGGAGCTGTGTAAAACCACGGGCAACCGCATCCTGCCGATAGGCAGCATCCGCCGATAGGCGCAACATACCGGCCGCAATCGCCTCTTCGTCGAGTGGATCAACAAGCAGCGCAGCAGCGCCGCACACTTCGGGTAACGCCGTTGTATTCGACGCCAAAAGCGGCACGCCGGCAGCGAATGCCTCCAAAGCGGGAATTCCAAAACCTTCAAAGAGCGGAACAAAGGTCATCGCCTCGGCTGCGCCGACATAACGCGCCAGTTGTTCAGGCAATGCACGTCCGGTAAACACCACCTCATCTTTGTATTGCATAGCCTTGAACGCCTGATCAAGCAAGGGGTCTTTCCACATCCGAGCGCCAGCGAGCACCAAACGAAACGCTTGGTCGTGCTGAGCCCGAAAAAGGTCATAAGCCGCCAGCAGCCGTTGGATATTTTTTCGCGGATGCAGCGACCCCACGTAGATGAAATAAGGCAAGCCCCCTGTGAGTTCTTCGCGGGTACGCACAATCTCAGCTGTACCGAGGGGTTTGAATTCCGGGTTAACACCGTTGTACACGACATCGATTTGATTCAGTGACACCCCGTAGGTGCGGTTGATGTCGCGCGCGCTGTAGCGCGAAACGGTAGCAATTCGCACAGCAAGCGCTGCAAAGCGCGGGAAACGCTCGCGGTAGAACTTTGCAACCTGTCGCGGCAGGAGTTCGGGGTAGTGTTCAAAATTGAGGTCGTGCATGACCAACAGCTGTGGCACCGTTGTGCGCAAGGATGCAAATCCGTCAGGTGACACGAACAAATCAGCCTCAATCGCCCGCAGTTTTGCAGGAATGAGGTAATCGAACCACAATTTATAGAGGACGATGCGCCGCGCGGGTGGCAATACCACGTGGGCGACTACATTCGGGAAATCGATGAACTGGCGTGCAGGCTTGGCATCAAAAATAAAGTGAAACTCGACTTCAGGGTGTGCTTCAACCACCCGGCGGAGGCTCTGCCATGTAAACCAACCAATGCCTTCTAAACGGCCTGATTTAAGTAAGCGAGTATTTACGGCGATCTTAGGCATACGCGGTGACGAAGATAGGCGAAATGTAGCGTGCCTCATCGGTTATGGCTATCTTTCGCAGCCGTTAACCACGCCGCAAGAATGCAGAAAACCTTTCTTTCGAATCTGTCACTTTTGATGGTTTTGAACCTGCTCATTAAGCCGGTTTACTTGCTATTGATTGAAACGGAGATTCAAAACCGCGTGGGATCTGATGAATACGGCCATTACTCTGCCCTTTTAAGCTTGGGCTTTTTGCTCAACATTTTTCTTGATTTAGGCATCAACACCTTCACCTCGAAAGAGCTGGCGCGCCGCACAGAGGTCGCCGGAAGCTACTTTTCAGGCGTGATGCTGTTGCGATTTGCGCTTGCGGGCATTTACTTTTTGCTGCTTTTTGTCGCGGCCTTTGTTTTAGGGTACAGTGGCGACAGCCTGGTATTGCTCGGCTGGATCGGCGTGAACCAACTGCTGGCGGCGACCTTGTTGTACGTGCGCTCAAACCTGAGTGGCTTGCTCCTCTTTAAGCGCGATGCGGTGCTTTCAGTGCTCGACCGTGCATTGCTGGTAGCAGTACTCGGTGCTGTATTGTTCAGCTTTAAATCGGCCGCTTATTTCAACATATTTTGGTTGGTTGCTGCCCAAACGGGGGCGTATTTACTTGCGGTATTCACCGGATTGCTCTTTCTGTGGCCGCACCTCGGCAAATTGCAATTGCGCTGGCGACCGCGTCTGAACCGCGTGATTTTGAACCAAAGTATTCCGTATGCTTTGCTCGTACTTTTGATGATGGCCTACTACAAAACCGACACGGTGATGCTCGAACGCATGCGACCCGACGGGCGGCACCAAGCGGGCGTGTATGCCATGGGTTATCGTTTGTTTGAAGCGGCGAATATGCTTGGTTTTTTATTCGCAACCTTGCTATTGCCGCTCTTTTCACATGCATTAAAAGCAGGCCGTGGCGCTGGCGAATTGGCCAACCATGCCTTTCGATTGGTCGTGGCCGGCAGCTTCTTCGTTGCGGTGGTTTGCTCCCTTTGGTCGGATGAGATCCTCCATACTTTTTACGACCACCATGTCGAAGAAGCAGCGGTGCTCTTCCCGATTTTGATGTTTGCCTTTGTGGCCATGATGACATCGTATGTTTGGGGCACCTTACTTACCGCCAATGGAAGCATGAGGTCGATGAATCGCGTCGCGGCCGGAGCACTCATCGCAAACGTTGCATTGAATGCCGCACTGATACCTCAATACGGCGCTGCAGGATCAGCAGCGGCAAGCTTATTCACGCAAATCGTGGTTGCCCTCGCTCAAATTTTTCTTTCTAAACGTCATACGGGGGCTGCACCCAACGCAGCTACAATTTGGCGTGCTGTGCTTTTTTTAGCGGTGTTATTAATTTCAGGTAAGCTGCTCACAATAAGTCCGCTGCACTGGCTGTTACAAGTAGGGTTCTTGCTCGCTATTGCGGCCGTAACATCGGTGTCAATTGGTTTACTTCAGACCATCCAATTGCGCACTTTGATTCGACGTAGTGACGTAGTTTAAGCGCTCAAACACCTACTTTTGCCAAAATTATAGATTCCTTCTGACCATGAACGCCAAAAAGAAATCGACCGCTTCAACCGGCACACTTGAATCAACCAACCTCATTTTGTTTTTGATTCAATGGCGTTGGCACATTGCAGGAATTTGTTTTCTGGCGGCTGTCGCATCAGCCATAGCTTCATTCATGATCGAAGAAAAGTATAAATCGGCGGTAATCCTT
>CAMCHP010000064.1 GCA_945874695.1 Chryseobacterium gleum
AGTATGGTAGATTAATATTGTTAAATATAACGATTTGTTTTGATTTTGAGGTGATTGAAATGTTAAAAGTAGGGTGGGGTACCGCGTCCTCGGCATTTATGCCTTTCAGAGACTTTAGACTTTACACGAAGAGACTTTAGACAGCCAAAAAGCAGCGTTCAGCTCGCCTCGGAGCGGCGTTTCCTTTGTAGAGGTGACATTTTTTTCGAGGTAAAAAAAGTGTTACCCGTTTTTGGTTTCGACTGAGCGGTAACCTTTTCTTCAACGCCAAAAAAAGTGTTACCCAGTTTTGACTTTGAGTGAGTGGTAACTTTTATTTCAACGTCAAAAAAAGTGTTACCCTTTTTTGATTTTGAGTGAGTGGTAACATTTAATTCAACGCCAAAAAAAGTGTTACCCGATTTTTGACTTTGAGTGAGAGGTAACATTTATTTCAACGCCAAAAAAAGTGTTACCTGGTTTTTGATTCGAAGTGAGGGGTAACATTTTTTTTAAAGCTTTTGAGAATGTTACCACGTGCAATGCATTGCAGTTGGTAAACATTTTAAACGTTGCGTGAAATGTTTACCACGTGTTTTGGTTGCGTCGCGTGATGCCAAGGCACACACCTCGCCCCATCGGGGCAAAATCTCGGTAGCCACGGGTTTCAACCCGTGGATGCGACGCGCGCGCACCTTGAGTGCCGTAGGCACGGCATCTACCTGCTTGGCATTTTTGCCACATTTCAGTAATCAACCAACACTATACACCCCGAAATTTCAACTTCGGCCGCCCCGTGAATACAGCGCGGCATTTATGACTTTGAGAGACTTTAGACGAAGAGACTTTAGACGGCAAAAAAGCAGCGTTCAGCTCGCCTCGGAGCGGCGATTCCTTTGTAGCGGCAACAATTTTTTCAAGGCTGAAAAAGTGTTACCCGGTTTTTGATTCGACTGAGCGGTAACATTTATTTCAACGTCAAAGAAAGTGTTACCCGGTTTTTGATTTCGGTTAGGTAGTAACTTATTTTTCGAGTCCAAAGAAAGCGTTACCCGGTTTTGATTTCAGCGGACGGTAAACATTTTCGCAAAAGATTTTAAAAGTTTACCGCGGAGGGCAACGTTTTTGGCCGCGCTGCCCAAACTACGGTCGCGAATGCTCAACAACCACCCGCTGCACGGCACGCATGCCGCCCCATGTTAACTCGAGCACGTAGGTTCCAGGGGTGCATCCGGCCGGTAGGCCGAAATTACCCAAAGCCCGGTCACCCACCGCATTCAATTCGCCTTGGGCCAGCAATTGACCCGTTGCGGTGAAAAGCTGCCATTTCGGACAGCTCAAAAGGCTGCCTTCGGTTTGCCACTCCACGTAAACCTGATCGCGCGCAGGATTCGGATACACCAGTGCGTCGGCTGTGCGGTCATACCGACCGCGCAAACGTTGATGAGCGGTCCAAAAATTCGGAATGCCATACCCCATCGAATCGTTCGGGGCAAGATGCAAATGCGCACTCTCAATAATGGCTTGCCTGATCTCAGCTGCGCTGCGATTGGGGTGGGCTTGCCACAAACAGGCCGCCAATCCACACAAAATGGGCGATGAAAACGAGGTGCCGTTGCCCCGCGTGAGGTTGCCATCGACGCTCACAAATGAACTTGCACGGCCCTGCGCCATCACGTCGGGCTTGATGCGGCCGTCTGCGGTAGGCCCAAACGAACTGAAGGATGCATGCACGCCCAAACTGTCAACTGCGCCCACCGTGAGTATGTCGCGCGCGTCGCCCGGGGCCGTAATGATGCGCCAATCTGAAGCGCCGCGATTGCCCGCACTGGTGACCACCAGCATGCCTTTTGAGGCGGCGATGGTGGCCGCACGCGAAATCCGAGATACTTCACCGTTCATTTCTGAAGTGAGGTAATTCTGGGTTGAGTCGTCGAATTCACTGTAGCCCAACGAACTGTTGATGAGGTCAATGCCCATTTGATCAGCCTGCTCAGCAGCGGCAATCCAGTAATCTTCTTCAATCACATATTCAAACGCCACCGCTTCAGTGCGAAACAGGTGGTAGGTGGCCGCGGGCGCCGTGCCCACAAGTCGACCGGGCCAGTTGGCGGCCATCGTGGTGACAACGTGTGTGCCGTGATTGCTGCTGTGATCGATGGAGGCGTCGTTATCAACGTAGTCAAATGCGCTGAGCAAACGCCCATCATCGCGTGCAGTGCTCAACGCTTCGAGGGCGAATACCTGATTGAATCCGGCGTCGATCACTGCAATCTGCATGCCTTCGCCTCGAAACCCTGCGGCGTGCAAAAGGTGGCCATTCAGCTGCGAAATTTGGCTGTACGCCCTTCCATAATGCGTGGTGTCAAAAGTATTCAAGGTTTTTTCGGCCTGAACGGCCGGATGGTCTGGCTCGGCGCGCAGCCGCTGTACCTGACGCGTTTCAGCGACAAAGGGCAGCGCTTGGATGGTTTGCAGCACGTTGCTATCGCTCACCTGGACGGTGATGGCATTGAACCAGCGGCTTTGATGGATGAGTTCAACCCCATCGATGCCGGTTACTGTTTCAATGTAGAAAGGGTTAACCGGTAAATCTTCTTCGGTGATGAGGATGTTGAAGCGATCACGGCGTTCGAGGGCGGGCTCAGCGAGAAATTCGTGCGGACGATCAATGTCAAACGGGTAATCGGTTTCAGGTGCATCTTTCGCTGCAAAGTGAATCCAATAGTGATTCGGTGCGGTTTGTCCGTATGAAATGCTGAGGTTACAAACGCAAAGGAGGGCAAGCACCCATCCGCCCGCACAGGGCGAGAACAAAAAAAAGCTTGAACTGAACAAGCGCATTACTCGATGACCCCGTAACCAATAACGACCATTTCCATGTCGACGCCGGTAATGACGAAGTTTTGGTACGACAGGTTTTTGTAGTACTTGTAAATGAGGCCAAAGTCGCGCGCATACACTTCCCAAGCGATTTGCTGATCAACGAGGTTCACGTTGTTGCGCTGGTTAACCCGCACCGTATTTGGGAATGTCAGCGGTCCGGCTTGGTAGGGCTGATCGGGTGTTGCATAGGTGTAATTCCATGCTTCGCGGGTGTTATAGGCATTGCCGTTCCACGATTTGCCAGCTTCGATGGGGAAGACGAGGCGCACAAAGCGTTCGTTTTCTTCGATGCGCTCGGCAGTGGTTGGGGTGCGCTTTTGCACCCACACATCGGTGAGTACATAATCGGCTTGCATGTTGGGTTTTTTGTAACGCTCAACTTGGGTAGCGAGCGAACCTTCGCCATCGATGAACTGATCGGCGATGACTTCACGCAAGAAGTAGTTCACGGTGTCAACGGTTGCGCCGTAGTGAATGCTATCGACGCGGTATTCGATGAATGAGCCCACTTGGTTGGGGAAGTAATCATACCCCAGATCGATGGCTTCGTAATCGGGTTCTTTTTTACACGATGAAAGAGCGACTCCAACGAGGAGGGTGATCAAAACGTAACGTTTTATCATTTGTTTACGGTTGAAATGAGTTCACCATTGACATATTCTTCAATGCGCAAAACGCGACCTTGTTCATTGTACCAGGTTACGGTTCCTTCGAGGCGGTCGTCGAGGTAGTCGCCTTGGCATTTCATTTGGGTATCGACGAGGCGTTCTTTGAATTGAATGCCACCGCCGGGAAGGGGTTCATCGATGGGTTCTTGAATCCAGCGTCCCAGATCAAACCACTCGGTGAACGGACCGTTTTTCTTGCCGTTTTCGTAGGTGTAGGTCGCCATGGGAATGCCGTTTGGGAAGTAGTCGGTGAATTCACCGTTCTCAAAACGCGTGTAAAGTTCTTCGTCGAGTTTGTATTTCGATGTGATCTTGATGGTGCCATCGTCGTTGAAGTCCATCCAAATGCCATCTTTTTTACCAGTGACGTAGTTGCCCTTCGTGCGCAGTTGTCCGTTCGCTTCAAACAGTTTGATTTCGCCGTGGAATTTGCCCGCTTGGTAGTTGCGTTCAGAGCGAATGCGGCCACTTTCGTAGTATTCTACATACTTTCCATCGCGAAGATCACTCTTATAGTATTCCTCAACGAGTATTTTTCCGCTGTCGAAGTACGAGATTTGCAACCCGTTCTTTACCCCGAGGCTGTAGAGCTCTTTCGATTTGAGTGCGCCTTGATCATTGAAGAATACCCATTCTCCATCGCGCACTTTGTCGACTTCACCGGTCGCTTGATTTTTGACTTCGCGGTAGTGTCCGGTGCTCATGGCTGCACCGTTTTTATGGTAGTGGGTTGTGAGCATGTGGCGGGTGCCGTCGAGGTGTTGCACCTGCGACATGGGCTCACCGGTTTCGTACCAAAACCAAAATTCACCTTGCGGCACATTGTCTTTAAATTGGCCGAGGTAATACAATTTGCTGTTTTGATACACACGCACCCAGAGGCCTTGTTTGCGCCCTTGCGCATCGGTTACGTTGTAGTCGACGCCGAATTCACCGTCGGGAATCACGGCAGCAGGCTGTGCACCCACGATAGAGGCACAGCACAAGGCCAAAATAAAAAGCAGTTGTTTTGCCATTGTTCAAACGATGGAGCCGAAATTAGTGAATTTCTCGTGAGCAACCTTCTGATCAAAACGACAGGTTTAGAACAAAATTGTTTCGTAATTTTGCACCGCACTGCGGGAGAGCCCCGATTTGAAGGTGTTTCGAACTTATAAAACGTTCTTTCATGAAAGTAACTGTAGTTGGTGCAGGCAACGTAGGAGCTACCTGCGCTGATGTATTGGCAACCCGAGAAGTTGCCAACGAAGTAGTATTGCTCGATATCAAAGAAGGCTACGCTGAAGGCAAGGCCCTCGATATTTGGCAAACTGCGCCTATTAATCTTTACGACACGCGTACAGTTGGTTCAACCAATGACTACAGCAAAACGGCTGATTCAGACGTTGTAGTAATTACGTCAGGATTGCCACGCAAGCCTGGCATGAGCCGCGACGATTTGATCGCGACCAATGCGGGCATCGTGAAGAGCGTAACAGAGAACGTAGTGAAGTACTCACCCAACGCGAAAATCATCGTGGTTTCAAATCCGTTGGATGTAATGACCTACTGCGCTTACTTGAATGCGAAAGTTGACAGTTCGAAAGTGTTCGGTATGGCAGGTATTTTGGATACCGCACGTTACCGCGCATTTTTGGCGACCGAGTTGAACGTATCTCCGAAAGATATTCAGGCGGTATTGATGGGCGGCCATGGCGACACCATGGTTCCACTTCCACGCTACACCACCGTTGGAGGTATTCCGGTAACTGAGTTGATCGCTGAAGATAAGTTGAACGCCATCGTTGAGCGCACCAAGAAGGGCGGCGGCGAAATCGTGAACTTGTTGGGCACATCGGCATGGTATGCGCCAGGAGCCGCTGCTGCACAAATGGTTGAAGCCATTGTGAAAGATCAAAAGCGCATTTTCCCTGTGTGTGCTTGGCTAACCGGCGAGTACGGATTGCACAACATTTACTTGGGTGTTCCTGTAAAATTGGGCAAGAACGGCATCGAAGAAATCATCGAATTGCAATTGAACACCGAAGAAAAAGCATTGTTGAACGAATCAGCGAAAGCGGTTCGCGAGGTGATGGATGTTCTCGACAACATGAACAAAGTAGACGCATAATTGAAGCGTTTCCTGCTTTTGCTTTTTGCCAACGCAGGTTTTTATATTGAGAAAGGCACCGCAAATTGGGGTGCCTTTTTTGTTTTGCTCGCTCTGCTCGGATGGTCGATCATTCACGCGGTAACTTTTTTCGGGCAATTACATCGGAGGTTTAAACTGAGCACTTTTTTGACGGCCACATCGAACCGATCAAATTAGAGTTTATTTGGCATGCGCATTTTGATCACCAGTGCTGAGGTGAGCGTGATTACGCCTATACATACCATTGCAGCGTCAAGGCCCAACCAATCAGCGATCAAGCCTGAAATGATCGCTCCAAAAGCATAGCCTAGATCACGCCATAACCTAAATATGCCTATACTTTCAGCGCGTTGGATGGGTTTTACAACCTGAGCAATGGTAGTTAGAAACGTAGGATACACCAGCGCTGTTCCTAAACCAAGAACAGCAGAAAGTGCAATAAGCGCATATAAATTCGCGGTAAATGGGATCAGCAAAATAGCCAATGCCTGCAAGAACATGCCCCAAAATAACATCGATTTTTTTGAGTATCGATCAGCCATTCGGCCGGTAAAGAGTTGAGCTATTCCCCAAACGGTAGGATAAACTGCGGTGATCATACCGATATGGGCATGGTCAAAATGCAAGGCGAAAAGCACCATCGGTAAGAGTCCCCAAATCATGCCGTCATTGAGGTTGTTCACCAGCCCAGCTTGCGTTACCGTACTCAAAGTCTTGTGCGTGAAACTGGTTTCAATAAAGATGCGGTCGAGCTGCGGGGTATTGTCAACACGACTTTCTTGGGCGACAAATGCGCGTGTATCTTTGACCCAAATCGCGGTTATCAACCATCCGCCGAAGGCGATAATTAAACCAATGTAGAAAGGGTAGGGGCTTACGCCATAGGTGTTCGCAATGAGGCCAGTAAGAAAAGCCACGATGCCCACAGCAAAGTAACCTGCAAACTCATTCAAGCCCATGGCGAGCCCTCTGTTTTTTTCGCCCACCAAGTCAATTTTCATCACCACCGTGCTGCTCCAGGCGAGGCCTTGGCTTGCACCCAATAAAACATTCGCTGCAATAACCCAATTCCAAGTGGGGGCATATATAAGTAGAAGAGGTACAGGAAAGGCGAACATCCAGCCGAGCAACAAGAGTTTACGGCGGCCATAACGGTTTGCTAAACGGCCTGTGAAGTAGTTTGCGATGGCCTTTGTAATGCCGAAAGCAGTAATGAACGAAAGTATGGCTGACTTTGATGAAATGCCAAATTCGACTTCAGCGAATTGAGGCAGAATTGTTCGCTCCATGCCAACCATGCCGCCAACAAAGGCGTTTACGATGACCAGTAAGGCAAATTGTTTCCAATTTTCTCGTAAACCGAGACGAATTTTTTCGGGGTGCATTTGCTTCTTGTCTACAAACAAAGGTTCGCAGATCAACCGGCAATTCCTTTAACATTTGATAAATAATCACCGACGCTCAGCGCGTATTCTGCTCAAGGTAACTTGGGTAACCCCAAGATAAGATGCGACATATTTGAGCGGAATTTTCTGCACGTAATCTGTGGTGGCCATGAGGTCATTGTAGCGCTCCTTGGCTGACTTAAATTGCAAACTTTCAATGCGTTTCACGGTAGTCACATGTTCGCGCTCAAAGAGCAACCGAAACAAACGCTCAATGGCATGATACTGATCGTACAATTCAAAAAGCGATCGGGCATCAATAGCCAGTAGAACGGTGTTGTCAATGGCTTGAATGCCTTTCGCCGTCGGTTGCGCTGTAAATAAACTCTCAACCCGAACAATGAGGTCGTTTTCAAAAGCAAAATGCTCTGTTATGTCGGTGCCATCTTTGTAGTAAAAGATACGGGCAGCGCCTGATTTTACGAAGTAAATCGTTCTACACCGACTGCCAATGGCTTGTATGAGTTCATTTTTGGCAAACGTTTGCTCAGTTACATTTGCAAGTAGCGCGGCACGTGCGTCTCCCTGCAACGCGTACACTTGATCGAAAGAAGCAAACAATTCGGTTGACATGCTGGAATATACGAGGTATTGCGCACGTGGCGAAATTTTTATCCATCAAGTGTGGTGCACGTTATAATTGCATGTTTTGCTCGCTCTGCTCGGATGGTCGATCATTCATGGGGTAACCTTTTTTTGCGTTTTGAAAAAAGGTTACCAACGCATGTGAAAAATTTCAAGCGTCATTGCTTCCCTCTTGCTTTGGCTTTTTCGATCTATAATTTTGTCAAGCGTAAACGAAGGATTTGCTGAGCTCGAAATCCCCAATTATTCATAGTTTTTGGGGATTACATTCCCTGAATATGATGCATATTTGGTGATTTGGAACGCTGCTTCGCTTCCAACCTATGTCGTGAAAAGCCGGTCGAAAAGGCTTCAATCGTGCATTGGCCCCTTGAACTCGAACTATTTCTCCGATGCCAAAGCTTTTTTCTTGCCCACTACGCTGATTTTGAAATCGTCGAGGTTGCCAACCATACGCACGTTCACAAAGCGCGTGCGCTTGCCTTCTTCAGCGTACTGGATTTCATCTTCGGCCTCGCCATCGCTCTTGTTTTTACTGCCAAAGAGCTTTTGCGAACCGGCCTTTGTAATCAGCTTCACAGGCACACGAATGATGTAGTCCATATTTAGGTCCATGTCTTGCGTGCCGCTGAGTTCAATAAACCCAAGCGACGAATTGATTTGCATGTTCGGAATCGACATCAGTCCGTTCGTGATGTCAATGTGGTTGCTCAAGGTATCGAAGGCCACGCGGTTCAGGTTCTTGTCTTGGAAGTACTCTGCCAAGGCAAGCATGGGTTCGTAGTTGTCGAGTCGACCTTTCACGACTTCAAGGTCGAGGTGGATTTCAGAATCGTCAATGATGGGCACAAGGTCGGCGTGGACGTGAATTTTACCGGTCATGACGCCACTGATCAAACCGTGCAGATTTTCGGCGACGATCGCATCTTGACCGAAGTTATCGAACTTGATGAGCAACTGATCAATGTCGAGGTTGCGGAATGTAAGTTTTGGGTTGAGGTATATTTTTGTGCGGTCTTGTCCACTGAAGTAGCCTTGAGCGTTGATGTGCCCACCTGCGATATCTAAATCAAGGTCGTCAATGTATAGCATGTGATCACGGGTGGTGCGCAACTTACCGTCGAGGTTGGTGAGTAAGTACTTGTGGTAGTTCATTTTCCCGATCGAGAGATCGATGTCAAGATTCGGGAAAGGCATGTCAAAGACCGAGAAAACGGTATCATGGTCGATGCTATCACCTGCCTTGGGTGCAGGTTCTTCCCATGCAAAGAGTTCATCGAAGTTGAGGTGTGGCGCTGTGATTTTAAGTTTGTTTCGGTGTGCCGTACCCTGATCGATCGTTTTGAGGTCGACTTGTAAATCAGCTGCAAAGCTCGATTGGCCCATGGTGCCCTTGAACTGCGTGACGGTGAGTTGTTCGTTCTCAAAATGAAAACGGCCGCTGAACTTCTCAAGTTTCATGGCGTGCATTTTCATTTTTCCTGTGAACTGATCGAGATAGAGATCTGTTGAGTATAGGCTGTCTTTGAAATGCAATTCAGCATGACCGTGCAATCGCATGTTTTGCAACTCTTCATGGCGGTAGTCTTCGGGAACAAAGTTCTCACCGCCGTACGAGAAGAGGTCTTCTAAGCGAATCATTTTCGAGTCGAGGTCAAACTCAATGCGGGTATCGCCCTGCGGATTTTCGTCGAACCACAAGTCGTAATGGGTGAGTCGACCCGCGAAGTGGAAGTCACTGTCGTCAACCACGCCGCTGAAGTCAATGATGCTGAAGTCTTCTTGTTCGATGAACACATCGGCTTTGAAATCGTGCAAGCGGTGGGGGTAGTTTTTGAAGGTCACATCGAGGTTATCGATTAAGAACTCACCAATAGGTAAATTCTTCGACTCGGTAAATGCACGCGCCGAGGCTTTAAAGGTCATTTTCAGGTCGAGGTCTTTCAGCGACTCGTCGATGGGCGCGCTTTGGGTCGTATCGCCTGAAGTCAGTTCATAAAGGTCGATCATCTTTGATTTCAAAGCGAGTTTCGCATTCACTGGAATATCGGTGTGGTGAATAACGGCAGGTAAATCATCGACACTGCCCGAGAGTGCAAAATCAGTTCGCCCGGCTTTGAATCTGAAGTGTTCGATTTCAGCAGCATGCCCATCCATTTTTATTTTGATGTCGATGTCTTCAATGGGTAAATGAAAATCGGGTGAACGAAAGCCCAAGTCGGTTACATGCAGTTCAGTAAAATACGACTCGTTGAGGCGTTCAATGCTCAATTCGGGTTGTGACAGGTCGATGATGTCATGAAAATTCATTTTCAACAGCACATGTCCGCGGAGGTCTTGCAATTGCTCCACATTGAAGAATTTGGCCAAGAAATCGAGTTCGAAATCGCTGTCAAGTTGGAGGTCGATGTCGGGCGACTCAAAGTTTTTAACCACGAGTGATCCGGTGAATTTGCCCGCTTCAGGGCGCACAGAGAAACTATTCAAGGCAAACTCCATGCTGCTCAATCCGCGGTCAGCTCCCGTTCTGAAGTAGCCACTAAATTGCAAATCATCGAGTTTTTTGTTGTTGGTTGTGTTGCTGAAAAAGCCGTCTTTGCAACCGAATTCAGCGAGCAACTGCGGGGTATGTCCGTTGATGCATGGCCCATCAACCGAGGCTTTGAAGTAGATTTCGCCTTCGTTGGCATAGAGGTCTAGGGTTGGCCCAAGTTCTTCAGGGGCGAAGGCCAGCAACAAGTCGAAGTCGCGTTTGCTGCCATCAAATTTTAGGTGCAGATTGGCGTCGTCATCGAGGTCGATGCTGCCCTCCATGTTGAACACTGCGTTTTCTAGGGCAACTTTCGACGGTGCGAAATCAACTTTTTGCGTGGTGTTGTCAAAGGTGAATGCAGTGGAGATGTCGAAATGTTTGTTCTTGATGAAAGTGGTGTCTGCGCCTTCAATTACGGTCAACGTGAAATAGGTATCAAGCCCCACATCATAGCCTGCTTCGGAGCTTTTGAAGCGAGTGACTGCACTGGTAATCGCCACATCAAAGAGCTCGAGGGTTGTTTCATTGAGTTTGGTAACGGCCAAGTTCTCGATGCTGATGCGTTTTAAATCGAGGTGAAACTCTTCGCCGGTGTCTTCAATGGGGTGGGTGGGCGCGAGGGCATTGGTGAGGTTGAACGATTCATCAAGGTGCTGCACCAAGCTCACTTGGCCATCTTTTATTTTAATGGCTTTGATTTGAAAATCACCTGCGATGAGGGTAAACAAGTCAATGCCGATATACACGTCTGCTGCGTTAAAAACAACGGCTGCCGTATCGGCCTTCGATTCGAAAAGCTGTAAATCTTCAAGGTCAATTGAGATGTAGGGGAAATTTGCAAAGGGCGAGATGTGGCTATCGCGCAAGACGATTTTACCCTGAAAATCAGCATTGGCTTTCGTGATCAGTTCTTGAACAATGCGATCTTGTTGCGTATAAACCACGAGGATGATGACCCCGAATAGAAGCACAGGGATGGCTAGAATCCACCCGAAAATGCGCAAACGGCGGCGAGTAAAGAAAGGCATAGTAAAGCACGTTATCTGTCGCGAAGATAACCGCTTCATCTTGATTTGGAGTAGTTTTAAAAGCGGATTATTCCCGCCCTTCGATGCGCAATTTGGAGCGGAATGTTTGGCTCAACGACTGGACTTCAACGATATACCATCCCACCGGCAGGTGGAAAAACTGAAGCACTTGCTCACGTGCAGGCGTGAAGATTTGCTCGTCGACACAGCGCCCGTCAATGCTGTAAACGCGGAGGTTGACTTGTTCGTTGACAGCGAAATTTTCGGGCAAAACCAAGGTCACTGCGCCTCGACTCGGATTCGGGTAGAGCTGAATCGTTTCGCGCTCAATTTCTGGGACATTGATGACGATGCTATCAACGCCGCTGTAGTAGAAAAGTCCGCCGTTGGCGATGCCATAAATAAGCTCGGGCTTGCCGTCGGCTGTTAAATCAGCGATCGCGCATCCGGCACGGTAGCCTTCGCGAATGTTTTGCACGGCCGGAGAAACTTCATTGAACAAGCCCGCAAGGTTGCCGTTCACTCCGTTGTAGTGCTCAATGGCACCCGTTTCACCAGTGACATACAATTGCAAATCGCCGGCGCCGTCGCGTACCATCATTGGAATACTGTAGCCGTTAATGCCCAGGAAGGTGTCAACTAAAACACCCCCGAAGTTTTCGCCTGCTTCGCCCAAAACCTGCGTGAATGCCATGTTTTCAGCCGTACCTGTATTCTCGAAATAGTTGATGTTGCCCAGTTTCTCGCCCACGAGGAGGTCGAGCAAACCGTCGCCGTTTACATCAATGAGTTGCGGTGCAGAAAACTGACCTACATCAATTACGTTGCCCTCACTATTGGTCAACGGATTGGCGATTAAATTAAAAACCAGGGTTTCACCTTCACCGGCTATGTTCTGAAAGAAATGCAATTCTCCATTTTCATTGCCGATTATGAGGTCAGCTTTGCCGTCGTTGTTCAAATCGCCGAAAGCAGGGTAGAGGCTGTAGAGGTCTAATTGGGGCATGTTCAACCAATTCACATCGAGCAGTGTGAATTGCGGTTCGCTCGCGGTGCCCGTGTTTCGAAACAATGCAAACTGTGAAGAGCGGGTGTTATCGTCGATGAAATACTCTTTGTTGGCGACAATCAAATCGAGCAAACCATCGTTATCGTAATCAAACAACACGGGGTAAGCCCCATTGCCCAACTCAATCATTTGTTCTTGCAAAAAGTTGCGTTTAATGTAGTTCAGCTCGGGCGCTTCGGTTGTGCCCTCGTTGAGATAGAGCCACACGCCGTTGTCATCATCGGCTTGAAAGCGTGAGTTCGGACAAGCCAAGAAATCAGCAGCACCATCGTTGTTCACATCTTCGTAGTAGCCGGCAGGGTAGCGGTAGAGGTCAACCGCTTCCTCACCTGAAATGTTGAAAGGAAATTGCAGATCAACCGTGTACGTGCTGTCTTGGCTTTCGATCGATTCATCCATGAGCCATGCTTGCATCGTGCTGTAGCCCGAATCACCGACCACTAAATCGAGCATGCCGTTGTGGTCGAGATCGATACTCACCAATGAACCGCCCGCGTGACGCGGATTTCCGCCGTCGCTGTAATGTTCATCATGCCGGGGATCAGCCACGTTGAACGGACATTCAAAATCATCGCCATAGAACGTCGAGTTGTCTTCAGAGCCTTCGGCGATCATGCCGTAGCAGCGGTTGGTGCACACAAAATCGAGTCCACCGCATTCGCCGTTATCTGAGCCATAATTGGTGAAAAAGTACAATGTTGTGGCCGACTCGGTAAAAGTCACAATGTCGAGGTCGCCATCGCCATCGTAGTCGACAATGCTGGGCATGTCGATTGATAAACACACAAGTGGAAAGGTGCTGGGGCCATTTCCGAAGTCGAAAACTGCAGAAAGTTGTTGGGTCACCAATTCGAAACTCAAGCCTGTTTCTTCGGTTGAAGTATTGCGAAATACGGTAATCGACGATTGAAATGAGGTGAAGATGTCTTTTTTGCCATCGCAATCGAAGTCGCGCAAGAGCACCCAGTCGCGCAGGTTGGGGAATTGTGCTGCATATTCTGGTGCATAGCGGTAATTCATGGCGCCCGGTGTACCGTCTTGGTTGATGAAAATCATTTTACGGTTGCCATCGCGGTCGAAGATGAAGAGGTCTTCCAATCCGTCAAAGTTTACATCGATGCGTGAAATCTGGGCAGCTGTAATGCCGCCTGCCCATGCATTCGGCAGTGCACTCTCGTCGATGATGACTTCAGCTTCGGTACTCAATTCGAATAAGAATTGAGCGCGCGCAGGAAGAAGCACGAACAATGCAATGGTCAAAAGAAAACTAACCCGCAGGTGTGGCACGTTCAACAAATTCATTTCTTTCGCGTTGTAAAGTGTAAAAGCATCAGATTCTTTCGAAAGGTACGCAAATGGATACAGTTTTAGACTTCATTTTCCCCCTGCTTCCGGCAGTTCTTGTTTTCTTAACCGCATTTATTTTCTTCAATCGGATGCGGCGAGATCAGCGTGAATTTTACGGATTGCTGATGCGAATGGAAGAACGCAAGCATAGCTTGCCCCTTCAATTGAAGGCCTATGAACGTCTCATTATTATGCTCGAACGCATTACACCAGCCGCCATGGTGATGCGCGTGAATCGTCCGGGAGTTACTGCGCCCCAGCTTCAGTTAGATTTGCTCAAAACAGTACGCGAAGAATTTGAACTCAACGTCAGCATGCAGATGTACATCAGCAAGTCGGCCTGGGAATTCACCAAAGCGGCACGTGAAGAAGTCCAAAATTTAATCAAAGCAGCAGCTGTCAATGTTGGCGCCGAGGCATCAGCGATGCAGCTGAGTCACGAGATATTTCGTTTAGAGAATGCAGGTAACACCCAAACCGTGCAGCAAGCTTTGGAGCTGCTGCGCCATGAAGCGCGAAAAATGATGTAAACGAAGTTCGCTTAGAACTTCGTCATCAATTCATTCATGCCAATCACGATGCCATTTTTGGTGAACACCTCTTCAGTACTGACCGAAGCTCCACCTACGGTAATTCCGCCTTGCACACCGATTTCTAAAACTTTCCCAAGATGATTGGTGAGGTTCGCTTCTTCTTTCAACTCTTTATAGCTCACGCGCCCTTTTAAAATGTAGGGAGCAACAAAGGCATCAATTTTAGCTACATCGCCATTTTGAAGCCATGTTTTATAGTCAGTGTTGCCATCAAAAGCACGGTTTTTAGGTGCAAGTAAGGTGATGCCTGCCCCGTGGATGTGTTTAGATAAGTTACTCGCTTTCACAAGGCTGCCAAATATGCTGTAATCTTCTGCTGAAATGATGTAGCGATACGGTGAGGTGGTGTTGTTTACTTCGGCCGTAAGCTCTTTTCGCAGCGCTTCAGTTTCTTCAGTTCCGCTCCGGAAATTCAAAGGTGCGTTTGATTCGGAAGGGTTACCCGCAGCTGCGGTACTGTCGATTCCAGAAGCTGCATCAGTGCTCTCTCCTGACGTATTGCAAGCAAGAACAAGACCACACAATATAAAAGCAAAGGTTTGCGATTTGAAGTTTTGACGAAGCATAACATTAATTTTGGCGAAAGATACTAAATCAGCACTTCGATGAATCCGATGAAACCACTTCTTGTTGCTGCACTTTTTTTCATCCTCTCAAGCGTCATTCTCGGAGCATTTGGTGCCCATGCGCTAAAAGACGTGCTCACGCCCGCACAATCGGTTTCTTTCGAAACTGCAGTGCGCTACCAGAGCAGCATGTCAATTGGGGTTTTGGCACTGCTCGCTTGGGCAGCGGCCTCAAACAACCTGCGCTTGATTTTACCTGCGAAACTTGTTTTACTCGGTGTGCCCCTCTTCAGCGGTAGCATTTATTTGTTGACGGCGCTTGACCCTACGAGCAGCCTCCGCACCTTCATTGCCCTCTTAACGCCCATCGGCGGTCTTTTTTTTGTGGCAGGATGGTTGCTCGCGATTTGGCGGATGGTCAAGTAGGGCGTTCAAGTTATCGCGTTCAAAGTCAATTCGTTAAAAGTGTACAAAAAACACTTATACCGCAAAGCTTAGTGTTACATGCGCTTGTGTACAGCTTGCTTGCCAAATGTTGTGAAGTTTCAGGCTTTTGGTACACAAAACTCACTTCGAAAACGGTAATTTTGTCCCACTAAACGTGAGTTAAATCAAAGGCATATTTATGAATCATTTCGGAAGGAAAGCCGAGGCCGCCTCGCTAGAGAACATCGGTTTGGGACGTGTAAGCAATGCGTACTGGAATCTTACACCATCAGAACTGGTTGAAGAAACACTCATCGCAGGACAAGGAATTTTGTCGAATACCGGTGCGCTTGCAGTAGATACCGGCGAATTTACCGGACGTTCACCGCTCGATCGCTTCGTGGTCGCCGATGAAACCACCGAAAACACCGTTTGGTGGGGTAAAGTGAACATCAAGTTCAGCCCTGAAAAGTTCGATGCCCTCTACAACCGCATGCGCGCTTACCTGACCAACCGTGATGTATATGTGCGCGATGCCTACGCTTGCGCCGATCCAGAATACCGCCTCAACATTCGGGTGGTGACTGAATTCCCATGGTCAAACATGTTCGCACACAACATGTTCCTTCGTCCATCAACCGAAGAAATCGACAACTTTACCCCCGATTGGCACATTGTGTGCGCACCCGACTTCCATGCCGATGTTGAAATCGACGGAACGCGCCAGCACAACTTCGCCATCCTCAATTTTACCAAGAAAATGATCATCATCGGGGGCACAGCTTACACCGGTGAAATCAAAAAAGGAATTTTCTCGGTGCTTAACTACATTTTGCCCCATGAGCGTGATGTACTCTCGATGCACTGCTCGGCAAACGTAGGCGAACATGGGGACACCGCTGTGTTCTTCGGGCTCTCAGGAACTGGCAAAACGACCCTCTCTTCAGATCCAAACCGTCAACTCATCGGTGATGATGAACACGGATGGTCAAGCAAAGGGGTGTTCAACTTCGAAGGCGGATGCTACGCGAAGTGCATCGACCTCTCGCGTGAAAAAGAACCGCAAATCTACGACGCCATTAAATTTGGTGCGATCCTCGAAAACGTAGGCTTTGAAGAAGATGGGTGCACGCCTGATTATACCGACAGCAGCCGTACTGAGAACACGCGCGTCTCATACCCGCTCGACCACATCGATAACATCATGAAGCCCTCCATGGGCGATGTTCCTAAAAATATTTTCTTCCTTACATGTGACGCATCAGGTGTGTTCCCTCCAATTTCACGCCTAACCCCAGGTCAGGCGATGTACCACTTCATTTCAGGCTACACCGCAAAAGTTGCAGGTACTGAAGCGGGAATCACTGAACCAGTGACAACGTTCTCGGCTTGTTTTGGCGCGCCTTTCCTGCCATTGCATCCGACCGCGTATGCAACCATGCTCGGTAAAAAAATGCAAGAACATGCGGTGAAAGTGTGGCTCATCAACACCGGTTGGAGCGGTGGCGCATACGGTGTCGGCGAACGCATTAAACTCAAGTTCACCCGCGCCATGATCACCGCTGCACTCGAAGGAAAACTCGACAGCGTGAGCTATGAAGAGCATGCGGTGTTTGGCTTGATGATGCCTACAACCTGCGAAAACGTACCCCATGAAATCTTGAATCCGCGCAATACGTGGTCAGACAAAGCGGCTTACGATCAGAAAGCATCTGACCTTGCCGCGAAATTTGTCGACAACTTCAGCAAATTCGCTGAATTCGCTAGCGATGAGATTTTGGCTGCCGCGCCGC
This sequence comes from Chryseobacterium gleum, assembly GCA_945874695.1. Lineage (GTDB taxonomy): Bacteria > Bacteroidota > Bacteroidia > Flavobacteriales_D > Sanyastnellaceae > CAMCHP01. The sequence continues at coordinate 17,050 of CAMCHP010000064.1, forward strand.
GTGTTGCTGCCAAGGTTTAATGTAAATTTGACGATCATTGAAGAGCCGGCGATGTGCCGGCTCTTTTAGTTCATTCCCTATGCAACTGTTTTATACCAATCACATCGCCGAAGGCATGGCCATGCTGCCTGAAGACGAGTCGCAACACATCATCAAAGTATTGCGCAAGCGAAACGGCGACAAGGTGCACGTGACCGATGGCATGGGCTCACTCTACGAAGGCACCATCTACGAAGCCGCGGCTCACGAGTGCTGCGTGAATTTGCAACTGCTCAGCCACCACCCCAACGATACGCCCGACTTAACCATCGCAATTGCCCCAACCAAAAACCGCGAACGCTTTGAGTGGTTCATCGAAAAGGCCGTCGAAATGGGCTGTACCGATATTCAACCGCTTTGGTGCGAACACGCTGAACGCCACCACGCCCGAACCGATCGCTGGGATAAAATCGCAATCTCAGCCATGAAACAAAGCCTACACCTCTATCGGCCAACCATTCACGCGCCCATCGACTTTTCAGAGTACCTCAAATCGTGCACCATCGAGAACCGCCTCATCGCATGGATCGATGAGCATACCGAGCGTACTTCGTTTGTTTCGGCCTATCGGCCGGATGCACCCGCCGTTGTCGCTATTGGTCCTGAAGGCGATTTCTCTGACGCTGAAGCGGCCGCAGCAATGGCTTCCGGATGGACGGCAGTGCACTTGGGTGAATACCGCTTAAGGACCGAAACAGCCGGCATTGCAGCAATGGCCTTTGCGCTTGGGAAGAATATTTAAGCAATGTGTTGAGTTTCATGCAGTACGCACATTTTTATATCTTTCGCAGGTAAACACCCTCGCATGAAACGCCTCATCCC
>CAMCHP010000065.1 GCA_945874695.1 Chryseobacterium gleum
CGAAGTTGATTTTGGTTACCATCGATAAAGAAGTAGCGTTGCGCATCTCCGTTTGAAGGGTTGCTTTCGGTCATATCATATAAAACACCAGACCAAGTTGCCGCTTCAGGCTTAAACCAAAATTCAATCGAGAATTCATCCTCACTAATCGGGTCTTCGGTCAATTCAACATAGGCATTGGCCTGCGCAAAGCTAATCGCGCCTGTGCTCAAACAAGGCAAAGTCATGCCTGGCTGTGCCAACGAAACAAATGCTTCGCAACTTCCAGCAGTCGCATTCACCGTTGTTGCAGGTGCACAGCTCAATACAGGAGGTGCGCTGCAATTGCAGTCGATCACATTCACCGTCAAGGTGCGAACCGTAGTTTCTGGATTCACATCGTCGTCGGTTGCCGTTAAAGTGATGGTGTACACACCCTCGGTTGTGCCAGTAACTTCCAGTGTTACTTGAGCGGGGTTACCTGGTGTATTTGATACAACAACAGCACCAGGGAAGCCGCCATTGTCTACAACCACCATTACCGTTTCATCAAATTCAGGACCCGTGAAACCCAATGTCAAGGTCTCTGATTCACCGTAACACAAGTTGATGCCATTGCCTTGCGGAAACTGCTGTGCAATTGGCGGAAAGTTCTCTCCACTGCTCACATCAAATTCTAAACACTGGCCTTCAACCCAGTTAATACCGTCGTTGTTACCCGCAGGACCGTCATAGTCATCGGTGTCTTCATCAAACATCCCTATCAAGATGTAATCAACTCCGTTGCCCGCATTGATACCAATGGTTGCTGGTGAGCCGCCAAAACCGCCTGCACCGCCTGAAGCTTGACCGGTGGTCCAATCCATCTCACCATAGAAAAAACCTACGTTATTGCCTGCAGCCAACAAAGGGTCTGTGCCGTCTGTCATGACGATCGTGAACGTGTTTTCAAGACCATTCATTGCAGCACTTGCCGCGTTGTACGGACCCACGTTGTTCCATGTCACAATAAATGCGGTTGGCGTGATCTGGTACCACACTTCCCCTTGATAGCCATTCGCAAAGTTGTTGCGTGTGTCTACATCGGCCCAAAAAGGTGCCACCATGGGTGTATTGATTGGGAAGCCCGTTGATGTATACCACCAGTAAGGGTTGTCAAACGATACGTTTCCATTGTTGTTCAAGTACACGCTGGTGTACGAATCACCATAAAGCTCGAATGTAAATGGCAAATTGATTGGCCCAATTGAACCGTCATCGTTTGGCGCCATAAGGTTCCATGTGAACGGGTTGAAAGCGATCACACAATCGCCCGGTGCACCGCCATATATCAAGGTTACTGTGGCCTCATCGATCAAACCTGATGCGTTACAAACCCCGTTGTCGCTTATTTGGTATACAAAACTATCAACGCCCTCAAAACCAGGGTTCGGGGTGTAAGTGAATGTACCGTTCGGATTCAAAACTACCGTTCCATTGCTTGGCTGTTGTACCAAAGCACTCATGACGTGCAATTGGTCACCGTCTGGGTCAGAATCTACACCCCCGCCGTGATCGGCTAAAACGTCGAACGTAAGCGGCGTATCCAACTCATAAAACAAGGTGTCGTTAACCGCCACCGGTGCCTGGTTGCTGATGACCACAGGTACGATCTCATACAAGTGGTAAGGGTAGTCAACCGGACGAATTTCTTCGTTGATTTGCAAACGCGGTTGACCCAAAATGTTTGGATACGACGCTTGCAAAATGTAGTAGTCAGCTGGGCCTTCAGGCAAGCCGAAATGAATCCGTGCAACATCTTGTGTTCCACGTCCATTGCCCCCGTTGATCTCACGGATACCTGAAATTACATTGCCGTCGCAATCAACCAATCGCAAGGTGGCACCCAAGGCATCACGCTCAACGCCAGCAGGCATATTCGCGATCAAACGGTCTTCACGAATGTCAACAAATAAATAGTTATTACTTGGAACGCCCGCAAGGTTGTTAATGAATAAACGGTTGTTGCCGTTGTTGATGTTCACATAAATATCGAGGTCACCATCGTTGTCGATGTCAACCATACTGCAACCGCGCCCTTGCCCATTGTAAAAGGTCGCGGCATCTTGAATAAAAGTCATCGGTGCACCGACGTTCGCTCCCAGAATAGGGTCGTTTTGCTGGTTGATGAATAGCATCCCGCTTTGGCGACCCGCGAAGAAAATGTCAATGTCACCATCGTTGTCAACGTCGCCACATACAACACCGTCGGTGCGGTTACCACCAAACGAAGTAGGAATGCCGGTAGCATTTCCAAGTGGAACGAAGGTTGTTCCATTGTACTCAAAAATCTGAGTGTCACCGTTCTCGGTCCAAACCAAGTCGAAATCGCCATCGTTGTCGAAATCGGCAAAGGCTACCGCGCCCTTGTTGCCATTTTCGGCCTCTGCCAAATCTTGACCTTCAACGAAGAAACCTGCCACGTTGCGAAACACATCGGCTTGGTTGCGCTTGCGTGAAATGAAGTCAACCCAACCGTCGTTGTTGTAATCAGTGGTTGAGCCGTAGTCACCATCTGTTGCGTGCTGCGCCAATCCAAGCGGCCAAGTTGCGGGGTCGTTGTTCTGGTAGCCCGGGCCTTGCACGGTTACTTGGGTGAAAAAACCGTTCCCCAGATTCTGCAACATATCGATGCCGAAGTTGTGGTTGTCAAAAATCAAGTCGAGGTAACCATCACCGTTGTAATCCATGAATCCCATACCCTCTGAGTTCATGCCATTTTGAATGTTGAAGTTCCCTGCCGCTGACGCGTTATAAACTTGTGGTACTGTGCCTCCTGTACCATTGCCAAACACACCTGTTGCAGGGTGTTGCAAGAAAACCTGAATCTCTGACGACGTGTTCCGAGCGAAATCCGGATATCCATCGTTGTTCAAATCACCCCAAATGGCCGAACGCTCCCGCCCCGAAGCGGTAAGGCTTGGTGCCAAGGTGCCTGTGACATCTGTAAATGTCGCATTGCCGTTGTTTCGATACAAGTACGACCGGTTATTCCGGTTTACCAATAAATCGAAATCGCCATCGAGATCAAAATCACAAAAAGAATGACCGCCGTCTTTGGCGCCATTCAATGCAATTCCATACGAACCTGCACTCTCGGTAAAGGTCGTTTGAGCCATCACCGGCGTACATGTCATCATGCACAGGGCGGCAAATAACATCACCGTTAAACTGGCGGTAGATGTGCTAATAATCAGTTCTGTAGCTTCAGGTTTTGGTGCCTTAAATCGCTTCAGTTTGGGCAAAGAAATACTATTCATAACTGGGTGGGTTATGTGAATTATGGGGGAGAATTACTTGGTTTTGCTTGGGTAGTCGCTTACGCGAGGCGGCCGACTAGAGGTGTCTGATGCCGTTTGGCCATATAAGGCCCGAAAAGGGTAGTTTTTGTTCTCATATTCATCTACTTTACCCGGAGGTTAGACAGTTGCTTAAAATGGTTTTCGGGTTCTTTTACTTTGTCTGACATCAAAAGGTTATACCTTCTGACAACTTTTGTAAGAATTTACCTACATTTTCTGTCAGACAAAAAAAACAAGCGGCTGTTTACCAGTGGTTTATGGTTTTTTTTCGAACAAAAAAAGGCCGCCTCACGATGAGACGGCCTGCCAAATGGCCCGTTTGGGAACGGTAGATGTATCTTCTTCGCCTTATGAAGGCATCACAATGTATACCTCAGAGCGTCGGTTCATGCGGTGTTCGCGAGGGTCGCAAGGCACGTCATCTGCGCAGTCATTTACCAATGCTTCTTCACCACGCCACACCACATCGATGCGATCAGCCGGGATGCCTGATAAAATCAGCATGCTGCGTGTCGCATCCGCGCGCAAGCGCGACAAACGATCATTGTATTTCTTACTGCCGCGTGCGTCGGTATGGGCAACGATTTCAATGCGCACATCATCGGTGCCCTGAATAACGGCCCCCACTTCGTCGAGCTTCTGCAACTCAGCCTGGTTCAACCGGTGCTCATCAAAGCCGAAGTACACATCTTCAGCGTGGATGCGGGTTTGCCCATTTTCTTGGCTGACACGGCGGCCCGACTCAACGTACTTCAAGAGCGGCGCCGCAATCGTTTCAAGCAACACCCCATCATCAACCGACGCGGTCAACGCAGCCATAACCATGCGCTCTGCCGTTTGATTCGAGGCAAACAGCGGCGCATCGCCCATTTGCAAATCAAAAGCCGCCTCTGCGCTGGTGAAAGCTAAAGCTGTGCCATCGAAGGGGTCGGTTTTGAGGTATTTCACAATGCGTTGGTTGTTGGCATCGTACCACATCATGGCGTGCATGTGGCGAGGGTCGGCCTCAAATTCAGCTCGTAAACCGGTCGTTGTGCACGCACTTACCGCGCCTGTTTCTAAATTTTTTAGGTATACTTTACTGCCTTCGGCAGGATGGTCGCCGTCTCCCCACCGGCTCGTCCAATCGGCAACGAGGTATCGCAATCCGTCGGTATTTTCCTCGGTAGGATAGTTTAAGTGATCGGTAAGGTTGCGGCTCGTCCATTGTTCTTGCGCCATCTTCTTTTTGCGAAATGCGCTCTCTTTGTAGCTGTTGAGCTTGGCGTCGGCTAAAAATCCATCGCCGGTTGGTGACGAATACTGGTAGCGCAAACCGGCTTCGGTGAGTTCAGGCACGCAGAGCATCATCATAAGCTGCCCTTCATGCTCCCAAGTAATTTCGTAAGGGTCTTTGCCATTGAAGCTCACATCAAACTGACCCCGCAAGCCCGATTTTTTCGATAATTCGTCGCTGCGGAGGTTTCTGATCTCAACGCGTTCAGGGTACATTGGCTGCCCCTTCGGATCCATCAATACAATGGTTGCATCGATCACCTCGCGCATGCTTTCCCACCAAAACAAATCATCACCGCCGATTTCTGCTTCGCGATCACTGCAAAAGTAGCCGTAACGATCGCCGATAAACATCAATCCGAAGTCATCCTCAGGGGTATTGATGGGCATCCCTGGGTTGGTTACGACCATCCCACCGGCAGGTGGAAATTCAACAAAATAAATGTCGAGCCCCCCTAAACCGGCGTGCCCATTGGATGCAAAGGCGAGCTTGCCATCGGGTGAAAACGCGGGGTAAATTTCGCTGCCTTCGGTGTTTACAGTTGCGCCCATGTTTTGCGGGTATCCCCATTCATTGGCCTCCTCATCCCAAGAGCAGGCGTATAAATCCATGCCGCCAAATCCGCCTTCGCGTGATGAAGCGAAATACAAAGTGTTGCCATCGGTTGAAAGTGCGGGGTATGCCTGGCTGCTGAAATCGTCGTTGTAAGGGAAGCCTTCGAACTCAATCCAATAGCCTTCGACCAATTGATAGCTCAGAATGAGCGAATACACTTCGCCATTTTCGTCGAGTGCGGGTTTGCCGCGGCGCGTTAGAAAGCGGGTTACGTAGAGCACTTCGCGTTTGCTATCGTAGCACGACGGACCTTCAGAGAACTTGCCATTCACTTGTCCGAGCAAGGGCTCCGCTGACACCAAATTGTACATGTCGTCAACCGAGGTTTGGTACAAATCGTACTTGACCAAATTTCGGCGATGGGCGTACCATGGTCCCTCAATCTCGGTTGCAATGGGCACAATAAGGAGGTCTTTGCTCACGGTTGGGGGCAGCATGGCGCGGCCTTGGTTTACGCCTAGTCCATCAGCCAGATGGGCACGTTCGCCTTGGGTTAAGTCGATATGATAGTCGGGGTTTTCAAGTGTACGGCGCGCACGGGTATCGCCAGCCACGCGGCGTTCGTACTGTTGCATCCAGAAATGGGCTGATTCATGTTCGCCCAAAACACGGTGCACTTCGCTCATGTAATAGAAATCGAGCGCATCGTACCCGCCTGCTTCAATGAGCTGTTTGTACCATTCGAGCGCATCGGTTGTGAGGCCCATCAAGCGGTAACAATCGGCGATTCGCCGTTTCACGAAGGCGTTATCGGGGTGCTTGGCATTGCCGCGCAAGAAGCCGTCTAAAGCTTCAAAATAATCGAACTCAACAAATGCTGCTTCTGCGCCACGGAGGTCGCGCGGCACTTGATCGGTTGCCCGCAATGGCGCGACAGCGCCGAGGAGCAAGCATAAAATAAGCGCTAGGTTTGCTTTCATAATGAGGGGGTATGTGCCCCTCTTCTACGGGATCATGGCAGCCTAAGTATGTCAGATTGCACCCGAAAGCCGTGTCAGAAAAGTCTGACAAGACGCCAGCAAAAAGGGCACCCATTGCTGAGTGCCCTTGTATTTTGAAGCAGATGCTATTTAGTCGTAACCACCACGGTTAAAACCACCACGGTCGCGGTTGTATCCACCACCGCTGCTGCGGTCGCTTCCACCACGGTCACGATCGTAACCACCGCCACTGCTGCGATCGCGGTCATAACCACCACGGTTTCCACCGCCGCCGCCGCCGAATGAAGGACGACGTGAGCCGCCGCCGCCGCCACCGCCGCCGCCGCCGCCCATTTCCTCACGAGGACGAGCTTTCTTAACAACCATGCGACGACCGTCGAGCTCTGAATCATTCAAAGCATCGATGGCAGCTTGGCCTTCGGCATCATCATCCATTTCAACGAAGCCATACCCTTTCGAGTTTCCGGTTTCGCGATCGATGATCACTTTAGCAGTGGTAACGTTGCCGTACTGGGCAAATAGATCTTGAAGATCTTCCTGAGACACATTAGGGCTCAGTTTTGTAACAAAAATGTTCATTATAGAAGGATTAAAAGAATACGAGGTTGGGGGGATAAACGGCGTGAACCGGTGGTGTGAGGATTCAATAAATTAACAGTTCAATCGAAATATGCCGTCTTATATGTTACGAATGTACATGTTTTCCACACGCTATCAACAATTTTAGATTTTTTTTTGTGCCTGCTGCAATGTGGAATCTCCTCAAAACCACGCACGTTCAATACTTCGCGCGGTTGTTCGCGCACCTTGCGTTTGCTGCTTGCGGGTAGTACAACTGCGCACGAGTTAAACATTTCACGCAACGTTTAAAATGTTTACCCGTTACAGCGCAATAACCCCCGCATCTTAGCTAAATCAACTATTTTCGGAGTTGAAAACCATCCGTTCTATGCGCCGTTTCGCTTTGATCCTCTGCATCGTTCTTGTGAACGCAATAACCACATCATACGCCCAGAAAAAAGCAGGCGATGACCCCAAACTAACCCCTGAAGCGCTGGGCAGCCTTTCGTGGCGCTCAATTGGGCCTGCCTTCATGAGCGGCCGCATCGCTGATGTGGTGATCAACCCGCAACACGAGCATACCTGGTACGTCGCCGTTGGATCAGGCGGGATTTGGAAAACCACGAACGGCGGAACAACCTTCTCCCCCGTGTTTGACCAACAAACGTCCTACTCCATCGGCTGCCTCGCCATCGATCCATCAAACCCCAATACCGTGTGGGCTGGCACGGGTGAAAATGTCGGCGGACGACATGTGGGTTTCGGCGATGGCGTTTACCGCAGCACCGATGGCGGTGCTTCATGGACAAACCTCGGACTGAAGGCATCTGAGCACATCTCAAAAATTATCATCCACCCGAGCGACCCCAATACCGTGTGGGTGGCGGCGCAAGGTCCGCTCTGGAGCAAAGGAGGTGAACGCGGGGTGTATAAAACCCTTGACGGGGGTAACACATGGGTTCGCGTGCTTGGTGATGCCGAATGGGTGGGCGCTACTGACCTACTCATCGACCCGCGCGATCCCAATATACTGCATGCCGCAACTTGGCAACGTCACCGAACGGTGGCTGGCTACATCGGCGGCGGAGTCGGTACAGCCATTTACACCTCAACCGATGGCGGCACCACTTGGATCAAACGCACCTCGGGCTTGCCAACGGGCAACCTCGGAAAAATCGGCCTCGCCCTGTCGCCCCAACAGCCTGATGTAATCTACGCTTCAATTGAACTCGACCGCCGTGCGGGCGGGGTATACCGCAGCGCCGACCGCGGTGAAAGCTGGACAAAAATGTCGGATGCCGTGTCAGGGGGTACTGGTCCGCACTACTACCAAGAACTTTACGCTGACCCCCATCGTTTTGACCGCATTTACCTCGTTGACAACAACATGCAGATTTCAAACGACGGCGGAAAGACCTTCGTTCGCATGAACGAGGGCAACAAGCACATCGACAACCACGCCATCGCCTTCAAGGCCAGTGATCCCAATTACTTGCTGGTCGGGACCGATGGCGGTTTATACGAAACCCTCGACCTCACAAAAACCTGGCGCTACCTGGGTAATTTGCCCATTACCCAGTTTTATAAAATCGCGGTCGACGACAGCGAACCGTTCTATTTCGTGTATGGCGGCACCCAAGACAACGCGACCCAAGGTGGTCCTTCTCGCACTGACAATGTGCACGGCATTGCCAACCACGACTGGTTTGTGACGGTGTTCGGTGATGGTCATCAGCCGGCCACTGAACCCGGAAACCCAAACATCGTCTACTCGCAGTGGCAACAAGGCAACCTCGTGCGTCACGACCGATTGACGGGTGAAATCGTGTACATCCAACCGGTTCCCGCGCCCAATGAACCTGCTGAACGCTGGAATTGGGACTCACCCATCCTGGTCAGTCCGCACAACCCCACCCGCCTTTATTTCGCCTCACAGCGCGTGTGGCGTTCAGACAACCGGGGCGATGCTTGGCGCGCCATTTCTCCTGACATTTCAAAGGGTGAAGAGCGTGTGAGAACGCCCTTCTTTGGGTCATTGCAAGGGTGGGATCAGGCGTGGGACATCTACGCTATGAGTCAGTATGCGACCATTACCTCATTGGCTGAATCGCCCGTTCTTGAAGGGCTTTTGTACGCCGGCACCGATGACGGCAGCATTGCTGTGAGTGAAGACGGAGGAACAAACTGGCGCTCGGTAACGGTTAACCGTTTGCCTGGCGCGCCCGCGACCGCATTTGTGAACGACCTCAAAGCTGACCTTTTTGATGCCAATACGGTGTATGCCGCCCTTGACAATCACAAGAATGGTGACTTCAAACCCTACCTGTATAAGAGCACTGACCGTGGCCGTACTTGGGTAAGCATCGCCTCAAACCTGCCTGAACGTCACCTTTGTTGGCGCATTGTGCAAGATCACGTGGCAGCGAATTTGCTGTTTGTCGGCACTGAATTTGGCGTTTATGTGAGTGTTAATGGGGGGCAAGAATGGGTCCGCCTAAACGGCGGGATGCCCGTAATATCGGTACGTGACCTCGCCATTCAACGCCGCGCGAATGACCTGGTGGCGGGTACATTCGGAAGGGGTATCTACATCTTAGACGATTATGCGGTGCTGCGTGAAACAGCCCAATGGCTCAGCGCAGAGGTCGCATTGTATGCACCAACCCACGCGTGGTGGTACTTACCGCGCAACAACATGGGCGTGTCGGGCAAAGGTTTTCAAGGTGATCCATATTTCGTAGCTGCGAACCCGCCGGTGGGCGCAACCTTTACTTACCGCCTCAATACGATTCCTGAAACGCGCACGGCACAGCGGCAGGCCGATGAGAAGAAGCTGAAAGAGGATGGAAAACCGGTGAATTTCCCCGAGTGGGCGGCCCTTGACCAAGAGTTGAATGCACTCAAGCCGGCATTATGGCTAGTGATTGCTCACCCAAACGGCGAAATTGTCAATCGCGTGAGTGCCCCATTGGCGAAAGGTTTGCAACGCGTAACGTGGGATTTCAGTCGGGCATCTCGTGCAGCAGTTTCGAGCACCGATGGCGACCGAAATAGCAGTGGTGCAAGGGCTACACCGGGGCAATACACCGCCCGCTTGGTGATTGAGCGCGACGGCCTTCACACCCCCATCTCTGAAGCCATTCCGTTTGTGGTGACCCCCTTGCGCGAAGGTGCGTTGCCCAGTCCTGAGCCTGACGCGCTTGCCAATTGGTATACCCAGATCGAGCAGTTGCAGGCCGATGTCAGCCAAATGGAGCAACACTATCGCGAAATGCTTGAACGCGCTGAAGCTATGCGACGGGCATATGATCGCGCCACGGCTACCGATGATGCGCTGCTCGTCGACCTCATCGGCCTGCGCGACGAGTTGCTCGCATGGAATGCGCGCAACAACGGCAGCATCGCCCGTGGACAATTGTACGAAAACCAAGCCAATCCGACCTTGGGCGACTACCTGCAAAACCTAAGCATGGGCAACTATGGCAACACGTATGGTGGCACTGATACGCACCGAGCCAGCTATGCCTATGCTGATGCCTTGTTCCGCAGATTACAAAGCGACCTTGAGGCCATAACTACGCGCTTGCCCGAGTTGGAGAACCGACTCAATGCCGTCGGTGCGCCACCTGTGAAAATACCACGGTAAGCTTTATAAGTCTTGATGTGGACTCAACGGCATGCGGGTTAAGCACTTGGCGCAACCCTTACCGTTCGACGGTGCATTCAACGCTGTTTAACATTACGCTATCGCGAAACCTGTTTTTCTAGGTTTAGCAACAATGCGGCAGCACTCAAAAAGCGCCACGGTGTGATTCATGGAGGAACCACGGCATGCCGTGGCTCTACAAGTTCAATCTGAAATTTAACACCGAACATGGCTGGGCTGATACGCGCCGCACTTAAAACACATTATCTTTACCAGCATCAATCCCTGCACGGTTATGCTTCGTATTGCTTTTGTCTGGTGTGCACTTGCTGCACTTGCGCTCAATGGGTATGCCCAAACTACCCGCATTACCCCCCACGATGTACGTCTTGACCAACCCCAATGGGTACAGTTGATGTACAGCAATGCTCACCCCGAAACGGTTAAGATGGCCTACGAAGCCTACTACAGCCAACATGAGCTCGTGAAAAACCGCGATACCCAATACTACAAGCGCTTCATGCGCAATTACATGTTCTCAAATCACCCCCTCGGTGATGCGCCCCTTCCCTTCGCTGCCGCTTCACAAGCCAATGGCTCCCCACGCAGCTCGAACACTTGGCAAGAAGCCGGCCCCTGGCATTATGACCCCGAAGTAGCGATGTTCTTTGAAGTGCAATCGCCCGGTTCGGTGCACGCTTACACGGTTGAACAAGCACCTTCAAATCCGCAAGTGGTGTTCACAGGAACAGCCACCGCGGGCATCTGGAAATCAACAGATAAAGGTCTGAATTGGCAATTGATGTCGCGCAACCTGCCTGTAACCTCGGTTTACAGCATTGCCATCAACCCAAACAATGAAAACATCGTCTATTTCGGTGGCGAAAACGGCGGTATTTGGAAGTCAAACGATGGCGGCGACTCCTGGGCGCTTGCCGGTGATGCGCAATTCCAAAATCAAAACTTTTGGACGCGTGACCTGCGCATCGCTCCAAACAATGAAAATGTAATCATCGCTGCCACCAGCGCAGGTTTGTTCCGCAGCGACAATGCCGGCGAAACCTTCACCTCAGTCGCAAGCGGTGAACACATGGAAATTGAATTCCATCCCAACAACCCTGAAGTCATCTATACCGTTGCGATGGTCGGCAACCAAACCATCTTCAAAAAGTCTGTAAATGGCGGATTAACCTTCACCAACACAGGAACCGGATGGCCGAGCCCGGGTGCGGGTGCCGAAAATCGCCGCTGCGAAATCAGCGTCAGTGCGGCCACGCCCGATCGCGTGTACGCGCTCGCTGCGGGTACAGCAAACAACAGCGACGGTTTGTACGGCATCTATGTCAGCGAAGACAGCGGCGAAACCTTCAACTTCCAGTGCTGCGGCGGCGCGCCCGGCGGCCCCTTCAACAACGCTAACAACCCCAACATCCTCGGGTGGTCTGAAGGCGGTGAAGAAGCCGGCGGTCAATATTACTACGACCTCGCGCTCGGTGCATCACCCGATATCGCTGACCGCTTGTTTGGCGCAGGCATCAACGTTTGGCGCAGTACCAATGCGGGCAGCTCATGGACGATGAATGCACACTGGGTAACTTGGGTCGGTGAGTTCACCCAGCAACGCTACACCCACGCCGATGTGCACGACGTGAAGTTCTTTCAAACCGAAACAGGCGTCGACCTCTGGATCACCTCCGACGGCGGGGTGTACTACAGCGCCGACCAAGGCGACAACATCGAACCGCGCATGTACGGCATCCACGGCACCGACTTTTGGGGCTGGCAAGCCGGTTGGCGCGCCGGTGAAACCATGGTTGGGGGCACCTACCACAACGGCACCCACATTAAAAACGGCGACGTTTACCACTATGGTTTTGATGGCGCCCTAACGGGCGGATGGCTCGGCGAACTCGGAGGTGATAACTTTCGCGGATTCGTGAACCCCGGTCAAGGCAACCTCGGATACCACGACGGCGGCGCCTTTCAATTCTCTGACGAACGCTTTACTCGCATCACCGGACGTCCGTTCGACAACTCAAAAAGCCCGAATACCGGCTACTGGTTTGGTGAGTATGGCAACCTCGAATGGGATCCACGGTGCTACAACACTTTCTACTCTCCTGTTGACGCATCGCTCTGGCGCACAACCAACGGAGGCGCGGCTTTTGACCTCGTGCACAACTTCGGACAAGGCAAAATCATCAGTGTGAAAGTCGCTCCACGCGATCCAAACCGCATCTATGTTTCGCATCAGCAAAATGGCTCGAACTGGAACATTTGGCGCACCAACGATGGCGGCCTCACATGGGTTGAGGTGACCATCCCGACGTCAGTCGGAGGAAATAATGCTGACAAACCGATCTACCTCGACGTTGATGGAACCAACCCCGACCTGCTCTGGGCCATTTTCATCGGCAACCACCAAGGCAACAAGGTGTTTAAGTCGGTGAACGGCGGCGATACGTGGACCAACATCACCTCACCTACGATTGGGAATCAATACGTGACCTCCATCGCGCACCAACGCGGCAGCAACGAGGGGGTGTACATTGGCACCACAACCGGTGTTTTTTACCGCGACAACGACCTCAACGGATGGGAGTTCTACAATACGAACCTCCCCGCGGTAACGCCCACACCGTTTATGCAGGCCAACTACTGCCTCGGAAAAATACGCGCTGCCGGATCGCGCGGCGTGCATGAGGCTGATTTTCATACACCTTCAGCCGTGCAAGCAGGCTTCATGGCCGATCGCCTTACATTCAACGCTGCCGTGCAGTGCACGCCTGAACCGGTGCATTTTAGCGCAACTTCAGTAGTTGTGTGCGAAGGCGCCACCTACGCTTGGCAGTTCCCCGGCGGTGTGCCCACCAATACCGATCAGGCTGAAACCGACGTGCTCTACGCAGAGCCCGGCAGCTACAGTGTCACGCTCACCGTAACCGATGCGAACGGCAACGCCGATACTTTCACCTGGGAAAACATGATCACGGTCACCAACGACCCCATCGCCATGCCTTTGGTTGAAGATTTCAATGGCAACTTTCCGCCGGCAAACTGGAAAATCGTGAGCTCAGGCTTCGGCAACTGGGAACCCGCAACCGACCTCACCAACGCTGAAAATGGCGTGGCGCAATTCCCGAATTACTGGGTAAATACCGAAGGCAACGCTGACCTCCTCGTGATGCCTGCCCTAGACTTCAGTTCGGCCACTGAACCGGGGCTCTTTTTCGATGTGGCGTTTCAAAAGTTTAGCGATTACAACGACGGACTTGAAATTTGGGCACAATTGCCTGGCGAAGAATGGTTTCCGGTGTACTCAAAGTTTGGGTCTGACCTCGCAGTTGACGATTGTTACATGTGGTTTTGGTACGATTTGGGCGGACAAATCCAATGGCGCACCGACACCGTCGATTTGGGCATCCTCGCTGGCGAACCGTGTGTAACCCTTGCTTTTGCGAACATCGGCGACTACGGCAACCACATTTGGATCGACAACGTGAATGTTACCGGCGATATGTCGGTTGATGTTGAAGAATTTCGACCTAACGGTCGGATGGTCGTGTTCCCAAATCCATCAACGGGCAACTTCAGTGTAATCACACCGCAGAGCTGGGCGGGTCAAGCGTACATGATCTTTGATCAAACCGGGAAGTTGGTGCAAGAGGGCCGCCTAAACGGCGGGATGGAGGTGCTCCGTCAAGCCACGGCCGCGGGCATGTACCATGTGGTTGTACCGGGTTATGGCAGCGAACGGATTATGGTTACCACGCACTAAAATTCGGTACAGCCCAAACGGCTTTTGTATCTTGGCTGCTCAATTGCACCCATGCTTACAAAAGATACCGAGAACAAGCTGTTCCTGCTTGATGCGTACGCACTGATTTTTCGCGCGTACTACGCCTTTATTCGCAATCCACGCATCAATTCGAAAGGATTCAACACGAGTGCCGTGTTCGGATTCACGAATGTTGTGCTCGACGTGCTCAAGAATGAGCAACCGTCGCACATTGCGGTAGTTTTCGATCCGCCGACCCTCACCTTCCGCAGCGAGCAATTCGAAGCATATAAAGCCAACCGCGAAGAAACACCTGAAGACATTAAACTCTCGGTGCCCTTCATCAAAGACATCATGAAGGGATTCGGAATTCCCGTGCTCGAAGTGAATGGCTTTGAGGCCGACGACGTCATTGGTACCGTGGCCAAGCGCGCCGAAAAACAAGGGTTTACAACCTACATGATGACCTCTGACAAAGACATGGGTCAGTTGGTGTCAGACCATATTTTTGTGTTCAAACCGGGCCGCTCAGGCAATCCGCCTGAAGTATGGGGGGTTACCGAAGTGTGCGAACGCTACGGCCTCGAGCGTCCTGAACAAGTAATTGACATCTTGGGGATGATGGGCGACAGCGTCGACAACATCCCCGGTATACCGGGCATTGGCGAAAAAACCGCTATTAAGTTGGTCGGCCAGTACGGCAGTGTGGAGAACCTCATTGCACACGCCCACGAGCTCAAAGGCAAACAACGCGAAAACGTAGAAAATTTTCGCGAGCAAGCCCTCCTTTCGAAGCAGCTGGCAACCATTGTCACCGATCTCGACTACGCCTTCGATTTCGACGAAATGTGCATGAGCCCGATGGATAAAGACCACTTGCGCGCTGTATTTAACGAGCTCGAATTCCGCACCCTTGCCGTGCGTGTACTCGGTGATGCACCGGTAACCGCAAAGCCTGAAGGCGAGCAAATGTCGCTGTTTGGCGAGGTTGCAACTGTTTCGCAAAGCGATGAAGAACTCGGTGATGAAGCCCCCGTGCAGAAAACCCTGGCTGATGTTGACCACGCCTATCACTTGGTGAATGATGACAGCGCCATCGACGCCTTAATCAATGAACTTGCGGCCGCGAGCGTGTACAGTTTCGACACCGAAACCACGGGCCTCGACGCCATGGATGCTGAAATCGTGGGCATGTCGTTTTGCACGAAACCGGGCAAGGCATGGTATGTGCCCCTGACCGGGAGCGAAGCTGAAAAGCGGCAGCAGCTTGAGCGGTTCAAACCCATTTTCGATGACCGCACGAAGATTTTGGTCGGACAAAACATCAAATACGATTACAAAATCATGCACCGCTATGGCATGGCGCTCAACAATCGCCACTGGGACACCATGGTCGCGCATTACTTGATGGATGCTGATTCAGGCCACGGCATGGATCAGCTCGCGGCCAACTACCTCAACTACAAAACCATTTCAATCACCGAGTTGATTGGCAAGAAGGGCAAGTCGCAGGGCAACATGGCCGATCTTGATCCGGCTGAGATTTGTGATTACGCCTGCGAAGATGCCGATATCACGCTGCAATTGTACCAATTGTTCTTGCCTGAAATCGAGCAGCCCCATTTGCACAGCTTGTTTTACCAACTTGAGATGCCGCTTTTGCGCGTGCTGGCTGACATGGAAATCGAAGGCGTGCACCTCGACCGCGAAACCTTAAAGGCGCTATCCGTAACGCTCGCTGCCGATTTAGATGTCTTGGAAAAAAAGATCTTCCAACTTGCGGGAGAAACCTTCAACCTCGACTCCCCGAAGCAGCTTGGCCCCATTTTGTTTGAAAAACTTGGCATTGGCGCCAACCTCAAGAAAACAAAATCAGGGCAGTATGCCACCAGCGAAGAAGAGCTCAGCAAATACAGCGAAGAGCATCCCATTATTAAAGAAATACTTGAGTACCGCCAATTGCGCAAACTCAAGTCAACTTATGTTGACACCCTTCCTGAGATGGTGAACATGCGCACCGGCCGTTTGCACACCCAATTCAGTCAAACGGTGGCATCAACCGGGCGATTGAGCTCAAACAATCCGAACCTTCAAAACATACCGATACGCACCGAACGCGGACGCGCCGTGCGCAAGGCCTTCATTGCCCGTGACAGCGAGCACCTTTTGCTCGCGGCCGACTACAGCCAAGTAGAATTGCGTGTAATTGCTGCGTTGAGCAATGATCACGGCATGATTCAAGCCTTCAACGATCAAATCGACATCCACACCGCCACAGCATCGAAGGTATTTGGCGTTGACATTGCCCATGTCGACCGTGAAATGCGGAGCAAAGCCAAAGCAGTCAACTTCGGCATCATCTACGGGCAAGGGGCTTTCGGCTTGGCGCAAAACTTGGGCATTCGCCGTGGCGAGGCCAAAGAAATCATCGACAACTACTACACACAGTTTCCGGGGTTGCGCGACTACCAGCATGCGAACATAGAGTTTGCGCGCACCCATGGCTATGTAGAAACCATTTTAAAGCGTCGCCGCTACTTGAAAGACATCAACTCGGCCAACGCCATTGTACGCGGCTTTGCCGAGCGCAACGCCATCAATGCGCCAGTGCAGGGCTCAGCCGCCGACATCATCAAGCTGGCGATGATTGAAATCGACAAAGCCCTTCAAGAGCGCCAATTTCGATCGAAGATGATTTTGCAAGTACACGATGAATTGGTGTTTGATGCCCACCTCGACGAACTTGCAGAACTCAAATTGTTGGTGGTTGATAAAATGCAAAATGCATATCCACTCGCCGTTCCATTGGCTGTTGACCTCGACACGGGCATTACCTGGCTCGAAGCGCACTAAATCTCGTACGCGTGAGCTTTGGGCAGGAGGACTTGGACAAGGAGACTTTAGACCGGGAGAATCCTTGATACGGGTGGCAAACATGTCAAGTAGCTAGATGCCGTGCCTACAGCACTCGAGGTACGCCCGCGTCGTATCCACGGGTTGAAACCCGTGGCTACCGAGATTTTGCCCCGCTGGGGCAAGGTGTGTGCCTTGCCATCACGCGACGCGACCAAAACACGTGGTAAACAATTCCCGCAACGTTTAAAATGTTTACCAACTGCTGAAATCACACGTGGTAACATTTTCAAAAGCTTAGAAAAAAATGTTACCACTCACCTCGAATCAAAAACTGGGTAACACTTTTTTTGGCGTTGAAATAAATGTTACCACCCGCCGAAATCAAAAAACGGGTAACACTTTTTTCAGCGTTGAAGAAATTGTTACCGCTCAAAGCAATCGCCGCTCCGCGGTGAGCTGAACGCTGCTTTATGGCTGTCAAAAGTCCAAGGTCTGTTCGTCCAAAGTCTAGCAGCTTGGTCATGCACGAACTCCCATCCGAAGTGTGCGCTGCACCCCTACTTTTAACATTTCAATCACCTCAAAATCAAAACAAATCGTTCTATTTAGCAATATAAATCGGCCATACTATGAACCGCATCCACTTAACTGCGCGGTTCCGTAGAGAGAG
>CAMCHP010000066.1 GCA_945874695.1 Chryseobacterium gleum
TATATATAGTCCCAGTTCGCTGCCTGCTCCGGAAAAACCCCCACGTGCTTGAACTTCGTGAGCTCTAAATTGAAGGTTAATTGCAAGGCTTCGCGCGTGTACCCCATGGTCCAGGCCGAAGGCATCGGCTTCAAGACCTCCCACGTGCCGCTGGTTAGTCCGGTTTCAACAAATCGCACGTTTGCTTGCTCAAGCCAGACCTTTGCAGCCAGTGTTTTGGGCCAATTGGCGTGGGTTTCAGGACGAATGGTGATGTAGCGACCGAAACGTTCGAGTTTTTCATAATCGCCCGAATCGATCAATTCATAATCGTCCCAAGGTGCAGGTGCAATTTCTGAATTCGAAAAGGGCAATTTCTCTCGCATATTCGCTGCGAAGATAGGGAGTCACCTCGCCATTTTGAAAAGCGTTTGGCTACATCATAAGTGATTGATTTAGGAGTGAGGTTCGATTTACCGATTCGACTGCTTGAACCAAGACGTAACGGCTGACCAATTCCTAAACCCAAATTTTGGAGTTTAGCCTGTTGGCTAGGGAGCTTTTCTGTCAGGCTTTGGAAGTCCAACTTTTTTCAACATATCATTCGCCTTCTCTAATTTCTTCGGAAAGAGAACTTTGTCGTTGAAAAAATCCAATGACTTGTCTACCAGCACAACAGGTTTCTTCTTGGTATCCATGTTTTTTAATCCCATTGCTAATTGCCTTTTAATTTCACAATAAATGCCTCGTATTCAACGTCTTTTAGGAATACTTCCCATCCATTTTCAAGCTCTCCATAAATTTCGAAATCCGCTTTGATCTCATCGAGATATTTTGAAATACCCATTCGGTATAATCGAGTCCTAGCCTTTGTACTTCCAGTTGCATACACCATTGCATCTTTATGCGTGTCAATGAATGCATACAATGTTGCAACCACTGTTGCCAGTACTTTTTCACTGTCTCCATTGTTTGAGATTACCGTATCATCAATTTCACCATTCTCAATATTTTTGTCTCCAAAGCCAAGGTTGTATAAGTCTTTGTAGTTGGTTGGCGTGTACTGCACCATTTTAGGGATTTTCCCTTTCGGCCCGATACTCACAAACTCAAACACCTCGAGCTGTTCTCCAGCTTTTAACTCATACTTCTCAACTTTCACACGCGATCAATTTCTTTGTTCAAAGATCGCAATTTATGTGCAAAGTTTCAATTTAGGTGTCACCCTGTGGTATTGTGACCAACATCAACCACAACCATTTTTTCATGCCACGTACCCACCTCAAGTTTTGTACTTTTGCACTCCATAACGCTCTAAACTTGAAGACATGGCGCGCGTCTCCAATATGGCTGCCAATCTCATTGGCTCTGAGATTATTAAACTTGCAGGTGAAGTAAGGCAACGCATTGCTGCCGGACAAGAGATCTACAATTTCACCATTGGTGATTTCGATCCCGCAGTTTTTCCGATACCCGATGAGCTCGAAGAGGCGATTGTCGAGGCCTATCGCGCAAAGCACACCAATTACCCACCTGCCGACGGTATTCAAGGCTTACGTGAGGTGTTGTCACAATTTATTGTCGCCAATTTAGGCCTTCACTACCCCGCGAAAGATTTCCTCATCGCCGGTGGCGCTCGTCCGCTCATTCATGCCGTGTACCAAGCCTTGGTCGATCCAGGCGATAAGGTGTTGTTCCCGGTGCCATCGTGGAACAACAACCACTATACCCACATGGCGCACGCCGAGTCGGTGATGCTTGAAACGCAGGCCGAGCATAATTTCATGCCCACCGCCGAGCAGCTCAGGCCACTCATCGGCGATGTGCGCATGCTCGCTTTGTGCTCGCCGCTTAACCCAACGGGTACGGTATTTGAACCGGAACAATTGCGCGCCATTTGCAATTTGGTGATCGAAGAGAACCGTCGCCGCGGACCTGAAAATCCGCTCTACGTGATGTACGACCAAATTTACTGGACCTTGTGCTATGGCGATGCGCGCCACCACGATCCTGTTTCGCTTGTTCCTGAGATGCGCGAATTCACCATTTACATCGACGGTTTATCGAAATCGTTTGCTGCTACCGGTGTTCGTGTCGGTTGGGCATTTGGTCCGAACGAGATCATTTCGCGCATGAAATCGATCCTCGGTCACATCGGAGCATGGGCTCCCAAAGCTGAGCAGGTTGCCTCTGAAACCTTCCTGCTTGATCATTCAGCGGTTGACAATTACCTGGCGTGGATACGCGAAGAGTTGGCATCGCGCCTCATGGCCATGTACACTGGCATTCGTTCGTTGGCCGACATGGGTTATCCGGTTGACGCCATCCACCCGCAGGGTGCCCTATACCTCACCTTACGCATCGCCCTCAAAGGCAAAGTGAAGCCCGATGGCGAGCGCATCACCAGTACGCCGCAAACCACGGCGTACTTGCTCGAAGCCGCGTCACTGGCCATTGTGCCATTTAGCGCATTTGGTGCCGACGCGAACTCTGATTGGTACCGCCTTTCTGTTGGAACAGCTACCCATGAGCACATCACCGATGCCTTGGTGCAGCTGCGCGCAGCACTTGACCAACTGACCGATTGATCATGGCAAAGTTAAACGCGCACAATTTCGCGGTCATCATGGCCGGTGGCATTGGAAGCCGATTTTGGCCGATGAGTCGAACCGGCTATCCGAAGCAGTTTCACGACATTCTTGGTACCGGCCGCACGCTCATCCAAATGACCTATGATCGCTTGCGCTTGTTGGTTCCGGCTGAGAATATTTATGTGGTTACCAACAAGCAGTACGCTGATTTGGTGCTCGAGCAGTTGCCAGCGTTGAAAGGCGAGCAAGTGCTGTGCGAACCCTTCATGCGCAATACGGCACCGTGCATTGCGTATGCCAATTTCACGATCGCACGCCGCGATGCCGCCGCGCGGATTATTGTGGCACCAGCCGACCATTTGATCACGCAAGAAGCGGTTTTCGTTGAAACCATTCAGTTGGCGCTCGAAGAAACGGCTGCAACGCATAATTTACTCACCCTCGGATTAACACCCACGCGGCCTGACACGGGCTATGGCTACATTCAGTTCATCGAAGATGACACCACCGAAGATGCGCGCATCAAGTCGGTGCGCACCTTCACCGAAAAGCCGAACCTGGAGCTGGCGGTTACCTTTTTAGAGTCGGGCGATTTCTTGTGGAATTCAGGCATCTTCGTGTGGAGTTTGGCGAATATCCAACGGGCGTTTGAGCAGCACCTGCCTGATATGTACCAGTTGTTTGATGCGGGTTCAGTGGCATTCGGTACCCCCGATGAAGCCGGCATTGTAGAAGAGATTTACGGCGAGTGTGAAAACATTTCAATCGACTACGGAATCATGGAGAAAGCGCCCAACGTGAAGGTGGTACAAAGCGCCTTCGGGTGGAGCGACCTCGGTACTTGGGGCTCATTGTACACCTTGGTCGACAAAGACGAGCAGCACAATGCCGTAGTGGGCAAAATGGTGCGCGCTCACCAATCAGAGCGCAACATGGTGTACGCGCCAGGCAAGCGTTTGGTGGTTTTGCAAGGCATCGACGACTGCATTGTGGTTGACACGCCTGACGCCCTCTTGATCTGCAAAAAAGCCGACGAACAAAAAATAAAAATCATTGTCAATGAGCTGAAGATCAGCAAAGACGACGATTGCTTCATTTAAGTTCGAACAGTTTTAAACGATACATCTACGGCAGTAAAGTTTGGGGTTTAGCCCTAACGGGCGGATGGGTTTATGCTGCATTTTCGCGGCATGCAAAACACAAAAACATCGGGTGATGAAGGCGAAAAACTCGCTTTAGATCACCTCGTAGCGAAAGGATATCGCATCCTTGAAACCCAATGGCGCTGGGGTAAAAATGAGATTGACATCATTGCTCGCCGCGACCATGTGGTGTGCTTCATTGAGGTGAAATTGCGGAGCAGCGCGTGGGCCGGACAACCCTACGAGGCGGTGAACCGGCGTAAGCAGCAAAGCATCATTCGCGCGGCGAATGGCTACTTGAAGTACAACATCCAATTTGATGCTGAAGCCCGCTTCGATGTAGTGTCGATCGTGCACAATCAAACCGAAACGGTGATCGATCATTTGGAGTATGCTTTTTATCCTATGTTGTGACGTGCAGGCTTAGTACCTTTGCACGTTGAGAACTCACGCCATGAACAAGAAAGGTAAATCTGAAGGTCGGTCTAAACCGAGTAAGCCAAGCGAACGTTCGCCGAAAAGCAAATCGGCTTCGGGCGACGCACGCAGTGCAAAGCCTGCATCGCGCACCACCCGCACGTTGCGGAGCGATGCAAGCCCAGCGGGAAGCAAATCTGACCGTTCGCGTGCAACAAGTGCAACTGACCGTAAACCTAAAGCAGAAACCCAAACCGGCGGCACCGCAGGCGATCGCCGATACGCGACGCGCAAGGCACGGGAAGAGGCGGGCGTTGACCGCAAAAGCTCAGGAACCGATCGCAAAGGCCCAGGCGCTGACCGCAAGTTCAGAGGCAAGGATGAAAAGCATGGCACGGGTAAAATGCGCAACCAGAAATCGGCGAAGAAAACGCCATTGAAGGCGCCATCAAACGGGCCGATGCGTTTGAACAAGTACATCGCCAACAGTGGTGTTTGCTCGCGACGCGATGCCGACGTGATGATCGGAGCGGGGGTGGTTACCGTGAATGATGTAATTGTGACCGAATTGGGCGCGAAAGTGAATCCGGGTGATGTTGTCAAGTACGACGGACAAACCATCAAGCCCGAGACCATGCAGTATGTGCTGCTCAACAAACCGAAGAATTTTACAACGGTACTCGACGATGCTTTAGGCCGCCGATCGGTGATGGGGCTAATTAAAGGCGCAACCCGAGAGGTTGTGGTTCCTGTGGGCAAACTCGATCGCGACACAACGGGCTTGTTGTTGTTTACCAACGACGCATCGCTTGCGACCCGCTTGATTTCCCCATCGGGCCGCGTGCGCAAGATTTACCATGTGACCTTGGCTGAAAAGGTGAAATCAATACACCTCGATCAAATTCGCGCAGGCATTGAAATCGAAGGGCATTCAGTGAAGGTCGAAGAGGTAAGTTATGTTGGTGATGGCAGTGATCCGCGTGAGGTGGGCATGGTTGTTTATTCGAGCAAACACAACATCGCGAAATCGATTTTTGAGCATTTCGGTTATACCGTTACCAAGCTTGATCGGGTGGTGTATGCGGGCTTAACCAAGAAAGACCTTCCCCGTGGAAGGTGGCGTTTGCTGAGCAAGGAGGAGATTGGTTTGCTATACATGACGACCTAAGGGCGGCCATCTGCCCGTTAGGGCGATAACCAAAGTAACCATTTCGGAGGTTTCGCGTATACAGAGTCATGCTTCGTGAGCAAGAACTCTCAGTGAACCTTTGGTCAAAAATATCTGCTGCCGGTATTGATTACAATACCACCACACTCGGCGTGCGGTCACGGATGCTGACCAACCAAATGACGGCCGCGTTGTTTGTGCTCACCTTTTTGCTGTTGCTTGCGATGACGGTGTTGTTTCCTGCCAACGTGATTATGCGCGGCTGGCTTACGGCGCTCGTGGTGTTCTTGGGTGGCGGGCTCTTCCTCAACGGCAAAGGCACCTTTGTTTTTAGCCAGTTTTTGCTTTCAACGGGTTTACCGCTTTTTCTCCTGTTCTCTACGATTCATTCGAAATTGCACCACCCGTGGTTGATCCATGAAGGAAGTTATTACAATCCGCGCTATTTTTTGATCGGACTGTCATTTATTCCGCTGGTGGTTTTTGATTTGCGCCAGCGTGGCCCCCTAGCGATCAGCGTGTTTCTGAATGTGCTCTTGTTGGTGTTGTACAATACCATTCACCGATGGATGGGTGCTGCGCCTGATCAAATTGGTTTAGATGTCATTGACCTCTCGTTTGTGTCAATTGCTTCGTCATCTGCAGGCATTGCCATTGTCTTGGGCATGGTGTTTTTGAAACGCGCCAACTATCGGTACGAACGCCGCATTGAAGAGTTGCTCGAAACAACCCGCCAGCAAAACGAAGAGCTTAACGCGAGTATTCGTTACGCGCGCCGCTTGCAAGAAGCCGTTTTGTCGCCGATTAGTCCTGATGAAACCGGGCCCGATTTACGCGTCTTTACGCGTCCCCGTGACCAGTTGAGCGGCGACTTTTTCTTTTTCTACCCCAACGGAGGTGATCCGTACATTTCCGTTGTTGACTGCACGGGGCATGGCGTTCCGGGCGCTTTTGTGAGCCTCATGGCCAATAAAGCACTGCACAAAGCTGTGCGCACGAAAGGTGATGCGGGTCCAGCGGCCATATTAATCGACCTGCAAGAGCGATTTATTCGCGAGTTTCAATCGCAAGGGGCGCATTATGTGCACGATGGTATGGATTTGATGCTTTGCCGCATTCATCCGCAAATGCGCACAATTACCGCTGCGGGGGCCCGCGGCATTGGTTACTTGGTGCGCCGCAATGAGCTAGTGGTGCTGGATGCCGACCGCAGATCGATTGGCGACGCTGATTTACGTCCGTTCAGCAACTTTACCTACAATTACGAGCCCGGCGACTTGTTGGTGCTTTCCTCTGACGGCTTTCAAGACCAGTTCGGCGGGGAAAACGAGAAGAAAATCGGCAAAAAGCGCCTGCGTTCCATACTTGAAGATGTACGCGGCAAATCGGCCGAAGATGCCCAGCGTTATCTCAAAACATGTTTGCTCACTTGGCAAGGCGACACCGAACAAACCGATGATGTGTGTGTGGCGGTGTACCGTTTAAGTTAAACAGCAGTTGCGCTTAGCGCACAATCAACAAGCGTTCAGTCTTCCAGCCATCCAATACGAGAATGTAACCGCCTGGCGCCAGTTCGCTTACATCAAGCGTGCTTTGATTGCGCACACTTCCTTGCAGCACCATCCGGCCGTTTAGGCCGAAAACCTGAACCGCATTGAAATCGTGCACGCCCAGTTGTACAACGTCATTGGCGGGCATCGGGTACAGTTGAAAAGCCGCTTCAGATCGATCATTCACACTCACACTCACGCCAATTTCAACCGTATAACTGCGCGAGCACCCCTCTGCATTTGTTATGGTGAGCGTGTATTCGCCTTCAGCCAAGGATTCAATGTTCAAGGTCTCAGCGCCGTTGCTCCAACTGAAGGTGTAAAACTCTTCAGAGGGAATGAAGACGTTGATGTAGCCCAGCGCAGTGCCGGCGACTGGTGTACCAAACGCCTCGATCGTTACATCAAGGCCAAAACTGTCTTCTTTCAACGCGTTGAAATAATTGAAGCCGGCAAACATTGCCAAAGGCGCACAGCCGCCGTGATCGAGGTTGCCGCCGTTGAATGCCAGCACATCATTTGCGCCATTGGCAACCATGGCATCTAAGCACACAATCGAGTTCAGGTAGCTCACCTGGTCGTCGCCTTCGCAGTAGTACAGGCGCACGGGAGCTTGCGGTGCCCAGTCGTACAAATCGTTCGCTTGCAGCGCAATGCGAATCGGGTGCTCGGGGTCGTTTTCGTAAGCTTCGAGTACCTCTGGCAGCAGGGCTTGCGACGGCACAGCCGGAAATTGATTGTTGATATAGCCCATGCTGTTGGTGCCATCAAACAAGTCGGGAATGATGGCGGCATATTCGGGCAAAAACACCTCGCTGAGGTCGGTGTAAAGGTTGCCATAAACCGCTTGGTAGCTCAGTACCACATAAGGCAAGTAGCCCGGCGTAGGGTAAGGCTGATCAGAGGTGATGACCTCAGCCTGAACGCCTGAAATGTCGTACGGACCGCTCATGGGCGCGCTGGCTGTTACCGTAAATTCGTCAGCGTGTTCTTCTTCAATGAGTTTATGCAGCGCCAGGGTTGCGTGTCCGCCCTGCGAATAGCCCCAAATAAACAACTGGTCGTTCAGTGCAAAGTTGAGCTCTTCTTGCAAGGCATGCGCTGCGCGGATGAGGTCGAGCGAGGCTAAGGCTTCAGAATCGGCGTGCACGTAAAGGTGCAAGCCGGGTGAATCGCCCAAACCGATGTAGTCAGGCAGCACACAGGCGAATCCGACCGAGGCATACAACACGCCGAGCAGTGCTTCGTCGCTCAAATAGCTGGGCGCATCGGTTTTGCGGGCAATGGTGCCGTGCTGGTAGCTCGAAAGGGGCAGCGGGCATGTGGTACCACTGGGCAAGGCCAAGGCGCCGGTTACAGGCCATGTTTCACCGTTGGGGTGGGTGGTTTCATAGCTCACGCGATAAATGTCAACTTCGTATTGGGGGGCCACCAGTTCAAGCGGTAGGTTGAAATTGCTTACAACCGTATTGATATCGTCGGTGGTGTAATGTTGTAAAAATTCGGCGGTTTGCGCGTAGGTGGCAAAACCGACAAAGCTCGCAGCAAGTAGCGTAGTTAATCTTTTCATGCAAGCAAGATATGAAGGAGGTGCGAGAATCGGCCACCTCAACGGGTGATCTTTTGTTTTTAGGTATTTTGTTTTGGGTGGATGGTGACCCGCAGGCAACACCATTTGGTTTTAAAAATAACATTACATTCACGCGGTCATCGAACAGCTTATGGGCAAATTGCGCTGGTTTCTCGGAGAGTTTTTTGTTGTTGTTGCAGGTGTTTTGGTCGCTTTTGGCCTCAACGGGTGGTACAACAGCATTCAAGATGCGCGCAAAGAGCGCGCCTACATTACGCATGTTTATCACGACATCAACACCAACCTTACCCTGCTTGAAGAGGCCCTCGAACACCAGCGCGGCAGTGTGCACGCGGGTTCAATGCTGATGAAAGCAACCTATACCGACACGATGCCCAGTGCCAACTTCATTTATCGAAATCTGTTTCGTTTTATGCAGTTCAGCGCGGGTAATTCGGTGTCATCAACCTTGAATGCGTTGGTGAATACCGGCGATTTACAGTTGATTCAAGACGACAGTTTGCGCAATGCGTTTGGCGAATTGGTAGCGCGTTCTAACGACCATGGTAACACCATGCGCGATTTAACGACCTTTTGGCTCTTGCCCGCCTATGAGCGGTTTTCGAAGGAGGTGAACATTAGTGATTTGCGCTTTCAAGTGACCGCGTACGACCAACTCGCGATGCTGGCTGAAGATACTTTGCAAGGGGTGCCACATCCTGATCACTTGATTGCTTTACCGGCGCATGATCCGCACGTCATGCTTCAAAGCCCAACATTTAAGCACGAAGCCACCAATTTCTTCATTGCCCAGAGCAATTTATACCGCCAAGAATTGGAGTTTGTGAAGGCCCTTGAGGCTACCCGCGACTTGCTTGTGCGCCGCATGCGCCACATGGGCATGGAAGTGCCTGATATGAAACGAGCAGTTACCGATTAATTGAGCGTAAAGCGAACCGGCAAGACCATTTTCACTCGAACGGGTTCTCCACGTTGTTTGCCTGGCGTGTAGTTCGGCAGTTTGCGAATGATATCAATGGCGACTTTGGAGAGCAGCGGGTCAGGCGCACGTAGCACCTCAATGTTTGAGACGCTGCCATCGCGTTCGACCACAAATCCGACATACACCACCCCTTGAATCTCCCGCTCGACGGCGTCTTGCGGGTATTGCATGTGTTTGGCGACGAACTCAACCATCTTTGTTTGGGTGCAGGCTGTTTGTTCACCCGCGGGAAGCGTTTCACAGCCGGCAAATACGGGCATCACTTCTGCAAAAGCGAGCGGTTCATCTTGGTCATGCGGAAGTTCAGGTTCTTCAGCTACGACAACCTCAGACCATTCGTTGATGTCGGGCTCAACTTCTACCGTTTCGATGCGGTGTTCGAGTGTGTAGTAATGAAAAGAAGGCAGTGTTTTAGCGGGGTCTTGGTAAATCTTGGCCACTTCAGTGAAGGAGGTATTGCTGCTGAGGCTGTAGATCCCGGGCGACACCTCGTTTTGAGATGCCTTGATAACCGTTTGCTGCGCCTCGGCCGCCTTTCGGTTTTGGGGTTCAACCATGCAATGAGAGGTCCTTCCATTGAATGGGTCCATTGAATAGGTAAGTTTATAATCGCGCACTTTCACTTCAAAAAAGCGTTCGGGCGTTTCACCGGTTACGGCGGTAAACTTCGCTTTGGGGTACTTTTCGCGCAGTTCGGTTTCGTTCAAATGCAGGTACACCTCAACTTGGGCTGAAACGCTTACCGTTGCCAAAAATAAAACGAGAAAAAGAGCTGTTTTCATGGGTTTTTTTCAGTGCAGCCGAAGGTAGGTAGATTTTTTTGGGTGTTTTTCGCCTATCGGCGGATATTGTTTACAGGTCTAAACGGGTTTTCCCCCAAACACCCCCACTTTTCCTATCTTCGTCGCATGGAACAACAAGGCAATCGCTACCGTGTAGGGGTATTGGGTGGAGGCAGCTGGGCAACCGCCATCGTGAAAATGCTCTCCAATAACCACGAAACGGTCAATTGGTGGATACGCAGCGCCGCATCTGTTGAACACCTCCAAAAATACGGCCACAACCCTAAATACATCACTAGCATCGCCTTCGACATGAACCGCGTGAAGGTCACCACCGACATGCAAGCGGTCATCGATGCTTCGGATATCGTGGTGCTCGCCATTCCTTCGGCCTTCCTCGATGAAACGATGAAGTCCATACGCCCTACAGGGCTCGATCAAAAAATTATTTTCTCGGCCATTAAAGGCATTATTACCCAGTACGATGCCATTCCGGCGCGCTACCTTCACAAAGAGTTTCGCACGCCCTATGAGCGCATTGGCATAGTCGCTGGTCCGTGCCACGCAGAAGAGGTGGCGAGTGAAAAACTTTCGTACCTCACGCTGGCTTGTCCTGACCTCGATATCGCCGCAGTCATGGCTGAATCGCTGCAGTGCCGCTACATCAAAACCTCAATCAGTGAAGATGTGTTTGGTACCGAAATCAGCGCGGTGCTCAAAAACGTATACGCCCTCGCGGCGGGCATTTGTCACGGCTTGGGTTATGGCGACAACTTTCAGAGCGTATTGATTTCAAACGCCATTCAAGAAATTCAGCGCTTTGTTGACCGCGTTCACGAAGTGCATCGCGATGTAAAATCGAGCGCCTACCTCGGCGATTTGCTGGTAACGGCCTACTCGCCCCACTCGCGCAACCGCGCCTTCGGCATGATGGTGGGCAAAGGCTATGGGGTGCGCGGGGCCATGATGGAAATGAACATGGTGGCTGAGGGCTACTACGCAGCCAAAGGCATCAACGCGATGAACCAGCGCTTTCAGGTCGATATTCCCATCGCCGATGCGGTATATCGCATCTTGTATGAAAAAGCTGGACCCGCGATTGAAATGCGCCTGCTCGCCGATCGACTGGCTTGACCCTAGCGTGAAGGCCAAGTTTCGAGCGTACAAAACTTGGTTTCGTGGTTTAAATTAGCAGAATTGTATACAACCCTTTATGCACTTTAAGCGTCTGTTTATCAGATGATCAACCGCCTCGCCATCTGCTTCGTGTTGGCGTGCTTGCCCTGGCTTGCTGGGGCAACGCATGGTGCTGCCTCGTTTCCTGAGTTTGTGAGCAATCAAGGGCAATGGGAAGAGGGTGCGCTCTACCGAGCGGATGTCCCCGGTGGGGTCTTCTGGGCGGAGGCTGACGGCTTCACTTTTTCCATCCTCGGTGAAGGATGGGCTGATTTTGGCCACGAAGGAAAGTCTGATGAACCCATTGATGAAAGCCGCTTCGGTGTGCATCATTATAAGATGCACTTCGATGGGGCGAGCATCCCGGCGGTAGCCGGAGAAAAAAAACACCCGCACCATTACAACTATTTCGTGGGTGATGACCCTTCGCGCTGGGCAAGTGGCGTGCCGATTTGGCAAAAACTGCGCTACAACGGGCTGTATGAAGGCATCGATTTGGTGATGTACGGCAAAGAAAACCACTTGAAGTACGATTTTAAGGTGGCGCCAGGTGCGGATCCATCGCGCATTGTTTTGCGGTATGAAGGTGTTGATCAACTGGCACTGGCAAATGGCAATTTGGTGATCAAAACTTCGGTGCGCGACATCGTTGAAATGGCGCCGTTTGCCTACCAAATGGTGAATGGGGTGCTTAAAGAAATTGACTGCATTTTTGTTGTTGATGGCGATCGTGTGCATTTTGAATTGGGCGATTACAACCGTGATTTGCCCTTGGTAATTGACCCCGAAATTGCCTTTTCAACCTTCGTTGGGGCCACGGCGAGCAATTTTGGCTTTACCGCAACCGACGACCCCGATGGGAATTTGGTCGCAGGCGCTTGTGTGTTCGCTGCAGGTTACCCTACAACCTTGGGCGCCGTTCAAACCACCTTTGAATTCATGGTCAACAGCAACTGCGATGTAGCGGTGAGCAAGTTCTCTGCCGATGGCGCGCAACTGCTGTATTCGACCTACCTCGGCGGCAACGGCTTAGAGATGCCGCACAGCGTGATTTGCGACAGTGCGGGCAACATCATTGTGATGGGAACCACGGGCAGCACCAATTTTCCGACCACGGCGGGCGCTTTTCAACCGAATTTGGTTGGTGGTCCGCTGTTTTCGTTCAGCACTTTTTTTATTCAAGGCAGCCACCAAAACGGATGCGATTTTTTTGTGACCAAGTTCAACGCCGATAACTCCGGATTGCTGGCCTCAACCTACGTTGGGGGCACTGACAACGACGGATTGAACATGGCCGATCGCTTGTTTTACAACTACGGCGACTCGTTTCGGGGTGAGGTGATTGTAGATGAAGACGATCACATCATTGTGGCTTCAACCACCAACAGCAGCGATTTTCCGATGGGTGCAACTGCGCCGCAAATGACTTACGGTGGCGGACAAGACGGTATCGTTTTCAAACTGACACCGAACCTCAACACGTTAGAGTGGGCGAGTTACATCGGGGGGCCGCAAGCGGATGCTGCCTATAGCGTGCAAATCGACAGCGAAGGCGCATTGGTCGTCACGGGAGGCACACGGAGCGTGGCACTTCCGACCACTGCAAATGCGGTGCAACCCGCTTTTGGAGGCGATGTTGACGCGTTTATTTACCGGTATAGCGTCAATTTGCAAACCTTAGCGGCCGCGACATATTTGGGCACATCGACCTACGACCAAGCGTATTTCGTGCAACTTGATGCTGCTGATAACATTTACATCGTCGCACAAACCGAGGGCAACTGGCCCATTACCGCAGGCGTGTATGGGAATCCGAACAGCGGTCAGTTGCTAGTCAAGTTGAACCACGCGCTCACCGCCATCGCTTGGCAAACCACCATTGGAACAGGCAGCGGAGCCATTGATATCAGTCCGACGGCCTTTTTGGTCAGCGACTGCGACCAAATTTACATTTCGGGCTGGGGCGGACTGACCAACGTGCTTTCGAGCAACTATGCGACGCAAAGCACCACAATCAACTTGCCGATCACAGCCGATGCATACCAAAGTACCACCGACGGCAGCGATTTTTACCTCTGTGTTTTGGCGCCTGATGCGACCGAACTGGCCTATGCTACCTTTTTGGGTGGGCCTTTAAGCCGTGAACACGTAGATGGTGGAACCTCAAAGTTTGACAAGAACGGCAATGTTTACCAGGCCGTGTGTGCAGGCTGCGGCGGCAACAGTGATTTTCCGTTTACCCAAGGCGCATGGAGTGCTGTGAACCCCAGCACAAATTGCAATTTGGCCGTTTTCAAGTTTGATTTGGCCAAGATTGAAGCTGAAATCGCAATTGATGGTCCGACCGAAGTGTGCCAAAACGCCCCAGCCGACTTTAGCAACCTCAGTTTAGGTGCCGATACATACCTCTGGAACTTTGGTGGAGCGGGCACGAGCACTGCCTTTGAGCCCACCTTCACCTTTACTGAACCCGGAAGCTATGAGGTGATGATGATTGCCTCGCACACGGGTGAGTGCATGGATCCGGATACCGCATTCATCCAAATTCAAGTGATACCCGTTGTGGTTTTAACGGCTGAGCCTGTGCAGCCCATTTGCGAAGGGGAGTCGGTGCAACTTGAGGCCAGTGGCTCGGCGAGTTTGTTTTGGCTGCCTGATCCAACCCTGTCAGCAACCGACATTCCGAATCCAATAGCAACGCCTACAGACCCTGTAACCACTTACGTTGTGATCGATAGCAACGAATGCGGAGGGGTCAGCGTAGAGGTTGTTGTGGAATGGGTACAGCCCACCATCACCGTGTCAGATGATGCGACCATTTGCATTGGTGAATCGGTGAACTTAACGGCTTCAGGGGGTTCCCAATACCAATGGTCGCCGCCTGATTATTTATCGAACCCCTTCGTTGCGAATCCGACAGCGACCCCACTAGACACCATCACTTATGCCTTGCAAATCACTACGATTGAAGGTTGCGTGTTCAATGAAGAAGTCACTATCAACGTTGATTTCAACGCGCCACCGGGTGAGCAGTACCCCGATGTGTACGGGTGTATCGGTCAAACGGTGACCTTGTCGGGTGGCAATGCCTTGGCCTGGTCGTGGACACCCGCCGAGCTGTGCAACAATCCGTTCGTTCAAAATCCGATCGTCACATTCTCGGGTGATACCTGGTTTTATGTCGACATCACGAATGCATGCGGCAGTGGACGCGATAGTGTGCAGGTTATCGAGGTTATACCCCAAGCATTTGCAGGATTCGATGGAGCTGTGTGTTTGGGTGACAACCACCCGGTTTCGGCATGGGGTGGCGCGAGCTATTTATGGATGCCCCAGCTGTGGGTTGCTAATCCAGAAGCGGCTGAAACAACCGTTTCACCGCCTGATGATCAAGTTTTCACCGTATATGTAACCGACGAATTTGGCTGCACCGCAACCGCCGAAGTGAACGTTACCGTATTGCCCTTGCCCTATGTTGACGCGGGTCCCGACCGCGTACTCAACTGGCTCGATAGCGATTACTTGTTTGGTACAGCTGACGGTATCGATTTTTGGTGGGAGCCTAACCTTTGGATTGATTGCGACACCTGCATTACACCCATCACCACGCCCGACGAGAACTTGTGGTACACCTTGTACACCATCGATGGCAACGGCTGCCGCAATGCCGACAGTGTTTACGTGTATGTGTACCATCCCCTCTATGTGCCCAATACGTTTACCCCGAACAGCGATGGCATCAACGAGGTGTTTCGCGCGTATGGCGAGAACATTGTCGGCTTCCGAATGGAAATCAGAAACCGTTGGGGCGAATTGATCTTCGTTTCAGAAGACATTGAGCAAGGTTGGAACTGTGCGGTGCACGATGGCGAACACTACGTACAAATTGACACCTACCTCTGGACGGTCTACTACGACACGAAAGAGGGACGCAAGCAGCTGCAGGGCCACGTGAATGTGCTGCGGTAAACCTTGAGATTAACAAATTGTTGATATACAATACCCCGCAATTTGCGACCTTTGCATTTGGAATGCGCAACCTGATCTTGTTTTTAGCGACCATTTGGTCGATGGCGATATGGGCGCAACCTTGCGTGCAGATTGAAAGCATTTTGGTTGATGCGTGTACGCTTACTGCGGGCAATTGCCCAGGCGCAAGCTCACCCACCTGCGATTGCGAAGGCATGAACGAGATGATGCGCTTTCGCATCGGCAACAACGACCTTAACGTCGCCAACCTCACCATCAACTGGGCGAGCAACCAGTTCTTGGGCATTTGTCAAAACGCAACAACCGCACAAAATGTCGCTGAATTGAATCAAGGCATTGAAGCCTGTGGTTTGCTCGTAGAGCCCGTGAACGGTGTGCTACCCGCAGGCTCACAAGTGTTGGTGGTTACCTCAACCAACATGTGTTTAGAGGCCAATTCGTTTGCGAACCTTTCAGATACGCTCATAATCCTTTTTCAATGTCCGGGCAACTACATCGGCCACTTCGCGAACTACGGCACGGGCTTGCGTACTGCCACCGTGAGCTTTGGTGCAGGCTGCTTCAGTTCAGTAACTTACGACCGCAGCTTGCTCATTACCCAAGATGGGCAGTCAGCCCCTGAAGATGGTGCGGGGGTGCTTTTCAATGCCAACGGGCAAGCGAGTTTATACTACAACAACGGCTGCAACGCACCGGTTCCTCAGCAGATTTTGGATGCGGGCGCAAATTCCTCCGTGTGTGCAGGTACACCCATCGTGTTGCAAGGCATTGCCGAAGGCGCATTCACCAACATTCAATGGAGTGGTGGCGCAGGCACTTTTGCCAACAGCAGTCAAGCGCAAACAACCTACACCCCGGCACTCTCTGAAAGTGGGGTTGTCGTGCTCACCCTCTCAGCAGAGAATTGCCTTGGCGATCAGGTTGACCAAGTGAGCTTGACCATTTTGCCGCTACCCGTGGCAGATATTGAGCCCGCTGACGTGCCTTTGCTGTGCGAAGGGAGCACCTTAACCCTTAGTTTACCCGCCAATGCAAGCGGTTCGTGGAGTACGGGTGAAAATGCCAACGCCATCGTGGTTTCTGAACCCGGAATTTACAGCGTGGCCGTTCAAAACATGTGCGGTGTGGCTGAAAGTGAGGTAGAGGTTTTCGGCGGCGAAGCGCCGGATGTGCTCCTCCTTCCTGCACAGGAGCAAGTGATTTGCGACGGTGAATCGGTCACCTTTAACGCGACAGGCAATGGTACGCTAAGCTGGCCCGATGGCAGCAGCGGAGCGAGTTATACAGTCACCACCGCAGGATCATTCAACCTCACCTTGACGAATCTGTGCGGAACGGCAACCTTGCCATTTACTGTGATCGACGGCGGAACTGCACCCACGGCGCAAATCGCAAACTTGGGCGCAGGTGAACTTTGTCCGGGTGAAACCACCCAACTCACAGGCAGCGGCAACGGCGATTTATCGTGGAGCACCGGTGCAACGGGTGCAACGGCGACCGTGAATGCAGGTACCCATACCCTCACCGTCACCAACGCTTGCGGCACCGCAGAAAGCAGCATTACCATTGCAGCTATACCCGGTGACCCCGCAGAAATAATTGGAGGTGAGGTCGCCGTACTCTGCGCTGGTGGGGCGCTGCAGCTCGAAGCAACCGGTGACGGCATCTTGACTTGGAATGACGGCACCGTGGGTAATTTCTTAGCGGTTGACAGCTTAGGGAGTTACTTCGTAACGGCCGTGAATGATTGCGGCACAACAACAGCTGAGGTTGTCGTGATCCCTTCGAGCATTATGGCTGACTTTGTACCCTCGACCTTTTTCGGTGGTTTACCGCTTGGGGTGCAGTTCACGAATACATCCGCCGGAGGCGCAAACTATCAATGGTTTTTAAACGAAACGCCCGTGGCACTGACTGTGAATTGGTGGCGAGAGTTTACCTACCCGGGTTTGTATGAAGTTACCTTAGTTGCCGACGACGGTT
>CAMCHP010000067.1 GCA_945874695.1 Chryseobacterium gleum
ACATCCGGATGCACCGCTTGGAAAGCCCCGACATCACTGGCGAGTACGAAGCGCGTATTCGGCGCAATCACCGTGCCGAGCGGGAAGGTGAACGCGTTGAAATAGTTGTCGTCTTTGAGCGTCCAACCACTCAAATTGAGCGGCACCGCCATGTTGTTTTGCAGTTCGAGCCAATCGCCCGGGTCGTTTTGGCTGTCAGGGTTGAACATGAGCTCAGTCAAAGCGAGGGGTTCAGCCACGGGTGACCCTTGAAAATTAGCCGTAAACGTCAAATTCGACGTGAAAATAAATTCAAGGCTTTGTTGGGTACTGCCTGACGGCAGGATGGGGTTGCTACTCCAGTTCACAAAGGTATAACCCGGGTTCTCAATCGCGGTGATGCGCACAGGAACGCCGTTGAAGTACACGCCCGTCCACGGATATTCAGCCTCTTCGGGCTCGATGGTGCTGATGTGGATGCGTCCGGCTCCTGCAGGCAACACATCGAGGGTGATGTTGACTTGGCCGGGCAGGTTGAAATGTTCTTGCACAACGTCGCGCGCGCCGGTGATGCGTTGCTGGTTCCAGTTCAGGCGATCGTTGAGCGCGCCGTTCAAGGCGTCGCCGTTGGTGTTCCAGCGGATGCGGTGCCGCTCAAAGATATCAACGATTTCATCGCGCATTTCATAAGCCATGGCCGTTACGCGATCGGGTTGAAACACGGTGTTGATCAAGTCGGCGTAGCGGTTGATGAAGTAGTTTCTGAATTGCGTGTTTTGAATGGCCGCGCCAAAGATTTGTCCGCTTTCGGTGCCCTCATTGGCCGCGCCAAACAGGTAGTTATCGTTCACGCCGCTGGCGAGGCCCATGCCGAAGTCGAGGTCCATGAGCATGTAGCGCCATTTTCCACCCGGACGGTCATCGTGGAAGAACTTGGTGTTATTCCAGCCGTTGTTCCAGTCGCCGTTGCCCCAATAAGTTTCACCGATGATGTA
This sequence comes from Chryseobacterium gleum, assembly GCA_945874695.1. Taxonomy (GTDB): domain Bacteria; phylum Bacteroidota; class Bacteroidia; order Flavobacteriales_D; family Sanyastnellaceae; genus CAMCHP01. The sequence continues at coordinate 975 of CAMCHP010000067.1, forward strand.
ATCGGCGTAATTCTCAATGTCGAGGCGGTCGCTGAGTCCCCCAAAATAGCCCGCACTGCCCACGGGCGTTTGCGTCGCATATTGGTGGAGCTCAAAAAAGCTCGCGGGGTCGCCGCTGATGACGTTAAAGCCCATGTAGTTGTGGCTGATCACGGTTACCTCATTCGACGGGATGTCGCGGTTGTCGGTTACAAAGTGCTGGTCTTGGTTTTCACGCAGCTCCATAAAGCCCCAGTACTCGCCGTTCAAGAATACGATCACGGGTGTGTAGCCCATGTAATCGGCATCGGTGGTGCGCATGGCGCGTTGCATCAGCGCATCGTGAAAACGGTATTGGTCGTAATCGTTGCCGCCGTTGCGGAGGTTGATGCCTTTGAAGCTGGTCAAGTGTGGTTTGTCAGCGATCATGGGGTACTCCATGCGCTCCATGCCAAATTTTCCTTTGGCTTGCACGCGAAAGCTTTTTTGCTCGCGTGCGCGGCTCCAGCCCCCGTGAATTTTCACGCCGATGGGGCCTTCCATTTGCTTCACGTGGTTTGCATCGAAGTACTCGATGTAGCCTTCGCGTTCCCAATCTTCCCAAAAATTCGACCCGAAGAACGGATAGTTTGGATCGTAATCGGGCAAGCCCAGCACGTGAATGCCGTTGACTGGATCCCACAAATTCGCGGGGTCGGTCGACAAGCTCACCACGGGAATACCAATTTCGGTTTCGTTGATCAGGTAGGTGTTTTTGATGATGTGCGATGGCAAGGCATTTGGACTAAACGTACGCGCTGAAACCACCGCCGTTCCTGTGACAGCGAAGGGTGCAGTGTACAACATGCTTGCTTGGGTAGGGATGCTGCCGTCAAAGGTCACCCGAATCTCGGCATTCACCTCTTCGGTTGAAAGGGCTACGTACACGGCCGTTGAATACAAACCACTCGGGATGCTAAACTCAGGTTGCAGCGCGTAATGCGATGCACACATTCCGGTGTTGGTGCTGCCTGGCGTAGGTTGCGTGCTGAAGCACCAAAATTCACCTCCATCCACACTGCGACGCAACACGTGATCGGTTTGCATAAGCGGCAGGGAGCGCGAATCAACCAACTCCCCTGCCGGATTGAACAAATAGAGGGTTTCACCCGAGCTCAAGCCAAAGCCCGCATGGGTATCTGACGACTCGGTTTCGATGCTTTCAGGGGTGGGTTGGGTTTGAACGGTTGGGGTGAGCATACCAACAATCAAATCGGCATTGCCCGTCAAGTCCGAAGAGGCCGCATCGACGTTGTGCGCTTGCAGCGCAAGCACGTTCTCTCCCGCTTGCAAGAGCGAAGCAAAAACAGCGTAATCAATGGTAAAGCGATCGGCCTCGCCACCAAGGTACACCACTGCTTCGTGCTGATCTGCAGCAAAAGCATTGTATGCCGGAGGAACACCCGCCGTACCAATGTTTGCCCGTGCAATTTCAACGCCGTTGAGGTAGCACACAAAGGCATCGTCGTAATCAACGCGCAACTCCATGAGCGCCACCGCTGAAGGGTCGCTGAGGTTGAAGCTGATGCGGCTGTAAACCGAGGTTGCCGGCCAAGGAATGGTGGTACCGTCGTCGCCATCGGCAAAGCCAAATCCGCCCGGCCCTGTGCCCCAGCCACTCGCGTCAAAGCCAACGTTGCGCCATGCTGCGTCTGGCTCTGCCGTAGGCACGAGGTATTGCCAGTTATTTGATGCCACCACGGGCGCTTCAAAATGGTCGATGGGCGCCAAAGTACCGGGTAGGTCGCGTCCGGATGCAAAAATCAAGCGGTGTTGACCTGCGGCCAAAAACATCGGCGGAAGCGGCCACTTCATGGGTTCATCTTCGCGATCGCTCAACCCGTACCCCGCCAAATTCACTGTGCTGCTGCCGGCGTTGTACAATTCAAACCAATCTTCGTTTTCGCCAAATTCATCGGCGATGGTTTGGTTATTGGTGATTTGCACTTCGTTGATGACCACTTGCGCATGCAAGGTGGGCAGCACAAACAGGGCGCACACAAGTGCTACACCGTGCGTTGCTGAAGTAAAAAAGGTATACGTTGATTTCATGGTTTTCATTTTTTTGCGCAGCAAAGCTGCGGATGGTCGATGCTTAACGGGCAATCATCAATTTGGCAGCGTGCAACTGCATTTCTCCCTCCCATTGGATGAAGTAGCATCCGACCGGCAGTCGATCAACATTCCAATCCAAACTTGCCCCTGCGAGCACCTGCGCTTGTTCGATCAAACGCCCGTCTGCGGAGCGAAGAGACACCATCCCGCCGTTAGGCGGAAACCCTGAAACCCGCACGGTTGATGCCGCCGGATTGGGTGCAATTTCAAGGGCGAATGCCGACGACGCTGCTTCGTCGAGGCCGACGCAGGTTTCGACAAAAATTTCGATGCTATCGCTCACCGAGCAGCCCCAAGCGTTCGTGGCTGTAAGGCTGAAGAGGTTTGCACCGAGCGGCAAGCCAGCGGCTGCCACGATCAGGGTTTGGGTTTCGGCACCCGTGCTCCAGAGGTAGCTGGCCTCATCGGGGCCGGTAAGTTGCGTGCTAAAATCGGGACAAACGACCAAGTCGTCGCCCAAATCAACCGTGGGTAGGGGATTTACATCGACCGTAATGGCTTGTAAAATCTCACATTCAGCGGCATCGGTGACATACATGAAGTAGGTACCGCCTTCAGACTGGCTAACATTGAAGCCGCCGGTTAAGCTGCCATCAGGATGCTGCCATTGCACGGCGTACGGCGCTGTACCGCCTGATATGGCGACTTCAATGGCGCCATCGGCACTGCCTGCGCAGGTGTGCTGCACGGTGTTGGCAAAGAAAAACGGATCGGGCCCGGGTATGGTGAAAGCCTCGGTCAGCGTGGTGCCACAGCCGTTGGTTGCAGTGAGCACGTAATCGCCCGGGAAGGCATTCGGCAAGTAGAGGTCATTCGAATAGAAGCTGCCTTCGTAGGTCCAAATTGATTCGTAATTGGTTCCCCAACCGGTGATGAGGGGTACGATGGTTCCTTCGGGGGGGGTACCAAATCCACCCGGACAGGTTGCACCATCAACAAAAGCAGTTACGGTCGTTTCTTCGAGGTAGGGTTTGATGGTCAACACCACATTTCCGGTTTGGCCGTTGTAGCCATCGATTTGAATGTAGCATACGGTGCCGGCTGGCAAGCAGTTGATGAAGCAGCTCGACGCGTTGGGATGGATGGCTGCTGCGCCTGAACACGCTGCCAAGCCTAAGAATAAGGTTCCGTTGCTGGGCGATGGCCCGGCAGAAAACACGAGGGAGCCGTTGGCATCAATCAACTCAAATGAGGCTTCTTCAGGCCATCCGCCTGAGGTCCACGCGACGCTAAATACATCGCCGTCATTCATTTCGATGGGCCAGGTGCCAAAGCCACCTTCGTAGAAGGTGTAGTTGGTTGCGTTGCCGTTGATGGTTACGGTAACGAAGCCGTCGTTCCATCCGTCGCCAAACGAGTCGAATCCGTTCAAGGTGTATGCGCACGACGTTGAACCGCCGGTACACGAGTCGCTTTGTTCATTGTAGAGGTTTTGGCAGGCGTTGGTCCATGCCGTAGCACAGCACGACGGCAGTTGCTCAATGGTGTTTAGAAAAGCCGCTGAGGCGGTGTTTACACAATCGGGAAATTCGACTGCACATTGGGCTGCGCTGCACCCACCAAAGGAGTCGTCGTTGGCCGAAACCAGTTGGAAGGTGCTCATTGAAGAACAAAATTCACCGGCGTAAACGGCAATTTGGGTGTCGAAGGTCGTACCGGGATTGCACGTGCTTATAATATACGAATTTTCATCGGGGACTACAAATCGCGCCCACACGGTGCGCTGAGGACCGCCGTCGCACCAAAAGCCAAGGGCTTGGCAATCGCCTGCCGGCGGATGCACCTCGCTCGGTTGGGCGATGCAGTCTACATTCGACAACTCTACAGCTTGGCCGTCGCCTGAGAACACCTCTAAGGCATTGCACGGACTGTCATGCGGAGGTAAGCCGGAGTTTCCGACTTGGAAGGTATAACTGCTGCCCGCCCCTTGCCCCACATAAATGGAGGTGAAATTTCCGTCTTCATAGAGTTCGAAGCTGAGTCCGCCATCGCCCCAATCATCGACAAAATAAAGCGTGTAGAATTCGCCAGCTTCGAGGCAAAGGGTTGGTACGATGTTGATCGAACTGTTCGAGTAGCCGTTGCCATTGGCATTGCCTTCGCCACCGCCTGTGCAGCCCACGGTTTCAGCATTGCTGCCAAAGGCGATGGTTCCATTTCCACAGTTGTTGGTGCCGGGAACGAGCTCCCAATAGGTTTCATAGCCCCACGCATCCGAATAAATGACCATGTCTAAGGCGATTTCGCCTTGCGCACATTGCGCGGTTACAGCGAAATTCAGCGCCAAAAGCGCGATCAACGTTAAGGTTCCCTTCATTCCTTCAGTTGTGTTATGATATTGTTAAATGTAGGGAGAAAGTAGATAGGGCAATCACGCCAGAGCCTCGGAGGCAAAAAAAAAGCTTGCCAATGAATGGCAAGCATTTTTGATCGATGTGATCGAAATTATTCGATGATCAGGTAGCGATTTGTTGCACCGTGAGCATTTGAAATCTGGGTCAAATACATGCCTGCTGGAAAGCGAGACACGTCGAGGGTCAATGCCGTGTTGGCAGTGGACACAGTTGCTATTAAAGCGCCTGTGAGTGCATACACGTCGATTGTTTTTTGTCCTTCAGGAAGATTCACGAACTGCGCGGTCACCGACGCGGGGTTGGGGTATACCGTTACCGCAGCGCCAAAGGCATCACCCTCTGCAATGCCAGTTGAGCAATTGATGCACGAGCCCCAGCACACGATCGGCAATTCAAGGTTACCCCCTTCGAGTTGAAGGATACGGTTGGTGAAGCCATCGGTTGTGATGGTACACGGGTCGCCTTCGGTTAACGATTCTTGAACGGCCCAAGTGTCGGCAGCGAATTTGAATTCGGCAGTTTCACCGAGGATCGAGATGGTGAGTTCCCAAATGCCGTCGCCATCGACATCGCTCATCGGCGCACAGCCACCGCACCAGTTGTTGAAGGTGCCATTCACTTCAGGTGTAGTAAAAGCCTCGGTGGCATCGTTCATGTTCACACGAAAGACCACGTTGGTTGTTGTCGGACCTTCGCCGCATGCCGAGCATGAACCCCAGCAAACCACTGGAAGTTCAATCGGTGTTGAAGCTACGGTAAGCACACGATTCACAAACTGCCCAGCAGTTATGGTACATTCTGATCCTGAAACTAGGGTTTCTTGAATGTTCCAAGTGTCTGCCGAAAATTTGTACTCGTAGTTTCCGGGTACGAGGTCGATCACGAGTTCCCACACGCCGTCGCCGTCTTCATCAGCCATCGGCGCGCATGAACCACACCAATTGTTGAATGTTCCGTTGACTTCAGGCGTAGTGAAACTTTCGGTCACTTCGCTCATATCGATCTTGAAGGTTACTTCAATCGCCTGGGCGTTGAAAGCTGCAACAGCAACCAAGGCGAGGGTAAGCAAGTTTTTCATGATGCTACAATTTTAAAATTAACGCTGAATTACGATCGCGTGCGATGATGCTGCCGCATTCGACACAACCATCAAGGTGTACACACCGTTTGCAAGTTCACTCACTGGCACAGTGAGGGTGTTGCTCTGGTTAAGCACTTGATCTTGACGAACTAAGGCACCGCGTGCATCGTAAATTTGGATGAACTGTACGGCACTTCCGTCATTCACACGCACATTGACTACATCAGCTTGAACAGGGTTTGGGTAGATTGCTGCAACGAGTGCGGCAATCTCTTCGGTTCCCACAATGCAAGCCATGCATGATGACCAGCAAACCTCATCCAATACGATGTCAGAATCGGTTACCGTAAGGGTACGGTTGGTGAAACCATCGATGGTTGTTGTACAAGCATCGCCTGAAGTCAGCTCTTCTTGAATGTTCCAATTGTCAGCTGAGAATTTGTACTCGTAAGTACCGGGCTCAAGTGCAATCACAAGTTCCCAAACACCGTCAGTGTCTGCATCCGCCATCTGCGCACATGATCCACAGAACGCATTGAAGGTACCGTTTACTTCAGGTGTGGTGAAAGCGTCGGTTACTTCGCTAATGTCAACCTTGAAGGTTACGTTGTATGTAGGTATAACCACATCGCAAGCGGTGCAAGCACCCCAGCATACGGTACCCAAATCGATGCTTGAATTAGCAACGGTCACAGTACGGTTGGTGAAACCGTCCAATGTAACCGTACATGCTGAGCCTGAAGTAAGTTCTTCTTGGATTTCCCAAGCGTCAGCTGCGTACTTAAACTGATAACCACCCGCAGGTAGCGGAATGATGAGCTCCCATACGTTGCCACCGATGTTGGTCATTGGGGCACAGCCGCCGCACCACTCGTTGAATGTGCCGTTCACTTCAGGTGTAGTGAAAGCCTCTGTAACTTCTGACATATCAACTCTGAAGTTTACGTTGAACAAACAGCTGCCATTATCTAATGTAGCTGCTGGATCATAGTTCGTTGCGTTCGGGTTTGTGCATCCTTCGATGTCATTGCCTGTATTTTCGATGCAGCTGATGCGGATGTTGTCGATCAAAATTTGTCCGCCTGCGCCTACAAATGCGCCAGCCGCAAGGTTGAAGTGAATGCGGAAGAGGTTTCCTTCGGTTACTCCATCAAACGAGAAGTTGAAGTCGGTCCACTCAGTTTCGCTCAAACCTGAGGTTTGCAAATCGAAGTTGTTGGTCACCCCTACGCCAGGGAACTCGGTTTGCAGGTGGAACGCAGAACCCACAAGTGGAGCGAGCAGTTTCACGTCAAAAGACAAGAATACCGCTGAGGCGCCTTGGTAGTCGAAGTTCGGATCGAGGTATTCGAAAATAAATGCTTTGCCAATGCCTGCAGATTGGTTGTTACCGCTGATGAGTAAAGCACCGGTAGTGACACCTCCGTTAACGCTCCAACCAAACGCGGCCTCTTGCGCATTGGTGGCGTCTTCAAGGGCCTGCCATCCGTTCAATGAGGTTACATCGTCGAATGCCAAAATGGTCTCAAACTCGCAATCATCACCCCCATTGCCTCCATCGCAGTTCAAGCAGCTTGCCCAGCACACAGTGCCCAAGTTAATGGGTTGATTGGTTACGGTCACCGTGCGGTTTGTGAAACCATCAAGCGTAATTGTACACGGATCACCCGATGTCAATTCTTCTTGAATATTCCATCCATCGGCAGCGTACTTAAACTGGTAGTTTCCAGGTGCGAGTGCGATGGTGAGTTCCCAAATGTTGTTGCCTACGTTCGTCATTGGGGCACAACCGCCACACCATTCGTTGAAGGTACCGTTTACTTCAGGGGTCGTGAATACTTCGGTTACATTGCTCATGTCAACGCGGAAAGTCACATCGTAGAATGACACTTCAGCGTCACAGGCCTCACATGAACCCCAGCACACTGTACCTAAATCGAGATCTTGATCAACGACTGAGAATACGCGGTTGGTGAACGGACCAACGGTAACTGTGCAAAGCGAACCAACTGTCAACGCCTCTTGAATATTCCAATTGTCAGCAGCAAATTTGAATTCGTAGTTGCCGGGCTCGAGTGGAATGGTGATTTCCCAGATTGTTCCGCCCACGTTAGTCATCGGAGCGCAACCACCGCACCATCCGTTGAAGGTTCCATTCACCTCAGGAGTGGTATAAGCTTCAACAACTTCAGCCATATCAACACGGAAGGTAATGTCATAGGTTTGCGCAGCAACTCCACACGCGAGGCACGAACCCCAGCAAACCGGGTCGAGGGTCACATCTTCTGCTCCTACGGTAATGACGCGGTTCGTGAAGCCGCCTTGCGTAATGGTACACGGTGAACCTTGGCTAAGGCTCTCTTGGATATTCCATCCGTCAGCAGCAAACTTGTACTCGTAAGTGCCCGGTTCCAAGTCAATGGTGATATCCCAAATTCCATCTGCATTCGCATCGGTCATGATGGCGCAAGCCCCACACCAATTGTTGAACGTGCCATTGACTTCAGGGAGTAAAAAATTCTCAGTCACCTGAGTCATGTCCACCTGAAAGGTAACGTTTGCTGCCTGAGCAGTAACGTTCATAAGCATTAGAAAGCTAAAAAGAGTAAAGATTCGACGTGTCATCGGTTCATTTTTGGTCGGTAATCAATTCTTGAACTTTGAAAAATAAAGGAAGTAGCGCAGAGTTAACAAATGCGTAATGCCTGAAGTTCCCAGAAATTCTTAGGCAAGGTAAGAATTTTTTCTCCTTATTGTAATTTATACAATAAGAAGTTTTTTGATCTGGCAACTAAACTGGGTAAAACAAGTGATTCATTGCAAGCGAATTAGTACAAAATGAAAGAGCCACCCGAGGGTGGCTCTTTCTAAACTATACATCACTATTCTGAAAGCAACTTAGTTGCAAACAGTTCCAAAAGCACCGAGGAACGCCAACAAGTCAGTAACGTTAACCGTACCATCTTGGTTCAAATCGCTCGGACAAGGGGCTGTGAAGTCACAAGTTCCATTGTCAGTGTTAGCGAAAGGATTGTAGTTATTGGCTAAAGGATCAATACAACCTGCGTAGATGCAGCTTCCGTCATCAGCTGTAGCTGAAGGATCGTAGTTGTCGGCAGCAGGGTATGTACAGCCCGGCACAGCAACTACTGGGCAAGCGTCGCATGAAGCCCAGCAAACAACACCGAGGTCAACGTTCTGATCAACAACATCTACAAAACGGTTGGTGAATGCACCATCAAAGAAAGTACATGGGTCAGCAGGATTCAAGTTCTCTTGAATGCTCCAGCTATCTGCTGCAAACTTGTACTGGTAGCTACCTGCCTCAAGCGCAATGGTGATTTCCCACACATCGCCACCGATGTTGGTCATCGGCGCACAGCCACCACACCAGCCATTGAAGATTCCGTTTACCTCAGGGGTTGTGTACACTTCAGTTACGTTGCTCATGTCAACGCGGAAGGTTACGTCGTAGAATACAGGGGCAATGCCACAATCAGCGCAAGCCGCCCAGCAAACCGTTCCTTGGTTCACCGGTGCATCAACCACTGTCAATGAACGGTTGGTGAACCCGAAGTTAGTTACGGTACAAGCCGACCCCGGTACGAGGTTCTCTTGGATGGTCCAGCTGTCTGCAGCAAACTTATACTCATACACACCAGGCGCAAGGGCAATTACGATTTCCCAAATATCTCCACCCACGTTGGTCATTGGAGCACAACCGCCGCAGAAGCCGTTGAATGTTCCATTCACTTCAGGCGTGGTGTACGCTTCAGCAACCTCTGCCATGTTCACACGGAAAGTTACGTTGTATACACAGCTGCCGTTGTCTACTTCAGCTGCAGGATCGTAGTTTACAGCATCTCCATCGGTACAGCCTTCGGTAGGCGTGCCACCGCCAGCGCAAGTAAGGGTAATGTTATCAACAAGCACCTGACCGCCTGCACCTACAAAGGCACCTGCAGCGATGTTGAAGTGAATACGGAAGAGGTTACCTGCGGTAACACCGTTAAAGGTATAGCTATAGGTTGTCCAAGTGTTCTCATTTAAACCTCCAGTCTGAAGGTCAAAGTTGTTGGTGGTACCCACACCCGGGAACTCGGTTTGCAAGTGGAATGCTGCCCCAACAAGCGGCGCTGCAAGCTTGGCATCAAAAGTCAAAGTCACCGATGTAGCGTTGGCGTAATCAAAGTTCGCATCAACATACTGGAAGATGTAAGCTTTGCCAATGTTGTTCGCCTGGTTTGAACCTGACATGAACAAGGCGCCGGTAGTCACACCATTAACTGACCAGCCCAAGGCTGCTTCGGCAGGATTGGTTGCATCGGCAGCAGCTTGCCATCCGGTCAACGAGCTAGCGTCGTCGAAGGTCAATGCTTGGTTGAGTGTACAATCTCCGCCACCATTGTTCTCACAAGCCACGCAGCTTGCCCAACATACGGTTCCTTGATCTACTGGTTGATCAACAACGGTCAATAAACGGTTTGTGAATCCGAAGTTCGTTACAGTACATGAAGATCCTGGAACCAAGTTCTCTTGAATGGTCCAAGAATCAGCCGCAAACTTATACTCATAGATACCTGGCTCAAGGTCGATAACGATCTCCCAAACGTTGCCACCCACATTGGTCATTGGCGCACAACCGCCGCAAAAGCCGTTGAACGTGCCGTTCACTTCAGGTGTCGTGTAAGGATCAACTACATCAGTCATGTCAACACGGAAGGTCACTGGGTAGGTCACTGGACCTACATTACAAGGTGCACAAGAAGCCCAGCATACAGTTCCCAAGTCAAGGTTTTGATCAACAACGGTCAATGAACGATTGGTGAAACCATCAGCAGTTGCGGTACAAGGGTCTCCAGGAGTCAAGTTTTCTTGGATGTTCCAAGAATCAGCAGCAAACTTATATACATAGGTACCTGGCTCCAGTGCAATGGTGATCTCCCATACATCGCCTCCAATGTTGGTCATCGGCGCGCAGCCGCCACACCATCCATTGAAAATGCCATTCACTTCAGGTGTGGTATAAGCTTCAGCTACGGTAGACATATCTACACGGAACGTCACATCGTAAAACACAGGAGCCTGGCTGCACGAGGCACATGAAGCCCAGCAAACAGTTCCTTGGTCAACATCCTGGTCTACTACAGTTAATGATCTGTTCGTAAATCCGAAGTTCGTTACCGTACATGGTGACCCAGGTACGAGGTTCTCTTGAATGTTCCAAGCGTCAGCCGCAAACTTATACTCGTAAGTTCCAGGCTCAAGCGCAATAACCAACTCCCATACATCACCTCCAACGTTCGTCATCGGTGCACAACCGCCGCAGAAACCGTTGAAGGTTCCATTGACTTCGGGCGTAGTATATGCCTCAGCCACATCGGTCATATCAACGCGGAAGGTTACATCATATAAGGTAGGTGCTACACCACAATCAGTGCAACCGCCCCAACATACTGTACCCATATCAACGTCGGCATCTACAACCTCAACAATGCGGTTTGTAAATCCGAAGTTGGTTACGGTACATGAAGAACCGGGCGTCAAATTCTCCTGAATGTTCCAGCTATCGGCTGCGAACTTATATTCATAGGTACCTGGCGCTAGATCAATAACGATCTCCCAAACACCACCACCAACGTTGGTCATCTGGGCGCATCCGCCACAAAAACCGTTGAAGGTACCATTGACTTCAGGCGTTGTAAACGGATCCACAACTTCATTCATGTTCACCCGAAAGGTGACATTGAATGCAAAAATTGGCATGCTCATCAACAAGCCAAATAAGACTAAAAGTGATTTTTTTAAGCGCATATCGCAGTTATTTTGGTTAGGACTGGATTTGTGATTCGCTCTGCAAGGGTGTAGAATACCTCATTCTTGACTAATCATGCGGTGTCTAGACAGTTGCAAGTCGAATCTTGGCACAAGGTATACAAAATCTTAACTTATTGTATATTTTACAATATCTTTTTTTGTAGCTTGTCCCCGAATCAGGCAATACCTTAGTCGCTCAAACGCAAGCTGAGTCCAATGAAACCCGAATCTCGTCCAGGTACAACCTTAAGTAATGACTTCTACGCCATTCCCATTGCCGACTTCTTCAAGCTGGCGATTTCGGTCGATTGTGTCATCTTCGGTCATGAGGGCAAAGACCTCAAGGTGCTATTAATTCAAAGGGGGGCAGAACCTTACCACAGCAAGTGGGCACTCCCGGGTGATTTAGTTTACCCGCGTGAAGACCTCGATGCAGCGGCCTTGCGTGTTTTAAAAGACCTCACCTCCATCGATCGTGTATTGTTTGAACAGGTAGGGGTATTCGGAAAGCCCAATCGGCATCCCTTGGGTCGGGTAATCACAACCGGCTACCTCGCCCTCGTCGAAATCAACGATTACACACCCATGGCTTCTTCATGGGCCACCAAAGCCATTTGGTACGATGTCAATGATTTGCCCGATTTGGCCTTCGACCACGAAGAAATCATCACTACTGCATTATCTAAGCTTCAACAAACGGTGCGCCATAAACCAGTTGGGTTAGGTGTGCTACCGGGAAGATTCGCAATCACCGAGTTGCAAGAACTCTATGAAGCCATCTACCGAACCACCTTTGATAAAGGCAACTTCAGAAAGAAATTGAACGAGTGGAATCACCTCAAGGAGTCGAATGAATTCCAGAAAAATGTTCCGCACCGTCCGGCCAAACTTTTTGAATTCAACCTCGAACGCTACGCCGATCTCGAAGAGCGCGGATTCTCATTTGATTTGTAACAACGCCATGCATTTGAAACTGTTCTCCTTCCTACTTCTCATCTTCGGCGTCAATGCATCCCTTGGCGCCCAAGCCATACCTGTAAAGGTGGTTCAAACCGAAGCCGGCCAGTGGCAACTGCTGCGCGACGGCCAACCTTACTTCATTCAAGGCGCCGGCGGGCACACCAACCTCGATGAGCTCCAAGCCATTGGTGGCAACTCCTTCCGCACTTGGAGTACCGACAATGCACTTGAAATCCTCGATGAGGCACACCGAAGAGGCTTTACTGTAATGATGGGGCTTTGGGTACAGCACGAACGCCACGGCTTCGACTACGACAACGAAGCAGCCGTTGCCAAGCAACTTGCGAACTTTCGCGCCGTCGTCACCCAACTCAAAGATCACCCCGCACTGCTCATGTGGAGTGTCGGTAACGAAGTTGACCTACAGTACACCAATACCAAGGTCTGGTATGCCGTCAACGACATCGCTAAAATGATTCACGAGGTTGATCCAAATCACCCAACCTGCACCGTTACAGCTGGTCTTGACGAAGCTGAGGTCAAACTCATTCAAGAACGCGCTCCGCATATTGATATATACGGCATCAACACTTACGGTGACCTCCTTTCAGTGAAAGCCAACCTGCGCAAATTTGGTTGGAATGGCCCCTACATCATCACCGAATGGGGTCCGAATGGCCACTGGGAAGTCGCCAAAACGTCGTGGGGCGCCCCCATCGAACAAAGCAGCCATGAAAAAGCTGAATCGTACAAATCGCGCTATGAACAAGGTATCTTAGCCGATTTAAATTACTGTCTCGGCTCCTATGTTTTCTTGTGGGGCTTTAAACAAGAAACCACCTCAACGTGGTACGGCTTGTTCCTTGACTCGGGTGAGTCTTCACCTGCGGTGGATGAGCTCGCTCGATTCTGGACGGGCGATTACCCCATGAACAGGGCTCCGATCCTCACAGGCGCTAAATTGGATAGCCGCCCAAAAGGATCAGAAGTCATCCTCACTGCAGATGATTCCTACGAAGCACAGGTGGCATGCACCGATCCCGACGGCGACTCCATTAAGTACAAATGGGAGATCCTCCGCGAAAGTACTGATATCAAATCGGGTGGTGATGCTGAGAAACGACCTGAAGGCATGACTGGCCTCATTCAACGGCGTAAAAAGAATACTGTACGTTTTCGTGCTCCCCGTGAAGAAGGGCCTTACCGCCTCTTTATATACGCCTTCGATGGCCAAGGTCATGTAGCTTACTTGAACATCCCTTTCTATGTGAGTCCGCGACCTGCCGATAGTGAGCAAAGCCGATTCATTCAATTTCGTGCCATCGAAATGGACTCCTTTACGCCTTAACCAATCACCATGTTTGCGAACTTAAGTACACTCGACCTTACAATTATTGCCATCTACTTTGGTGGCGTTTTCGCCTTGGCGTTTGGCATTATCGTGCGCGATAAGCTCTCCAATAAAGGCGGCACACGTGATTCAGAAGGCTATTTCCTCGGCGGCCGCAACTTGGGGTGGTTCGTGATTGGCGCTTCGCTCTTCGCATCCAACATCGGTTCTGAACATTTGGTGGGCCTCGCTGGAGCTGGAGCTTCGGGTGCCTTCGCTGCTGGGCAATTTGAAATCCTTGCAGGCATTATCCTTCTGATTTTAGGTTGGGTTTTCGTGCCCTTTTACCTCAAATCAGGGGTGTTCACTATGCCGCAATTTCTCGAATACCGGTTCAGCAAATGGGCCCGCGGCTACCTTTCTTGGGTCTCGATCTTGGCCTACATCCTCACAAAAATATCGGTCACGATCGCAGCAGGCGGTATTGTCTTCACGACCTTGCTGGGCATTGATTTTTGGACGGGTGCGATCATCATCGTTGTAGCCACAGGAATCTACACCATCTTCGGAGGTTTGAAAGCCGTGATTTACACCGACATGATGCAAATGTTTGTGCTCATCGCCGGTGCTGTCGCAGTAACCTACTTCGGCATCGCAGAGTTAGGCGGTTGGAATCAAATCGCCGAACGCACCGACGATATGTACTTGAGCTTGTGGCGTCCGCTTTCTGATCCTGATTTCCCCTGGACAGGCATCTTGTTCGGAGCACCGATTCTGGGTGTTTGGTATTGGTGTACCGATCAGTTCATTGTGCAGCGTGTACTTGCCGCACGCAACATTGATCAAGCGCGCAAAGGGGCAATTTTCGCTGGCTACCTTAAGCTGCTCCCCTTGTTTATTTTCGTGCTTCCGGGTGTTGTGGCCTTTGCCTTATCAACGGGCGACAATCCGTCGATTGTGTTCCCAGTTGAAGATGGTCAGCCTGTTTACGATGCCGCATTGCCTGTACTTATTCTGCAATTGCTCCCCTCGGGCATGAAAGGCCTTGTTATTGCCGGCATGTTAGCGGCACTCATGAGCTCATTGTCGTCGGTGTTCAACTCCTGTTCAACGCTCTTCACCATCGACATCTACCAAAAATACTTCCCTGACTCAACCGAGCGCAAATTGGTCGTTGTTGGGCAATTGGCCACAGGCGTTTTGGTTGTTTTAGGCCTGGCATGGATTCCGCTCTTGAAAGTATTGGAAGGTGGCTTGTTTCAAAAGCTCCAAAGTATTCAGGCTTACATCTCGCCTCCAATTGCGGCTGTCTTCCTTTTGGGGATTTTCAGTGCAAAACTGAACGCAACCGGAGCAAAAGCGGCGTTAATCACGGGGGGAATCATCGGCGCATTGCGGTTAACCCTCGAGTTGGTCAAAAACGACTTAGGATCAGGCTGGATCTTCCAATTCGCAGATTTGAACTTCTTGCACTTCGCGTTCTTCCTCTTTGTGGTGTGCGCAGTGGTTTTAATTGTGGTAAGTCTGATTTCAAAAACGCAGGTTTCTGACCAGGCCAAACAACTTACGTACGGCAAGAATTTCTTACAAGAAATGAAAGGAACCCGCTCGGCGCAGCTCCTCACCCTTGGGGTGTTGGTGATCACGGGTATTATTTGGTTTGTCTTCGCATGAGAACAATACACTACCTCTTATTTGCGACCCTCGTGTTGTTGGCGACCTCAACCATTCGAGCCCAAAACGCTAGCGAACTTCTACAACGCAATTCCGCTGCAGATACCATAAGGCCTGCAGCCACACCAATGCTTCAGAAAAAAACCAGCGAAGCATTTCAAACGGGCTTATTTCCACGGCAAGAACCACTGGGCTTAAAGCAGGTGTCGATTTCTGGCTTTTACCGCTTTTTCGGCACTTACAGCCATATGAAAGAAGACTACGTGCTGAACCCGACCATCCGAGACACGGCCTTACAGCACAGTTTGTTCATTGGTGATGATGCGCAACTTCCAACACTGTTGATTAACGTGGCCGGCCGCCCATCCGAACGCGCGTCGTGGGGCTTCGATGTCTTCGCTTTTCAATACATGGAAGGCAATATCTATCAGGCCTACAGTGGTCAAGTGGTTGACTCCCTCCTTCCGACCAATCAAAATCCGCTCA
>CAMCHP010000068.1 GCA_945874695.1 Chryseobacterium gleum
CGAACAAAAACGTGTCCTGTGGCCAGAAGACCTGGCCCAGGATCACGAATTTGCGTTCAAGGATGTTCATCAGCAGCAGCGGTTCTCCCTTGATGCGTATGAAAGGCCCAGCAAAGAGAACGGCTAAGAATAAGTAGCTTAAGAGTTTACGCCGATCATAGAACCAGCCTGAAGGTTTTTTTGGGTAAATCCAAAGCCTTTTGCCCTTGCTGTCAACGGTCGAAATGCTGTCTCGAAAACTATGTTCTTCTTCAATCATGGCTTACTTTTTTCGCGTCAGTTATTGTATCGGGGCGCCCTCTTCAAGTGGTGAAGCGGCTTCAGCTGTTGCGGTTGAATCGGCAGGCTGTGCTTCGGGTTGTTCAATGACGGGCTCAGCACCTTCTGGCACAGCGGGCTCGACCAAATCGCCTTGGGGCGCTTTAGGGTTTGGCGGGTTTGTGCCTTGCATTGATAAGATGAAGGTTGCCACGTTTTGGATTTGCACAGCCGTTAGGTTGCTCTTCCATGCCTGCATGCCTTTGGCGGGCACACCGTATTTAATGGTGCTAAATACTTCGCCAATGCTGCCGCCGTGAATCCAGTAGTTGTCGGTGAGGTTGGGGCCTACACCTCCTTCGCCACCTGCCCCGTGGCATACTTTGCAATGTGTTACGTAAATGCTTGATCCTGCCGCCAAACGAGCGTCTTCAAGAATGTACTTCACATTGGTTTCATCCACGTTTAAATTGGCTCGGGCCTTAAAGTCAGCCACTGCCTGTTCGCCCTCTTCGATGGCAATCGCCAACTCGGCATGTGGAAGATCGCCTGTTTTAAGCACGTGAAAGTGCATCAAGTAAATGATACCAAAGACAATACTGAGGTAAAAGGTCCACGTCCACCAAGGAGGGAGGTTATTGTCGAGCTCTTTAATTCCGTCATAGTCATGATTCAAAAGCAGGTCTTTCTCTTGTTCTTGATCGCGGAGGTCGTTGATCCATTTCCAGAATCGACTGAATGAAGATTCACGTTCTTCTTCGTTGATGTAGGTAGGTTCTTCTTCAACAATGCCAGCAACTTTTTTGGTTACCATGCGCAACAAGCGCAATTGCAAAAGCGCGAAGAACATCAAGAACACGTTGGCTGCTGCCATGCCCCAGAAAGCTTGATCTGAAAGAATGAAGGGTGTAGCTTCGGCTGCTTCTTCTTGTCCGAACGCGAAGGTCGACGTCAAAAGAAGAAGCACAAGGGTCGCTGCGTTCTTACTCTTCCAAAGGCTTTTGGCTTCTGCAAGGTTTTTAATGGATGTATTGATGGTGATGATGATCATGGTAAACACAACCGCAGTTCCCATGAAAAGCCACAGCCAAATCTCATCAGGTAAACCGAAGTGTTGCCCAGGAATAGGACGACTTGGGACGGCTTCAACAGCCTCTTGAGCGCGCATGAATTGAGGGAGCGCGACCAGCATCAGCAAGAAAAGTTTTTGAATGGCTTTCATGGCGTTATGGTATTTCGGGTTTCAACCGGCTCTTCAGACAGGGGGATATTCGACATCTGTTCAACGTGCTTCTTTTTCATGCGAATCACATAAACGATCATCAGCAAGAAGAAGATGAAGAAGATCAGAAAGGCCAAGACAGGGAAGGTGGCTATGCCTTCTTCAGCTGTCATGTGGTGTTTGATGAATTTCAGCATGGTTACTTGTTTGATGCGCTGTTACCACCGGTGTTATCGGGTGTTTCAGTGGTTTCTACTTTACTGATGTCTGTGCCTAAACGCTGGAGGTATGCAATCAAGGCCACGATTTCGAGGTTTTCGTTCACCTGAATTCCGTCGACTTCAAGGTTTGCCTTTACTTGTAGGGCTTGCTCTTGAAGATCGGCCAATGCCTGATCTTCGTAGCCTTCGTCATAAGGAACTCCGAGTGTTCGCATCACAGAGATTTTCTTGGCGATATGGCCTGTATTCAGTTCATCTTCAAACAACCACGGGTATGGAGGCATCAATGACTTGGGCGACATGCTTGTTGGATCGAGCATGTGATGGTAATGCCATGAATCAGGGTATTTGTTCCCTACCCGGTGAAGGTCTGGTCCGGTTCGTTTTGAGCCCCATAAGAAGGGGTGGTCATAAACAAATTCACCTGCCTTTGAGTATTCGCCGTAACGTTCTACCTCATCGCGGAAAGGACGAATCATTTGGCTGTGACAGTTGTTGCAACCTTCACGAATGTAAATGTCACGCCCTTCAAGCTCAAGTGGGGTATACGGTGTGACCTGTGCCAAGCGCGGAATGTTTTCTTCAACTAAGAGCGTTGGCACAATTTCGACCAAACCACCAATTAAGATCACAATCAAACTGCCAACCAACATTTGGGTTGGACGACGCTCGATCCAGCGGTGCCAGTTTTCACCGGGTTTGCTTGGTGCCGCTTTGCCTTCGAGTGCTGGGGCTTCAACCGCCTCGTCACCCACAAATTTCCCTTGCTTTACGGTTTTTACAACGTTGTATACCATGATCAACGCACCGGTGAGGTACAAGGCGCCTCCGACAGCACGCAAGGCGTACATCGGTTTCAATTGGATAACTGTTTCAAGGAAGTTCGGGTACAACAGCAAACCTTCTGGGCGGAATTGCTTCCACATCATGGCCTGCGTGAAACCTGCCCAGTACATCGGTAAGGCATAGAATAGGATCCCCAATGTGCCAATCCAGAAGTGAACATTGGCGAGTTTTTTGCTGTACAAATGTGTGCCGAACAATTTCGGGATCAAGAAATAGATCATACCGAAGGTCAAGAAACCGTTCCAGCCTAAACCACCTACGTGCACGTGGGCAATTGTCCAGTCGGTGTAGTGTGAAATGGCATTTACGTTTTTCAATGAAAGCAGCGGACCTTCTAAGGTTGACATACCGTAAGCGGTGGTCGCAACCACGAAGAACTTCAAAATAGGCTCGTCGCGCACCTTATCCCAGGCACCGCGCAGGGTTAAAAGGCCATTCAACATACCTCCCCATGAAGGGGCAATCAACATCAAAGAGAATACGGTTCCCAAAGATTGAGCCCAATCGGGCAGTGCAGTATACAACAAGTGGTGCGGACCAGCCCAGATGTAAATGAAGATCAAAGCCCAGAAGTGAATAATCGAGAGCCGGTAAGAGTACACTGGCCGACCACTCACTTTCGGAATGAAGTAATACATCAAACCGAGGTATGGGGTGGTTAAGAAAAACGCAACGGCGTTATGTCCGTACCACCACTGTACCAAGGCATCTTGCACGCCTGCATACGCTGAATAGCTCTTGAAAAGATGGACAGGCAATTCAAATGAATTGAAAATGTGGAGTACAGCGACGGTTACGAAAGTGGCGATGTAGAACCAAATGGCCACATACAAATGCCGTTCACGACGTTTGATGATTGTTGCGAACATGTTCCAACCGAAAACCACCCAAATCAAGGCAATGGCAATGTCAATCGGCCATTCCAATTCGGCGTATTCTTTGCTAGTTGTAATACCGAGCGGCAGCGTAATTGCCGCCGAAACGATGATCAATTGCCAGCCCCAAAAGTTGATTTTACTCAACAGGTCTGAGTACATGCGCGTTTTGAGCAAGCGCTGAAGGGAGTAATACACACCCGCAAAAATTCCGTTTCCAACAAATGCGAAGATGATCGCATTGGTGTGCAGCGGACGTAATCGACCGAAGGTGATCCAAGGGAGGCCACCATTTAACTTAGGCAGGAACATTTGAAGGGCAGCGGTTAGGCCGACCAGCATTCCGACAATTCCCCATAGAATCGTCGCGTAGAGGAACATCCGAACGATTCGGTTGTCGTAAGAGAACTTCTCAAGCTTCATTTTTCTGGTTTTTCAAAGGTTGTTTTGGCAAGTCATTGAGCATTCGAATCGATGGCGTTACGTCATCTTCATATTGGCCGCTTCGCATCGCCCATAAAAAGGCTGCTAAGAAACCGACTGCGACAACTAAACTGATTCCGATGAGTAAGAAGATTACGTTCACAGTTGTTAACTTTTGCCCAAAGGTCAGTAGTGAACGTGCGATGAGTTTTGACTGCCGTCAACGACAAAGCTGACTTATGTCATAGAAATGTCATATTGACATTTAATCATTTGACAATCTGTATTTTCGGGCGTAATAATGTGCGCTCAGCACGGTGAAAAGCACAACGCTTACACTGCTTACGGGCATAAGAATCGCTGCAACCAGTGGTGTCAGCAAGCCCTGTACAGCGAATGCTATTCCAATGGAGTTGTAAAAGAAGGATATGAGAAAGCTTCGTTTTACCGTGCGGATGGCAGCTTTTGAAAACTTCAAGAAAGCATCAAATTTTCTCAGTTCGCTGGCGTGAAGTATGGCATCACAGGCGGGTGAAAAAGCGTAGAGGTCATCTACCACGGCGACACCAAAATCTGAAGCTTTGAGCGCACCTGCATCGTTGAGTCCGTCGCCGATCATGGCAACTTTCCCATCCGCCCGAAGGGCTAAAACTTTAGCCATTTTATCTTCAGGTTGCTGATCAAAGTACATTTGGGAGTCGCCAAAATAGGGCGAGAAACGTTGCGATTCACTGCTGTTGTCGCCGCTGAGCAAATGAAGTTCGTAATGGCCGCCTAAGGTTTCAAGCTCTTCATCAAGGCCAGCCCTCAACGGTTTTTCAAACGTAAAGTAGCCGAGGTAAGCTTCACCGATTTTTACGTGCGTTTGCGTGCCTGGCTCTGCGTTGCTTTCGGCATTTAACCACGCACGGCTGCCCAATTGAACATGCACAGCGTCAACTTCTCCATGAATGCCGAGACCGGGTAATTCTTCATATTGGCTAACCTCTTTGAGCACGTGTTTGTAGGTCTTGCTGATGGCCCTGCTGAGTGGGTGCGCGCTTTGTTCAGTCACTGAAACAATAAGTTCGATCTGGTGATCATCTAAATTCACCCCGTGCCAAGTGACTTTGTAGTCATCGGCTCGCGTTAATGTTCCTGTTTTGTCAAAAACGAGATGTTTGATTTTTGACATGGTTTCAATGATGGATGCATTCTTCAAATACATGCCACTTTTGCCCATTAATCGCATCACACTGCCGAAGGTAAAGGGGAGGGTAAGCGCCAATGCGCACGGACAAGCAATGATGAGGGTTGCGGTGAACGCATTCCATGCGAGGGCCTCATTTATTGGATACCAGTACGCGAAGGCTCCAATGGCTATGGTTAAGATAATCCATGTAAAGCGTTTACTGATGCGGTTTACAGGGTCTTCAATCGACCGGCCGGCATCTTTTTTAAAGGCTTCGCTGTTCCAAAGTCTAGTCAACCGACTTTGTTCGACAGGTGTTTGCACAACCAGCGTAATGGCAGCGCCCGTTAGACGTCCGCCTGCCTGTATGGCATCTCCAATGCTTACTTTGATCGGTTCGGCTTCGCCTGTGACGAAACTATAGTCGATGCGCGCATCTCCATGGAGCAAAACGCTGTCTGCGGGAATGATTTCGCGGTGGTGGATGATGATTTCGTCACCCGGTTTGAGGTCAGAAATTGAGGTGAATTGTTGAATTTCCCCGACTTTTCGCAAAACTGCAATGGGAAAATAGCTCTTGTAGTCACGATCGTATGAAAGCGCCCCAAAGGTGCGTGCTTGATACCATTTGCCAATCAGCAAGAAGAAAATCAACCCGCCCAGTGAGTCAAAAAAACCGATGCCCGCACCTGATACGACATCCCAAGTCGACCGACCGAACAAGGCGAATATGCCAATTGCGATGGGCACATCAATGTTTAACGTTCGGTTTTTGATCGCAGTGAATGCCGATTTCAAGTAGCCAAATCCGCTGTACAACACCACAGGAATAGACAGGAGTAAATTGAGCCATCCAAAAGCCGAACGAAATCCTTCATCCAAGTCATCAGCTCCGAGATATTCAGGAAAGCTCATGAGCATGATGTTCCCGAAACAGAACCCAGCAACACCTATTTGGGCAACGAGTTTATAATCTCGTTTGCGATTTTTTTGATCGCTTGTGTTTCGAATTTCAGGGGGATAACCGCAAGAAGCCAGCAATCGGGCTAAGGCGCTAAGAGAAAGGGTGTTGAGGTCGAATTGAACACGAACTTCTTTTTTGGGGAAGTTCACCTCGCTGCGGTAAATGGCGGCATTCTTTAAATGAAGCTGTTCTAGAAATTGAACACAGCTGGCACACTCCATATCAGGAAGAAACAACACAGCTTGTGCGTGACCATCTGCATCGAAACGTATGAAACGATCAACATACTCGGGTAAATCAAGGTATGCAAAGGCGCGTTCGTCGACATGTTGATTAGGCGCAGGACAACTGGCTGACGGATTGAGCAGGTCATGAATTTGAACACATCCATTGCAGCAGAATACCTCCTTGTTGTGGTGCACAGGTACGTTCGAAGGTTGCCCGCAGTGTACGCAAGGTGGGGCGATTTGATCGACCATCATAAGTTCTGACTATAACGTGCACTAGGTTTGTTCATCTGAAAAGCAGGGTCAAACACCGCACAAACACTGCGTAAGAACATACGTGCGTGTGGCTGAACGTGCAGGCGTTTGCCTTCAATGCGAATGATTCCGTCCTCTTCAAGTCCTTGCAATTGGTGCTGCATGTAATTGTCGATTTCGTCATTCAGGTCAGTTGACAAGGTGCACATCAATTCTGTGATTCGCGCTTTCATGCGCAAATCGTCGTTGCTGAACTGATGTCCTTCAATGAATAGAGAAGTACCTGCGTTTACTTTTTCGTGATAGAGCTCAAGGTCTTTCTCGTTCTGTACATACCCGAATTTGGTTTCAGAAATCGAAGACATGCCTAAGCCAATCAAGATGTCAGACGATTGGTCAGTGTATCCCATGAAATTGCGATGCAATGTGCTTGAGTTTTTTGCCGCTGATAAGCTATCAGTTGGCAAAGCGTAATGATCTAAGCCAATTTCTTCGTAACCCGCTTGAATAAAAAGTTGGCGCGCCGATTCTGCAGACTGAAACCGTTCACGCGTCTCGGGTAAGTCGGCGTCGGTATAACGACGTTGGCCAGCATGCTTCCAAGGTACATGGGCATAGCCGTAATGGGCGATGCGGTCAGGGCGCAATTGAAGCACAGATTGAATGTCTTGATCTGAAATGGGCTGCGATTGAAAGGGGAGCCCGTAAATTATATCAAAATTGACCGATGTGTAACCAATTTCTCGGGCCCAACGGGTAACACGTTCAACATTTGCCAAGGGCTGAATGCGGTTGATCGCCCGTTGAACATCTGCATTCATAGACTGAACACCGATGCTCACGCGTCGAAAGCCGTATTTGTATAACACCTCCAAGTGCTCACGCGAGGTGTAGTTCGGATGCACTTCAACACTCCACACTGCGCCTGAAGTAGGCTGTGCATCATCGAGCAAGGATTGCATTAACTTTCCTAAATTCTCGGGTGAGAAAAATGTAGGCGTGCCGCCACCTAAATGCAGTTCATTCAAGTGAAAAGGCCGAGGAAGAACTGCCTTGTATCTTCTCCATTCTTTAACGACACTTTGAATGTAGGGTTCTTCAACCGCATGGTTCGTAGTTATTCGCTTGTTGCAAGCGCAATAGGTGCAAAGTTGTTGGCAAAAGGGGAGGTGCACATAGAGCGCTATTCCAGACTCAGGCGTTTGCTCCAGCGTGTTTTTAATTGAATTGAACCATGCTAAATCATTCGGGGCACCCGTCCATGATGGCACCGGTGGGTAGCTCGTGTATCGCGGAACACTACCACCGTATTTTGATACCAAAAAGTAATTTGAAAACATCGCTGAATATTTTGTCATGAGTTGCAGTTCCTCAAACAACAAAATTGCGGCAGGCTTTGGGAGATTGCGCTGACTTAAGTCATAAACCGAGTTGACATGTGCAAACGCATTGACTGATTACTGAACGCACCACGAAACACCCCGTTTCTTTTTTCCTTATTTTAGTGCACTGCTTGGAAATCAACCCATGAATAAAACCCGAATCTTCATATTCCTAGGCTTCGCGTGCATTGTAGCCGCAATGGTCGGTGCAACACCGAAAGGTCAAGCCAGCGGTAATCCGCATACTGCTGAATGGATCCAGCAATTCCGCAGTACAAATGATGGTTACCCCGACATTTACAATGGGTTGTTTGCCACAACAGGTGCTTGCGTGAACTGCCACGGTAGCGATCCTGAAGGCATTGCAAGCACTACGCAAGAGGGTGAAGACGTGAATGTGGTCGACGATTGGCGTGCAAGCATGATGGCCAACGCTGCGCGTGATCCGTATTGGCGAGCTAAAATGCGACAAGAAATGGCTGCAGCACCCCAACACGCCGATGAAACAGGGCACTTTTGCACGCAATGTCATGCGCCGCTCGGACGCCACGCGCACGAATTAGCAGGGCTCGATTTATACACGTTTGACTACTTGCTTACTGACTCGGTTGGCCTCGACGGCATTTCATGCGTGGCTTGTCACCAGCAAAGCACCGAAAACCTTGGCAATAACCACAGTGGCGAATTGAACTTTACCCAAACCCCTGTTGCTTATGGTCCGTTTGAGAGCCCGCTCGCCAGCCCGATGCAATTATTCAGTGGTTATACTCCCGTATACAGCCCCCATATTTCTGATGCAGGTGTTTGCGCAGGCTGTCACACGCTCATCACCCAAACAGCCGATCTTGAAGGAAATTTTACAGGCGCCACCTTTGTTGAACAGGCAACCTATCATGAATGGCTCAATAGCATTTACGGTGAAGATGAACTTAATGTCACTTGCCAAAGCTGCCACATGCCATCGCTTGCATCTAAGCAACCCATCATTTTAGCAGCAGGTTATGATACCCCGCCCCGCGCCCCATTTTCAAGACATACCTTCACGGGCGCTAACGCATTCATGATGGAAATAATGCGCGATTACCGCGATACCTTGCAAATCAACGCTTCAGACGCAGATTACGATGCAGCTATCAGTGCAACCCTTAACATGCTCCAGCAACAGTCGCTTGCGCTCGACGCAACGGTGATTGAACACGATAATGACAGCATCAAAGTTGAGTTGGTACTTGAGAACTTGGCCGGACATAAATTCCCAAGTGGTTATCCTGCTCGGCGTTTGTTCGTGGAAGTTACGGCTACTGCCGTGAATACAGGCGAAGTTTTGTTTGCCTCGGGTGTATTCGATAACATCGGCTACCTCACGCAAGAAGATCCCGTTTTTGAACCGCACTATGACGTCATTCGCGATCAAAATCAGGTGCAGATCTACGAAATGGTTATGAACGATGTCAATGGAGACCCGACCACACTGCTCGAACAAGGAGCGGGTTATTTAAAAGACAATCGCCTCGTTCCGCAAGGATTCTCAACCTCGCATCCCGTTTACGATACAACCCAAATCGCGGGCGCAGTACTCAACGATTTAAACTTCAACCGCGATAACCTTGGAAATGAAGGCACGGGCATCGATCGCTTGCGTTATCACATCCCGATCAATGGCTATCAAGGAGCCATTCAAGTGGATGCCAAGGTTTGGTACCAAGCGGTTCCACCGAAATGGACCGAAGAACTCTTCTTAGTGGATGATCCACTGGTTGCCCACTTTGCTGAAATGTACGATGCCGCTGACAAAACACCGGTGTTGGTTCGTTCGGTTTCACTCACAAATACCAACGTAGGAGTAGCGAATGCCGCGCAATCGAAAATGAACCTCCTCGCAACCATGCAGGGCCGCGTACACTTAAATTCTATTTCTGGCGGACAGTTTATGGTTTTCGGCCTAAACGGCCGGATGGTCTATCAAGATGATGTCGCTCCAGGTATACATCAGCTCCAGCTTAATCTGCAAAGTGGGGTGTATTTAATGATTTTCCAAGGAGCGGATGGCAAGCGTGTGACAAAGGCATTCTTGAACTGAAGCGCTTTAAATCACTGATAAACAATCCTTTGTATTTCTTGTAGAAAATAGTTGTTATTCGGAGGCTACCTTTTTAAGATGGTCTCGTCTTGGATTTGGGTTGCAAAACCTAAACCGAAACAAGACTTACTAGCAGACTCCAAACCCTGCTAAAACTAACTATACTTCTACAATGGCTGTGCGCCACGGGAGCTTATCGTGTGGATGTCAATCCGAACGCCGATGCGTGTTTGCTGGGTCCGTTTTTTTGCGCACTTGCCTGCAAGCAAGTTTCCCATTTGTTCTGTTCCTCATCGCTGGTTTAGCCCTTTCGAGAGGGGCGCGCGCTCAACAATTTGTCGATAAGGCAAGCGACTATGGCATTAACGCCGCTCCGCTCAATATCAATTTTGGAAGTGGTGTCAGTTTTTACGATTTCAACCAAGATGGGCTCGATGATTTATCCTTTGCGATGACCGATGACCACTTGGTGTTTTATCAAAACACGGGGAGTGGCTTCACGCAAGTGCTTGCCGATGAACTCTACATGAACGGCGAAACCAAGCATGTGCTTTGGGTCGACTACGACAACGATGGCGATCTTGATTTGGCTGTAGCCATCAACTTCGGACGCTATCTGATGTACAGAAACAATGGCGATTTCACGTTCACGAATGTGAGCCAAGAAATTGGTTTTGCAAATGTGGTAGAGCGCCACTACGGATTATCGTTTTGTGATTACGACAACGATGGCGACCTCGACATGTACGCTTGTGTATACGCGCTTGACCCAGGCAATGATGAATTCAATGCCAACAACCATTTGTACCGCAACAACGGCGATGGAACCTTCACCGATGTTTCATTGGAAGCAGGCGTAGCCGATGGGGTAAAACTTTCTTTTCAAAGTGTTTGGTTTGATTACGACGAAGACGGGTGGATAGACCTCTTTGTAATTAACGATCGACTTTTTGCCAATTCGTTGTACCGAAACAACGGTGACGGCACGTTCACAAACACGACCAATTTTGCCTTTGTGGGTTTTGCGGGGCATGATCCCATGACCGCCAGCGTAGCTGATTTCGAAAATGATGGCGATCTTGATGTGTACTTCACCAACACCGGTGTCACGGGCAAGAAACCCAAACTCTTAGTAAACAATAGCAACGGCACCTTCTCAGAACTGGGTGAAACTTGGGCCGTTCAGCTCGACCATTGGTCATGGGGCGCTGTTTGGTTCGATCACAATAACAATGGGTTACAAGATTTATATGTCTGCACCGGCGACCCAAGCATCATTGCAACCCAACAACCCAATTATTTCTTTCGGCACGCGGGAAGCATTTTCGAAACAGCCAATGACGTATTTCCAACCGTAACGCCCGTGCGCAGTTTTGCTGTTGCCAGGGGTGATATCAACAACGATGGATACTATGATTTGGCCGTTGCCAATCGCTCTCCTCATAACGCATACCTCTGGCAGAACAATGGAGGCGATAACAACTACATCAAAATTACGCTCGAAGGTACCGTGTCAAATCGACAAGCGATTGGCTCTTGGATTCGCGTGTATGCAGGCGGTGAAACTTACACCCAATGGACGCTCTGCGGCGAGAATTACCTTGGGCAAAATTCACAACACCACATATTTGGGTTGGGCCAACTTACACAGGTAGATTCGGTTTCGGTGCACTACAACATGGGGCATACCGATTGGTATTACAACCTCCCTGTGAATGCCAGCTATCACTTCACGGAGGGCGAAACTTACACTGCCCAAATCTCTGCTGACGGTCCACTCACCCAATGCGCTGGAGATACGATCCTGCTTGACGCCGGCGACCATGCAAATTACCTGTGGAGCACAGGTGATACAACCCGTTATCTTGAAGTTACTGCATCCGGCGGCTACGCCGTAACCCTTATAAACCCGTATGGTATTTCAACCACGGCTTTGATTGAGGTGGTTTTTACGCCGGCTCCTGACGTGAGTGCAATTGCCAGTCCAGTCACATGCAACGGCCTGAACGACGGTAGTATCGCGCTTTTCAACGCGAGCGGTATCGATGCTGAAACTGTGATTTGGGACAATGGTGCATCGGGTGTTTCTGTTCTCGGCCTCACGGCCGGATGGTATACCTACACGTTTACGGATATCAACGCATGTTCGGCAATAGGAACGGTTGAAGTGCCGCAGCCCGAGTTACTTCAATTGGATGCAACCGTTGAACAAGGCACGCCTCAAAGTGGGGGCGCTGTTTGGGCTGAAGCAAGCGGCGGGGTTCCTCCTTATGCCTATTACCTCAACAACACTTTGCTCAGTGAGAATGGTGCAAGTGGCTTGGAGCCAGGTAACTATAGTTTGCTCGTTGTTGATGATAAGGGTTGTGAAGTGGTTTTTGATTTCACACTTGAGGTCCCTGATTTCATGCTTGGAACGGATACAAATGACTGGGTTTTCGAATATGACCCCGTTCGGAATGTTGTAATTCTTGCAGCGCCAAATTCCAATGCGCTACATTCCTGTCGGCTCTACACAGCTTCGGGACAACTCGTTCTTAGTCGAGAATTGGCTCATCAAGATGAGATGGTGTTGCCGCCCAGCCTGTCTGGTGGTTTGTACATTCTTGTAATCTCAACTGAAGGGTCAATCGTGCGGTTCCGCTTCCTTGTGAACTGATTTCAAGAAAATTAGTATATTTAGACGTTGAAGCCTAAGATTCGAAGTCTAACATTCTCTTGTCCACAGTCTTCAACATCAACGCAAGGAAACCATTAAAACCAAACAAATGATCAAACATTTACGATCTGCAAGTATGCTGGCCTTGATGCTCATAGCTGGCAGCGCGTGGGCTCAAGTGAGCTTCACGAACATGAATTCAGCGCTACAGCCAATCAACGGTTCAAGCTCTCGAGATTGCGCAGTAGACATGAACGGTGACCAACTCGATGACGTTGTGCGTGTAGTCAATTCGGGCATTTACGTTGATTATCAACAATTAAACGGAACAATGAATGGGGTATTTTACCCATTGAACATTCAAAATATGCCGAACTGGAGCATTTGTGCAGCCGATATTGATGAGAACGGCTTCACCGATTTGCTCTTCGGTAACGGCTCACGTGTGTCATTTGTGATGGCGAACAACGATGGTACAGCATTCACTGAAGACGCACGTCCTGAGTACATTTTCTGCCAGCGTTCGACGTTTTCTGACATCAACAACGACGGACATATTGACGCCTTTGTATGCCACGACGTTGATCAAAGCCACCCATACCGCAACGACGGTAATGGCAATTTAACCCTTGATATCCAGTGGTTCCCAACGCTCGATGAAGCAGGTAACTACTCAGCAATCTGGGTTGATTACGACAACGATGGTGATTCAGACCTTTACATCACAAAGTGCAGCGGTGGAGCACCGGCTGGCTCTCCACGCCGAATCAACTTGTTGTACAGCAACAATGGCGATGGCACGTTCACCGAAGTTGGCGAAGAAGCAAACCTTGATGACGATGATCAAAGCTGGACTACCGTTTTCGAAGACTTTAACAATGATGGTTTGTTTGACGCCTTCATTTTGAACCACGAATGGGCAAACCGCATGATGATGAACAATGGTGATGGTACATTTACCGATCAAATTGCAAGCACTGGTATTACTGCAAGCGACCTTGGCGCTTGGAATGGTGATGGCCACGATTTTGATAACAACGGATTCATTGACATTCTTGCTGAGCTTGATCGCGAGATTTACTTGAACAATGGCGACGGTACTTTCACAGGCTATGACTTGTCGTTCAGCCGCGGTGGAATTGGTGATTTTAATAATGACGGCTTCCTTGACGTGATCAACGGCAGCAACATGTGGGTTAACAATGGAAACGATAACAACTGGGTGAAATTCAACCTTGAAGGTTTGGTTTCAAACAAAGATGCCATTGGTGCGCGTATCGAAATTTACGGTGCTTGGGGTATTCAAGTGCGCGAGATTCGTGCAGGAGAATCATTCAGCCCTATGAGCTCGCTTACCGCACACTTCGGTTTGGGCACTGCTGATGCTATTGAGCAGGTGATTATTAAATGGCCAAGTGGCATCATCACTGTGCTTGATAACCCTGCAATCAACACCGCACACGATTTGATCGAAGCGCCATGTATCGCTGAGCCAAGCACAATTACAACGGGCGGTGCACTCACCATTTGCCCTGGAGATTTTGTGACCCTTACGGCTGAAGCAGGTACATCATACACTTGGTCAAACGGACAAACTACACAAAGCATTCAAGCATCAGCATCAGGCACTTACAACGTAATTGTTTGGGAAGACGAATGTGCGTCAGTTTCAAACTCGGTTGTGGTTGAAGTAATTACTGAAGAAGTTCCGTCAATTGAATTGCAAGGTGCCGATATCATTTGCCAAGGTGATGAAGTATTCTTGATCGCTGGCCCAGGTAGTGGGTATTTGTGGTCGAATGGTATGACTGACCAAATGATTGCGGTGAGCGAAGGCGGAGACTATTCAGTAACTATCGACGGATTGTGCGAGAACGTTGAATTAGTTTCTGATGTGATTACCATTACAGCGCTTCCTGCCCCTGCAACTCCTGAAGTTGTCGACGTGCAAATGGGTAATGCTGGTGTTGCTGAACTTTCAGCAAGCGGCCAAAATTTATTGTGGTACGATGCCATTGATGCGACTGAGCCAGTAGGCGAAGGTTCAGTCTTCTTTACTGAATTCGTTGTTGAATCGGCTACTTACTACGTTGAATCAAACATTCAATACGGTGGTGAAGAAGAAGTTGGCGGCAAAGACACGAACGCTGGAGCAGGTGGACTTCCGTCAAGCGGAGCACACAGCTTCTTTAACGCTTGGGAACCCTTTACTATTGAATCTGTTCGTGTGTACGTTCCTTCAAACTCAACGGCTGGTGTTCGCACCGTGCAACTTGTTGATGGCAGCGGAGTCGTGCTTCAATCGGCAACCTTCGATCTAGCCGTTGGTGAGCACGTAATTGAATTGAACTTTGATGTTCCAGTTGGAAATGGCATGAGCTTGCGTTGTCCTGAACATACGCTCTTCCGAAACAGCGGTGGTGTTACTTATCCGTATGCCATTGGAACAGTAGGCGAAATTTATGACTCTGTGTTTGGAGCAAGCTACTACTACTACTTCTATGATTGGAGCATCCGTAAGCAGGCATTCTACTGCTCTTCGCCACGTGTTGCAGTTAACGTAACCGTAGTGAGTGTAGAAACCATTGAAGGAGTTGAGAGCTTTAATGTATATCCAAACCCGTCGAATGGCGTGTTGAATATCGAATTGGAGTTGACCCAGGCGGCCGACATTGCTATTCGTTTGGTAGACATGGCTGGTCGTACAATTGTAGCTGAAGAACTCAATCAAAACCAGCTTCAAGTGCGTCATGTACTCAATACCGATGCGGCAGCAGGCGTGTACCAATTGGTAATTGAACTGAATGGTGCACAGATTACCCAAAAGATAATTATCGACTAAGAAATTTAGGTTGACAAAAAGGGGCTGTCTTTTCAGACAGCCCCTTTTTTTATGTCGTGATGTTTATGAATGAATCGCGCCGGCGATAATCACATCTACTACTTCTGGGTCAAGCAATGTCGATGTATCACCCAAATTGGAGGTATCACCTTCGGCCACCTTGCGCAAGATTCTGCGCATGATCTTTCCACTGCGCGTTTTTGGCAAGCCGGGCACAAATTGAATGCGATCGGGCTTTGCTATCTTTCCAATTTGCTTAATCACCGTTTCTATTATCTCAGCGCGCACATTATCGAGATTGGCACCCTCGTGTTTCAAGATTACGTAAGCATAAATTCCTTGCCCCTTGATGTCATGGGGGTATCCTACCACTGCCGATTCAGCGACTTGATCATTGGCATTGATGGCATTTTCGATCTCAGCAGTGCCGAAGC
>CAMCHP010000069.1 GCA_945874695.1 Chryseobacterium gleum
GCGACAGGGGGCGACGTCATCGATGGGAAAACAGTGTTCGAACTCTATGATACCTTCGGCTTCCCAGTTGATTTGACGGCATTAATTGCCGCTGAACGAGGTAAACGTATAGATGAAGAGGCCTTTAAAGCAGAACTCCAGCAGCAAAAAGATCGGTCGCGCGCGGCAGCTAAAATCGATACCGAAGACTGGGTTGAATTGCGCGATGACAACTATGCAGAATTCGTAGGATATGACCTCCTCGAAGCCAACATCGAAATTACCCGCTACCGGAAGATTCGCCAAAAAGGAAAAGAGCAGGTGCAGTTGGTTTTCAATCTGACACCATTCTATCCTGAAGGTGGCGGCCAAGTGGGCGACACCGGCGTATTGATTGCAGGTGCTGAGCGCTTGGAGATTACCGATACACGCCGCGAGAACAACTTGATCATACACTTTGCTGATCGCTTGCCTGCCGACCCGATGGCCACTTTCGTAGCTCAGGTTGATGTGGCGCGTCGTCAATCGACAGCCCGAAATCACTCAGCGACACACTTGCTTCACGAAGCTTTACGTGAAATACTGGGCACCCATGTCGAACAAAAAGGTTCGCTGGTGAGTCCTGATTACCTTCGTTTCGACTTCTCGCATTTTGGTAAAATGACCGAAGATGAATTGAAGGCCGTTGAGTCGATCGTTAATGCACGCATCCTGAACAATTTAAACCTCGATGAGCGCCGTGCGGTACCTTTAGAAGAGGCTCAATCAGCAGGTGCAATGATGCTTTTCGGCGAGAAATACGGCGATGTGGTGCGCATGATTCGATTCGGGTCTTCGGTTGAATTATGCGGTGGAACTCACGTCGCGGCCACGGGAGCAATTGGAAGTTTTATTCTGACTTCTGAAGGAGCAGTGGCAGCTGGGGTGCGTCGAATCGAAGCATTGACCGGCGAAGGTGCTCGTCAGTTCATCGAGGCTGAGCGAAACAGTTTGCGTAGTGTAGCAGGATTATTGAAGAATCCTGCCGATTTAACAAAGGCCGTTACCGACCTTATTGAAAAGAATACCTTGCTCAGCCGCGAAATTGAAGCATTCAGAAAGAAAGAAGCGGTTGAAATCAAAAAAGAACTTTCAACCCAATTCACAACCGTGAATGGCGTGCAGTTCTTGGCAGCACGCGTTGACCTTGGCCCTGCAGAGCTCAAAGACATTGCCTTCAAGTTTCGAGCTGAGAAAGAGAACATGTTCGCCGTTTTCGGATCACACATCGATGACAAGGTTTCAGTGACATGTGTGATCAGCGATGAGCTCGTAAAAGCACGAGGACTCAATGCAGGAAATGTTGTTCGTGAGCTCGCGAAGTACATTGACGGAGGAGGCGGAGGCCAAGCATATTTTGCTACTGCCGGTGGTAAAAATCCAGCAGGTTTGAGTGAAGCCATACAAAAAGCGGCCAACTTTATCAGTTGACCGCTTTCGAAGTAGAGTATAACTAGTTTTAGAACCGCGAGTTAATTACGATGTTGCGTAACGCGCTTCGCGTGCTTTTAATTCTTCTGGATTTACGCCATACACAGGGCCGTAATACTCTTCATTATAGGCCAAACCAAGATTCAAGACGTAGAACAGGTTGAACACCAGAACGAAGATGTAATCCAACACCGTCGTTTTACCGAAACTTTGCGCCAACTCGATCAACAAGCGGAAGCCAAAGTAAATGTTGAACACAGGGATAAAGAAGTAGAAAAAATGACTGGCCGGACGACCAACGATGCGAAGTGCAACAATGATGTCCCAAACTGGAACGATCGCGGCCAAACCTGGCTGGTTGCATTTCAAGAACATACGCCACTTTGCAACTGCTCCAATAAGAATGAGGAGGGCAAGCAAGATCGCAATACCTGTGCTCTCTTGGCTGAATGAGTCTATGAAGTTCTGCATAATATTATGGTTTAACAGTTGAACAACCGTGTATTCTATATGTAAGACGCAGATAGTAGTGAAGGGTTGCCCTCAAGTGGTGTAAAAGTTTGCAAAGAATATCAGTTCCAAGGCCTTCACTGAAACCGATTGCGATGCGCGAAGGAGCCTTGTTCAGTGCAGCTTTGATTGGCGGCCACTACTGACCAATTTGGGCGTATTTCACCACGTGCTCTTCATCGATTTTGTCTTGACTAAGAATGATCAGTCGCTCGATGACATTCCGAAGTTCGCGAATGTTCCCTGTCCAATCTCCTTTTTGTAAGGCCTTTAACGCTGACGCTGTAATC
The DNA here is from genome assembly GCA_945874695.1 of Chryseobacterium gleum. Taxonomy (GTDB): domain Bacteria; phylum Bacteroidota; class Bacteroidia; order Flavobacteriales_D; family Sanyastnellaceae; genus CAMCHP01. Next base: position 2,250 of record CAMCHP010000069.1, read on the forward strand.
GGTTTAGGAGGTTTGCCATATTCTTCGCAAATGAGGGCGATGAAATGCTCAGCCAAGAGTGGAATGTCTGAAACGCGTTCTTTCAACGAAGGCACATGAATTGGAATCACATTCAAACGATGGTACAAATCTTCGCGAAAATGGCCCGAAGCAATTTCTTCCTTAAGGTTCTTATTCGTTGCAGCCAAGATGCGTACATTCACTTTGATGTCTTTGTCTCCACCGACGCGACTGATTTTGTGCTCTTGCAAGGCCCGGAGCACTTTGGCTTGTGCTGACAAACTCATGTCTCCAATTTCATCGAGAAATAAAGTTCCTCCATCGGCTTGCTCAAACTTGCCTTTGCGCTGTTTGATCGCCGAAGTAAATGCACCTTTTTCATGACCAAAAAGTTCGCTTTCAATCAATTCGGCAGGAATCGCAGCGCAGTTTACTTCAACAAAAGGCGCCTCAGCACGCTCACTCTTCTCATGGAGCTGACGTGCAACCAGCTCCTTACCTGACCCATTCCCACCGGTAATTAATACACGGGCATCGGTGGGTGCAACGGTCTCAATCAAGGTTTTAATTTCTTCAATGGCTGGAGATGCCCCAATGATCTCAAACCCTTTGCGCAAATTGATTTTGCGTTTCAAGGTTTGGGTTTCTTGTACCAAATGCGCAGTATCGCTCGCATTGCGCACGGTGACCAAAATACGGTTCAAATCGAGCGGTTTCTCGATGAAATCCCAGGCTCCTTTTTTCAAGGCTTCAACGGCGGTTTCTACCGTGCCATGCCCCGAAATCATCACAACCGGTGTGTCAATGCCTAGAACTTTCAACCGCTCGAGCGTTTCAATGCCATCAAGAACTGGCATTTTAATGTCGCAAAAAATCAAGTCAAATGCGGTTTCCCGCGCTTTTTCGATACCTAGCTTTCCGTTTTCGGCTACTTCAACCTCATACGATTCATATTCTAAAATCTCTTTTAGCGAGCTGCGAATGCTGGCTTCGTCATCGATGATCAAAATTTTTGGCATGCTATCTTATATATGAGCGATAAAGCGTCGTTTGCGCTGCGAAGTTAGAACGCATTTTCTCGGCAATCAAGCGTTTTCACGTTCGAGTGATTGCAGGGCCTGTAATTGCAGTTTTCCCTCAAGTGCGCGCATCAATGCGCCTTCCTTAAGTGCAAAATCAGACTGGAGGAGGTGTTCAAATGGGCCGAGGTGCAGCACATAGTCAATCAGGAGTGTGGCCAATGGCATCGTTTCGGCGCGCATAGGTAACATCCCCGGCATCGCAAGACGTTCTTCCAAGTTGCTCTGAACCAAACGCTGGTGCAAATTGGAGAAGGCGCTCAACCCGATCGTGTTTGAAGTCGCTTTTTTTCTTTTCGGCTGATCGCCGGATGCATGGTACATTGAAACCAGGGTGTCAAATGAACCCGACGCACCAATCAGTGTCTTTGAAGGATAATGCTGAAGCGCCTCGCCGAGCGGAGCAAGCACTGAGGTGAACGATTGCTGCAAACGTTCAATATCTTCTTGCGTGAGAATTTCACCTGGATGTAAGTACTCCTGGATGCGCGCAACGCCCAGCGGAAAGCTCTGCTTCCAGGCTACACCTTGTGCATTGGCGATGATAAATTCAGTGCTGCCGCCGCCAATGTCCATTACCGTGACGTATGCGTCGGTCAAATCAAGGGTTTGAGCAACCCCAGCATAAATAAGGTCAGCCTCGCGTAAGCCGTCAATCACCATCATTTCAAGTCCGGTAAGTTCGCGCACACGCCTTAAGAAATCGTGCGCATTTGATGCTTCGCGCACAGCTGCTGTGGCCAAAACAAGGCACTTTTCTACCCCGAAATTGATCATCGTTTCTCGGTGAATGTGCAAGGCATCCAAGCCACGCGCCAAACGCTCTGATCGAATCAAGCCTTGGGCGAAACCGCCTTTGCCCAGTTTTACAGCGATCTTGCCTGTGAAAAGACCCGTCCACCCATCCGCCGATACTTCGGCGATAAGCAAATTAAACGTATTGGTACCACAGTCAATGATTCCTACGCGCATCTTAGTTCTTGTAGGTAATCCACTTCCAAAGTTCTTTGTACGAAGCGCGCTTGCCGTACATTAGAATGCCTGTGCGATATATTCTACCAGCAATCCAAATCATGCCGAAACAACTTGCCGCCAATATGCCCAATGAGAGCAGAAGTTCCCAAAAACTAACGCCACCGATGGCCACGCGCACCATCATCACTGTAGGTGAGGTGAGGGGAATAAAGGAGAAGATTTTTGCTGCAATCCCTTCCGGATTGTTCACACTCATGATCGAAATGAAGTAGGCAAACATCAAGGGGAGCATAACGGGTGCCATAAATTGCTGGGTGTCGTTTTCATCGTCGACAGCGGCACCGATCGATGCAAATAGTCCGCTGTACAATAAGTAACCGCCAATGAAGTACAGCACAAACATGCTCAACATCAAGATCCAATTGATTTCAAGAAGCAGTTTAAAGCCGTCTTGCTGTGCAAGAAAACTTTCGAAATCCATGTTGGCTTGACCCGCCTGCATGGTCTCTGCAGTCTCCATGGCGCCAGCCAAACTTCCAGACTCGAAGAGGAGCCCAACAACGCCAAAAATGATCATCGAAAACACGACCCAAATCAAAATTTGCGTGATTGCAACCAAACCGATGCCGATAATTTTTCCAAGCATCAATTGAAACGGCTTCACCGAAGAAATGATAACCTCAACTATGCGATTGGATTTTTCTTCCATCACCCCGCGCATCACGTAGGCACCGAAAACGAAGATGAAGAAGAAAATGATCACAGCGAAGCCCATGCCAACGCCAGCGCGTTCTTGTTCAAACGAATCGCCTTTTTTTATGTTCACCTTGTTCAGCGTGAGGTCAACTTTGAGTCGTTTATAGGCTTCGTAGTCAATTACGCCTTCACTCACAACACGCGCCCGCTCAACCGCCCGTTCGATGTTGGCTTCCATATGACTTGTAGCGCTGATGCTCGGGACTTTCTTGTAAAACAACCCCACCTTTTTATGCAAGTAGAGGTCATCGTACAGCTCAATCATTACGGTATGGTCGCTTGCGATGAAAACGCTATCTGTGATTTGTTGGTTGGTGAACCGCCACACATAGCCGTCTTTTTCAGGAAAGCAATCGAGGCAGGTGGGCACATACTGGCGCGAGGCTTCATCGAGGCGAGTAACAATGCCTGTGGTATCAACAACCAAGATGTTATGCTCGGTTTGATCAGCCTGTGCTACGAATATGGCCACAGCCATGAGGCCTGCAAAAAGCAAAGGGCCAACTAAAGTCATGATCACGAACGATCGCTTTTTCACCCGACTCAGGTATTCTCGCGTGATAATTAGGGCAATCTTGTTCATACCGATGTTTTTGCGTTGCTCACTGCTGAAATGAAAATCTCGTTCATAGAAGGTACACGAGGTTTTACTTCTTGAATTTCCACAGTATCGACAACCGATTTCAGTAAGTCGTTCAATTTTTTTCCTTCGCCAAGTTTTACAATAGCCCGATGGTGGTTTGTCTCACCCTCTGTTCGCACAAGGTTAAAAAACGGCCCTAAACTGGTTGTGAAGCCAATCAAACTGCCATGAAACTCAATTTCAAATTCGTGTTGGGCATAGCGGTTTCGAACCTCATTCACCTCGCCCTCGATCACTACATGCGATTGATGAATGAGGGTGATGTTATTGCAAATCTCCTCTACAGATGCCATGTTATGGGTTGAGAGGATGATGCTCGCGCCTTCATCACGCAGGCGTAGTATTTCTTGTCGAATTACCGCTGCGTTGATGGGGTCAAAACCACTGAAGGGTTCGTCCAATATGAGCAAGCGCGGTTTATGTAAAACCGTTGAAACGAACTGCACTTTTTGGGCCATGCCCTTGCTGAGCTCTTCCACCTTTTTGTTCCACCAGTCGCCAATATCGAGCCGCTCAAACCACATTTTGAGTTCGCGTTTGGCATCGCTTTTTGACATGCCTTTAAGCTGAGCGAGATACATCGCCTGATCGCCGATTTTCATCTTGCGATACAAGCCGCGCTCCTCAGGCAAATAGCCGATCTGATGCACATGCTCGGCCTTGAGCGGCTCACCAAAAAAAATCACCTCACCTTCATCGGGCGCGGTGATCTGGTTGATGATGCGAATAAGCGAGGTTTTGCCTGCACCATTGGGGCCTAAAAGCCCGTAAATGCACCCCTCGGGCATTGCTAAACTAACATCCGACAAGGCCTTGTGGCTGCCGTATGCTTTGTTGATGTGTTTTACCTCTAGCGCTAACATAGGGAGTAGTTATGGGTATAAAACTAATCAATCACGGCGAGCACAGGCAGCTGACATGAGCAGCGTACCGATTTCGTGACAGGTGGTAAGCTCAGGTAAACATTTCCTTCACCTTTTGAAAGAAGCCTTTGTCACGGTGGGTCGGATTGGGCTGAAAATTTGGGGCTTCTTTAAGTTTCTCCAAGATGCTACGCTCCTCGGCTGTGAGGTTTTGCGGTGTCCAAACTGAAATGTTAACGAGCAAGTCGCCGCTACCATAGCTGTCAACAGCTGGTAATCCCTTGCCTCGTAAGCGAACAATTTTCCCGCTCTGCGTGCCGGGGTCGACCTTTATCTTGGCCTTTCCTGTGATCAACGGTACCTCCGCATTGCACCCCATTGTGGCATCCGCAAAGTTGAGGTACAAATCGTAATGCAGATTTTTGCCATTGCGTTTTAAGAGTTCATGCTCTTGCTCTTCGATAACAACAAGTAAATCGCCAGGTACACCACCAAACGGACCAGCGTTGCCTTCTCCGCGCACGTTCAGCTGCATGCCATCTTCAACACCTGCTGGAATATCGATGGTAACTTCAGCCTCTTCTCTGCGCAAGCCGTGTTCGTTGGTGTCTTTGGGTTTTGATTTTACCGTTTTGCCAGCACCTCCACAAGCATTGCAGGTAGCAGCCGTTTGCATTTGACCCAGAAAAGTATTTGTGACGCGTCGCACTTGTCCGCTTCCACCACACGTTGCACAGTCGCTGTAATCGACGCCCTCTGCCTGAACGAGCTTCAGTACTTTAATCTTCTTGCGTGCGCCATTGGCAATCTCTTCCAAGGTTAACTTCACCTTGATTCGCAAGTTCGAACCTTTGATGCGACGACCGCGACGAGGATCACCACCGCCGCTAAATCCGCCGAAGGCGCCCCCAAAAATATCACCGAACTGACTGAAAATGTCATCCATGTTCATGCCCGCACCGCCGCCATAGCCGCCTTGGCCGCGCATGCCTTCATGACCAAACTGGTCGTACATTTTACGCTTTTGAGGATCACTCAAAGCTTCATAGGCCTCAGCTGCTTCTTTGAAACGCTCTTCGGCATCTTTGTCGTCTGGATTTTTATCAGGGTGATATTTCAAGGCCATTTTGCGGTAGGCCTTCTTAATCTCGGCCTCGTCAGCGTTGCGGCTGAGCCCTAAAATTTCATAGTAATCGCGCTTTGCCATAATGACTAAATTATTGACCTACAACTACTTTTGCGTAGCGGATCACCGTGTCATGAATGAAGTACCCTTTCTCAACCACATCAACCACTTTGCCCTTGAGGTCATCGCTGGGCGCAGGAATATTGGTTATTGCTTCGTGAAATTCGGTATCGAATGGCGCGTGTAAAGCATCCATCGCCTTTAGGCCCTTGCCTTCAAGAATGCGTTGCATGCGGTGGTGAATCAATGCGATACCTTCGAGCGCACTGTTGTCACCGCTCGCTTTAATGGCCTGTTCAGCGCGTTCGAAATCGTCCATCACGCTTAATAGCTCTTTGATTACCGCGGCCGATGCCGTTTGAATCAAATCTAAGCGTTCGCGGGCATGACGCTTCCGGGCGTTGTCAAAATCAGCGTGCAAGCGCGTATATTTATCTTTCATATCGCGCAACTCCAGCTCAAGCTGTTCTTCACGTGACACGTCAGCAACTTGTTCATGCTGCTCAGCAGTTGAGTCTGCAGTGTTTTCTTCGGTCATGTCTGTGCTATTCACTTTTTCGTTCTCTTCCATCGCGGGTAACTTTAGTGCTCCGGTAATGGCAAAGACTTTGCCAATTGGTCTTAAAACGACATCTTGTCAGTTCGGGGCGCGAAGTTAAGGCACTCAGGTCAGTTTTGTCACCTTTTCACGCGTTTCTTCGTCTATTGGTTTTTTTAGGTTTCGGCCTAAACGGCCGGATGCAAAAAGGGCTGACACAGCTAAGCGTCAGCCCTTGAATTGCTTTGTATTTATGGATGGCGCTTACTTGAAGGCCTTTACATGCTTATCAACTTCGCGGTCAAGTTCCATGCCGCGAAGATTTTTCGCCACAATAATGCCATTCTGGTCGATCAAGAAGCTCATTGGGATCGAATTCACGCCGTAGCTCTTTGCGGCGGGGCAATCCCATTGCTTGAGGGCGCTCACGTGATACTTCCATTTCAATTTGTCTTGCGCGATGGCTGCTACCCAATTTTCTTTGGTGCGATCAAGTGAAACGTTGAACACTTCAAAACCTTTTGCGGTTTTGAATTTAGCCTTCTGGTACTTGTCGTATGCACGCACTACATTCGGATTCTCACGGCGGCAAGGCCCGCACCATGATGCCCAAAAGTCGATTAGAACCACCTTACCACGTAGGTCTGATAGTTTGTATATTTTACCATCAACACCTGGAAGCTCAATTTCGGGGGCGAGGTTGCCGATGTTGGTTCCAACTTGTGGGCCAGCAGCAGTGCTCGTTTTAACAGGTTCATGGCTTTTTGCTTCAAACACCAAACCGATGGCAAAAAGTGCCACAAGCATCAAGGTGAGTTTAAGGAGGTTTTTGAATTTCATCTTTTGGTATTTAAATGCGGTTTACGTACAACGGCAAGAATCGTTCCAAAATTATACCCGTTGAATGCGCGCTCCCAATTGCTTTAAGCGCTGCTCAATATACTGATATCCGCGATCGATTTGACCGATGTTGTGAATCGTGCTGGTTCCTTCAGCCGATAGGGCTGCAATAAGCAGTGATACGCCTGCCCGTATGTCGGGCGAAGTCATGGTGACTCCGCGCAAAGCGGTTTTGCGTTCAAGGCCAATCACGGTTGCTCGGTGGGGGTCGCATAGAATAATTTGCGCCCCCATATCAATGAGTTTGTCGACGAAGAATAAACGGCTCTCAAACATCTTTTGGTGAATGAGCACAGAGCCTTGTGCCTGTGTTGCGGTGACCAAAACGATTGAGAGTAGGTCAGGAGTAAAGCCTGGCCAAGGCGCATCAGAAATGGTCATAATTGAGCCGTCAATGAAGCTCTCGATGGCATACATTTCTTGTGCAGGAATGTAGATGTCGTCGCCCCGGCGTTCGAGTTTGATACCTAAGCGCTGGAAGGTTTTAGGGATAATCCCTAGCTCATCGTAGGCGCAGTTTTTAATGGTAATTTCACTGCGGGTCATGGCGGCTAAGCCAATGAAACTGCCGATTTCAATCATGTCAGGAAGGCAGCGGTGTTCGCAACCGCCGAGCTTCGATACACCTTCAATGGTGAGCAGGTTCGAACCGATGCCCGAGATTTTGCCGCCCATGCGGTTGATCATCTTGCACAATTGCTGTAAATAGGGTTCGCAGGCTGCATTGTAAATGGTCGTGGTGCCTTCGGCCATGGCCGCGGCCATAACTATGTTTGCGGTGCCAGTCACCGATGCCTCGTCCAGCAACATGTATCCGCCCTTCAAACGGTCGGATGTCACACGATAGAAGCTCTCTTTGGGGTCATAGGTAAAATTGGCGCCCAGATCTTGAAAGCCAAGAAAGTGCGTGTCGAGTCGACGGCGGCCAATTTTGTCGCCACCCGGGCGCGGGATGAAGGCCTTGCCAAAACGGGTGAGGAGCGGACCAACAATCATGATCGACCCGCGTAAGCTGGCGCCCTTCTTTCTAAACTCGTCTGATTCGAGGTAGTCAAGGTTAACCGCGTCGGCTTGGAAAATGCATGTGTCGCGGCTTACCCGATTGATTTTAACTCCCATGGAGCCGAGTAAGTCGATCAATTTATTGACATCGACAATGTCGGGGATGTTTGAAATGGTTACAGGTTCTGCTGTGAGGAGTACAGCACTGATGATTTGAAGCGCTTCGTTTTTCGCTCCTTGTGGGTGAATTTCGCCCTTCAGCGGTATTCCTCCTTCGATGATAAAGGTTTCCATGTGGGTTCAAGAGTTTTGCGAGCGGAAGTTTTAAAAACATCTGCAAACTCTCAGGGGAGGCACGAAAACTTATCGACAATAAACAATGAATAGGCGCTTAGCGCTTTTTCATCATTTTGCGTCGCTTGATGTTACCCTTTGATTTGGGGTTGTTTGACGGACCGCTGCTCGCGATGCGTGCGATGTCAGTCGCGGTAATTAATTCGAAATCTTCGGGTAAGTTTAATTTGCCCGCAGAAAGTATCTCGAGTTGTTGACGAATGACTTTGTCTTCAACCGTAGCGCGGTTGTACGTCACATATTGACGTTTCATTAAGTCGGCAATGGCCTTGGTAAATGCGAGTTTCTCTTCTTCGTTCTCCATGGCGATGGCCTTTTCAATCATTTTTTCAATGATTTTGCCATAGTGCCCAAATCGCGGCTCATCTTTTGGATAGGCTACTCGGTCAGGCTTGGTTTTGAAGGTCTCGGGATCAGGTTTGGGATAGGGGCTATCGACATCAAGTTCGAAGCGCGCCATAATGTGGATGTGATCCCACAATTTATGCTTGTAGTCTTCGGTATCGCGCAAATGCGGAAACAGCTGTCCCATTACATTGATGATCGCAAATACGATCTTATTTCGTTCCTCGCGGTCAGCTACTGAAACGGCGTAATTCACCATGTTGTGAATGTTTCGGCCGTATTCAGGGATGATTAAGTCAGGACGTAAACTGTTGTATGGCTCGAAGCCTTCCAAATTTTCCATGAATACAAAGGTAACGAAAAGGCAAAGTTTATTTGCAAGTTAATGCGCTACTTCAAACGGGTTGCTGTAAACAAATAGAAGGCACTGCCATTGGCCGATAGTACCGGGTAGTCAATGCGCAATCTCCCGCTCGCTGATGTACGCTGTTCGGTGGTAGCAACAAGTTCCCACGTGTAGGGGTCACGAAATTCGATCGTGTAGCGCAATAAACTGCCCATGTTGGTAACAGCCAGTGCGTTGCCACCTCGGTCATTGGTGACATCTACGGCCAGTGTGTACACATCTGGCAAGGAGCCAATGAATGGGTCGGCAGTATTGGTGCACGCCGGGTGATTTTGATTCGCGCGGGTATAAAAATTCACCGTGCGATTATGAATCGCCCCTATGGCGATGCGATCTCCGCTGGTGCTGCGCAGGGCGAGCAATTCAGCCCGGTTGTCTTTTCGTTCGGCGTGTTGATTAATGAAGCGCTGTTCATCCAGCCGATAGGCTGAAAACCACTGTACGATGCGCCCTAAATGCGGCCAAAGGTCGACCGCTTCTTGGTTGCTCCAATTCATTGCTGTGCCTGCCATTCCGGTGAGCGGACTGAGCCACACGGCCTGAATCCACCGCAGGTTGTCGTCACAAAATTCGACGCCTTCAAGCCCAGGGCCGATCTCCGAGTGCATGAATGGTTTGTTGAGTGCTGGTGGATTGAAGTTATCTTGTTTTTTGCGCTTGCTGCCCCGTCGAAATGCGGTCATCATTTCAGATGCCTTGTAGAGTTTATTGATGCCAACGTGGTAACTGTTGAAGGTGGCTAAATCAACATGGGACCAATAAAAAGAGCTATCGCCTTTCATAAATTCTGGCGGCCCGGTGTAATTCACTGCAAGAATATGGTCGCTGTGACCGAGGTCTTCTTTGATGTACCGCGCAAGCTCTTTGTGCCAGCGCCCGAGTTGCTCGGCATAACCCGCTTCGGTATGGTAGGGCTGATTTTGATGTTTGCTCTTATCGATGACACAATTGGCATCTACATGGCCGGCTTGTCCGAGGTTATTTGCTTCGCTGAAGAGCTCCAATACTCCGATGGAGGTTGCATAGCCATAGCGTGCAATAAGGTAGCGGAGCCGGTTTTTATAATGGCGCTGCGCAGCTTCGCTGGCTAAGAAATCGCGCGGCGTTTCAAGTTGTAGCTCGTCAAAATAACAATACGGTTCGTCATAGGGGAAGCAGCTAATGTCACCGTAATCCCAATTGTACATGCTGTACACTGAGGGGTTTTCGAACGGATAATGCACCTGCAGGTTGAAGTGGATGAGCAGCCCCAGCTCTTCGGCCTTAGCGAGAATTTGGTCAATTTCCCAAGCGCAATGCATGCGCGCATCGTAGTTGTTGAGTTCTTCAAATTCAATTTCAAGGTTCCAAGGGGCTATGAGCATACGGAAGTAGTTGGCCCCGCTTGCTTTGAGCAACTCCATTTGTTTGTGGTAAACCAAGTAACCGTAAGGATTGATGGTTCGCCCGTGACAATAAGGCTCGTTTTTCGCACACGGAACGGTGGCGCAAACACTGTCAATGTTTGCTGAGCATGTAGGCCAAGGCAAGTTTTGGCCAACGGGGAAAAAGGTTTCGTTGTCGCGGGTGAAATACCGTTTCGATTCACCCACGGTCAAAAATCCAGTCTTGGCATCGGGTGTTACTTCAAACCGAGTGATATCGGTGTACACGGTATCTTCTTCTTGTGCGATCACCCGCGCTTGCACAAGCCAAACTCCAGCGGTTGGCGCGGCGAAGCGGAAGCGCATTTTGAATAAATCTTTTTTTTCGCGATGTTTCCAGTCTTCGGGTTTTGGTGACGATAAATCGCGTTCAAACTCACGGTACCAGAATCCAAAACGGCGTTGTTGTTCGAGCGTGTCACCGGTGACGGTGTCGATGCGGGTAAAAAATGCCTGCACATCAAAGTCACGCGGGTCAAACGGATTGATACGATCGGGAACACCGCGGTCAGCCAAAAAGTTGTCGATTTTTCGGCGGTGCTCCATTTGGAGTTTGAATCCGAATTCAGCGTATTGGTTTATTTTGATGCTGGCGAGCGAATTTGCGGGGTGCATCCAAGCCACCTGCATCGCCCGTGCTCCAGGATCGGGTAGGGGCGTAGTTTGGGCGTGTGATGAGGCCACAATTGCCATCCAACCGAGGGATGCAAAAAACCAACGCTTTGTATTCATACGCAGTGCTATGTTGAACGGTGGATGGCGATGATCGGCCATCCGCCCGATAGGGCGAAGATAAAAACCTTGTTGAAACGACCGCCTTACTTTTACAGCAAACGCAATTTGGCGTATTTCAACAAGAGTTGTTTTTGACCAGCCGACGGGAAGAAAACCGTGGCTTTAATGTCGGATGCTTGTCCTTCGAGCTTGAGAACTTTGCCTTTACCGAAACGCGCATGTTCGACTTCAGCGCCTGGAATGATGCCACTTGTATCGATGTTTTCATCGCCCGAGGTAGCCGGAGGGGTTTTCGAAATGGGCTTGAAATGCGTATCGTTCGGCATTTGAAAATACCGCTGTTGGGCCGTTGCAAACGAATTGTTGAACGGCTCAGGTCGCCGGGCATTGGCTGAAAGTGTTTGAATAAACGCGGGGTCAATTTCTTCGATGAAGCGCGAAGGTTCAGCTTGCGTGAGTTGCCCCCAGCGGTATCGGCTCACGGCGTAACTGAGCACGGCGCGTTGACAGGCGCGAGTGATCGCCACATAGAACAAACGCCGCTCTTCTTCGAGTTCATCGCGCGAGTGGAGCGCCATTTGGCTCGGGAAGAGATTTTCTTCAAGACCAACAACATACACGTAATCAAATTCGAGGCCTTTTGAAGCGTGAATGGTCATCATATTCACTTTGGGCTCGTCGTCGTCAGCTTTGTCGGCATCAGTTAACAGCGCAACGTCGACCATGAAGTCGGGCAAGGTTCGAATGGCATCGGGGTTTGCAGGATCGACTTGATCAGAGAACTCTTTGATACCGTTCAGGAGCTCTTGAATGTTCTCGTAGCGAGCGACACCTTCTGGGGTTTTATCGGTGTAGAGTTCGGGCAGCAGCCGGCTACTTTGCGCGATGTGGTGAGAAAGATCGAAGGCGTTTCGGGTATCGAGTTGCACGGTAAAGCTGTTGATCATGGTTGTGAAATCGACCAACTTGCCGAATGAAGCGTTGGGTATATCGCAAGGATAGAGTTCGGGTTGGGTGATGACACTCCACAGCGAAACCTTGTGGTCAGCGCCTGCTATCACGAGTTTTTCGAGTGTTGTTTTGCCGATTCCCCGCGCGGGGTAATTGATGACACGTTTGAGCGCCTCATCGTCGCTGTGGTTTGCTGTGAGGCGATAGTAGGCGAGGAGGTCTTTGATTTCTTTGCGCTGATAGAACGACAGCCCGCCGTACATTCGGTATGGGACATTCAATTTGCGCAATGCTTCTTCAAAAGCCCGCGATTGCGAATTGGTGCGGTAGAGAATGGCGAAGTGGTTGTACGATGTGTTTTTAGCAGCACGCACTGAGTAAATATCGTGGGCGACAAAGCGCCCTTCATCGTTGTCTGACAGCGAACGGCTCACGGCAATTCGGTCACCTTCGGGATTGTCTGTCCAAACCGTTTTTTGAATTTGTTTGCGGTTTTTTTCGATGATTGAATTGGCCGCATTTACAATGACCTTGGTGGAGCGATAGTTTTGTTCGAGTTTAAAGAGGCTGAAATCGGGGTAGTCAGACTTAAAATTGAGGATGTTAGCTATGTTTGCTCCGCGGAAGCTGTATATACTTTGCGCATCGTCACCCACCACGCAAACGTTTTGGTTGCGCGCGGCGAGCTGCTTAATGATGAGATATTGCGCAAAATTCGTATCTTGATACTCATCGACTAGGATGAATTGGAACTTCGATTGGTATTTATAGAGTAGATCGGGGAAATCGCGCAAGAGTAGGTTTGTCTTGTAGAGCAAATCGTCAAAATCCATAGCCCCTGATCGGTAGCACCGGGCAGCGTACTCGCGGTAAATTCGGTAGGTTTGCGGACGTCCAGCCTGTTGATCTTCGGCCATTATTTCAGCGTGCTCAGCGTAATCATCGGGTCCGATGAGGTTGTTTTTGGCTGCGGAAATACGTCCTTGAATCGTTGCTGGCTTGTATTCTTTTTCGTCGAGGTTGAGCGCTTTGATGACATCTTTAAGCAGCGAGCGGCTGTCTTGGGTGTCGTAGATGGTAAAGTTGCGCGGGTAATTGATGCGTTCCGCTTCGATGCGAAGAATGCGCGCGAAGACAGAGTGAAAGGTGCCCATCCACACGTTGCTGGCCTCTTTTT
>CAMCHP010000070.1 GCA_945874695.1 Chryseobacterium gleum
CAGTGATTTTGCGAACAATGCCAATACCTCAACTGAAGATGAAGCTGAACGGTACTACCGTGAGGCCCGTTTGAGCGAAGAGCGCGCCAAAACAATGGCCATTGAGGAGAAGAAACAGAAGCAGTCTGATTTATTGACGAACCGTGAAACAGACGCTGACTTCCGCAGTCGTGAATCTCAAGAGGAGTTGCAAGTAAAAGAAGATGGCTTGATTCGGATTTATCGCGATGGAGAAATGCGTCGTGAATCACAGGTCGAAGAAAGTGAGAAGGTAAAGGCGGCTGATGCGGAGCGCACGGCACGATTTGCCACCGAAGCTGATCGAAGAACAGATCAAGCCTCCGAAGCTGCGGCTGATAAGGCAGCAAGTCAACAAGCGTTATCTGAAAATGATGCGCAGCGTTTAACGCGCGTTGAGATTGCACAGGAGCGGCATGAATTGTACGCTTCTACAACAGGTGGTTACAGCAGCATGGGTGATTCACGCAGAACTGACAATGAGTTTGATGTGAAGCGCGCGAAAGAACGCATGATTGATCAAGGCGCTGAGGGCGAGCTTGTGCGCGAAGGAAATATGGAGATTGCGGTAGAGAAAAAAGATGCTCAGCAGCGGTTCGAAACCGATGTTCGTCGAGCTTCTGACGAACGCACGTCGTTGACCATCACTGAGGTTGACGGAAAGAAAGCACAGCAAGCTTCAGTAGGCGATGGCAAAGAAGCATTGCGCGAAGAGCAGATGTATGATGTTGAACGTGCGAAAGAGCAGACGGGCTTGATGCTTCAAGAAAAAGACGAAGAGTCGCGACGCCTAGCGTACGACAAACGTCGCGAGCGTTTCGAGCTCAGCGCGGGAGGTGAGAAATCACCTGACGAATACATTTTGCCAGCGGGGGCTGAGAACCTCGAAGAAGGCGTTCAAGAACGTTCGTACAAGGAGGGTAACAAGGTTGTGATTGAACGTACGGTTAAGCGCGGCAACAAGGTTGATGCTTACCGCAAAGTGATCTCAAAAACGGGCATCTATTACTTCAAGAACGGCAAGTCAATTACCGAAGACGCGTGGAAGCGCGAAACTTTGGAAGCCCAGAATTGAGTTCATTCGGTTGCACAGCGCATCTTAAGTTCAGTGTTTAGCTTATTCCATTCAACGTGAACATAGCGATCATCAATGGTCCAAATTTAAATTTGGTCGGCTTGCGAGAGCCGAGTGTTTATGGCACACAATCGCTTGACGCGTATCTAAGTGATCTGCAGCAACGCTATCCTGGAGTTAATCTCAATTGTATGCAAACGAATCACGAAGGTGAGTTGGTTGATGCTGTGCAACGCTACGGCTTCACTTTTGATGGAATCATTATTAACCCTGGAGGTTATACGCATACATCAGTCGCCTTGCGCGATGCCATTGCTGCCGTTAAGACACCAGTGATTGAAGTGCACCTCTCGCACCCTGCGGCCCGCGAAGATTTTCGCCGTATTTCTTTGGTAGCTCCAGTATGCAAGGGAAGCCTGAGCGGTTTAGGCCTTTTTGGCTATGAAGCGGCTCTGACGTTTTTCATGCAGCAGCATTAAAAAAGGCAACCCTTTGGAGGTTGCCTTTTTCAATGGATTAGAACATTCGCTTAGCGATAGTTCAATTTCAAGAATTCGTTCACTTTTTCTGCTGGAATTCCGAAGGCGATGCCTTCGAGACCGAAACCGACCAGTTTCGAATTCACCACACCAAGTACTTTTCCGTCTTTGGTGACAATAGGGCCGCCGCTATTTCCAGCGTTGATGCTCACGTCGGTTTGGATGAACTCAAGGTCGCCCTCTTCGCGCATTGCCGAAACCACACCTTTGCTGAGTGATTGGCCTAAGGAGATTGATGCGGGAGTTCCAATCGCAAATACTTCAGCACCCAATTCAATGTTACGTGCAGTTGGAAGGGCAAGAGCATAGGCAAAATCGAACTCTACTTTGAGCAAAGCGACGTCGAAATAGGGGTTATTACGCACAACCACCGCGTCATACTCTTTCTTATTGTTCAGTTTTACTTTAACCCTCTCCTTACCTGCAACCACGTGGTGGTTGGTTATGATGTACCCTTCGTTGTTGATGGCGAAGCCGCTTCCATGACCGTCGTCAGTGATTACAGTAACTGTCGCTTCCATCGCTTCATTCAAAGATTTAGCCAATTTTTTAGGCTTGGCGAGATCCATCTCAGTAAAGGTAATCTCGTCTTTCAGGTCTTTCAACTCTGTGGATTTTACAAACTCAGGGTCTTCAAGTAGGTCTAGAAATGCATTGGTTATGGCGTCTTGCAGCGCAAGCTTGATAGCTTCATCGTTATTGAAGTCAAGGCTGATTTGACCTGACCGTGCGGTGATATCAGTGCTGTACACTTCAACTTTGTACACGTCTTCCAATTTCCATGTTGTGCTCACTTCGATTTCTATGAAGTTTCCTGCGTATTGGCTGGCCTTGATGTGGCGAACGCGTAAAATATCGAGGCTGTTCACATTTGAGCTCACATACATTGTGTTCGTTTTGCTCTTGAAGAACGACTCTGTCGTGTCAGCAAAATCATTTTCAGCCAACAATTCATTCAAGACATCAACGAAAATCGAGTTTTCAATTTCGACATCTTCATCAGCGCTTGTTGATCGTTTACCTTCACGCACACCAGACTTGTATTTTGAGAATGGAATCTCAGAAATCCGGAAATCGTCTTTGGGCACGTTGAGTGACGTCTTATTCAAGAAAACATACTTCTGTTTCTCACCGCGGGTGGTGAGTTCACGTTTTACGACAAATTCGTGTGGGCCTTTGCTGTAATTGAAAGCTTTTGGACCCATATCATAAAAGATTGGATAAAGAAGAATTCCGAATGGGACTACTGATAAGAAGTAAAGTGGCGACTTTGATTCTTGAAACGCCACGTAGTATTCAGTCTTGTAACCTTCACGTTCTACGCGAATTTGACGGGTGTTCAAATCACGTTTCATTGGGAGGACAAGGTTTCGTGAACCTGAGATTTCTTCGTCGTCTACGAAAACCTTGGTTTGAGCAGTGTTCGTTACCGCTTGTACCTTTTGAATTTTTGAGTTCAGAATAGATGCACACCCGGTGGCAATAATCACAGCCAAAACTGCGAGTGTAAATTTGTTCAGTAGTTTCATTCTTTGAGAATTGAGCGCTCGAAGATAATGGAGGATTTGTTACAAAAAGAAAAATCAGCACAATAATGCTAATTTCAAAGTGCCCGTCGCGTACGCGCAGGAATTTCTCGCAGCGCTTTCTCAATGATGCGCGCAATATGCTTGGCCTCATCGTTTTCAAGTTGTTTGCCAAAGGCTACTTTTGTTTTGTGGTGTTCAAAACCTAAAGTTTCGCCGCCAATCGTCCAGAAAGATCGTTCAGCGAATTGCCCAAACTTGGTAATGTCGTAGGGAATCAGCCCAAATTTTCGTATATTGTTGGTATTGAAATGCTTTGGCTTGCCATAGTTGCGATATGCCATTTTCAAAGAGAGTTCTTCACCCTCAATCATAAGCAGCTCTCGTCCGATCTTGCGCCACAGGTAAACTTTAATGGCCTTGACCAAGAAGTAGGCTCCAAATGCAGTTGATATCGCAAAGAAGATGCGATCACTCGAACCGGGGAGGCTGTGCAGCCAAAAATAGACAAATACCCCAAGCACGGCGAGCCAAGCTACCGCCCAAATAAAGAGCAGACTTTCTTTCAATCGGCTAACCTCTTGGGTAATAATTACAGTCAACCGCTCATCGGTGCGGACAAAGCTAACGCGTGGTGAAATGAATTTCGGCGCTAAAGAATTAGACATTTTCTACCGGTTTTTTTTGAAGAACATCATCATAAATTTGCTCATACATCGGCAAGATTTTAGGCAAGTCGAATTCTTTCGCACGCTCAAATGCCTGCTTTTTGAACTTCGCCAGCACCTTCTCATCTTCGAGCAGGTACAACGTGTTCTTCGTCATATCGTCAACGTCGCCTACATCGCTCATCATGCCTGTTACACCATGGCGGTTAACTTCGGGTAAGCCCCCCGCATTGGTAGAGATAACCGGTACACCGGCAGCCATTGCTTCCAGTGCTGCCAAACCAAAGCTCTCTGAAGCTGAAGGGAGCATAAAAAGGTCGCTGATGCCCAAAACTTCAGTCGGGTTTTTGAGTTTCCCGAGCATAATCACGTCTTCACAGGTGCGAAGTTCACGGCACAGCTGTTCGATTCGTCCACGCTCGGGTCCATCGCCCACCAACATCAACTTTGAAGGCACTTTTTTGCGAACCTCGGCAAAAACCCTTACAATGTCTTCGACGCGTTTAACCGCCCTGAAGTTTGAAATGTGCGTGAGAATTTTTTCGCCATTCGGCGCATGCGCTTCACGCAATTCTTCATTCGGTGCGAAGTGAAATTGCTCTAAGCACACAAAGTTGGGGATCACACTGATTTCTTTATTGACCCCAAAAAGCTTGTACGTGTCATTTTTCAAGCTACTTGAAACAGCCGTAACGGCATCACTTTGATTGATTGCAAAGCTAATCACCGGTTCAAAAGAGGCATCGCGCCCAAGCAAGGTAATATCTGTTCCGTGAAGTGTCGTGATAAATGGCAAATGAATGCCTTCTTCTTTTAAGATCATCTTTGCCATGTAAGCAGCAGATGCATGGGGAATGGCATAGTGAACATGCAGCAAATCGAGTTTTTCATAGCGCACCACATCTACGAGTTTGCTGGCAAGCACCAATTCATAGGGTGGGTAATCGAAAAGCGGATATTCAGAAACCGAGACTTCGTGGTAGTAAATGTTCTTTCGAAAGCTTCCTAAGCGGACAGGCTGGTTGTATGTGATGAAATGAATTTCATGACCTTTTGCCGCAAGTGCCTTTCCTAATTCAGTAGCGACTACGCCACTTCCACCGAAGGTGGGATAACATACGATTCCAATTTTCATTTTTAATACCGGGCTTCACTGCGAGCAACACAATCAAGAGGTACTTTGTTCGCGCTTCTTTTTCGCTTCGCGAATGGCGTCGTAAAATACTTGGTGAATGTCTGTACGGATGTTCATCTTCAACAATTTGTTGTTCTCCGCATTCGGATAAACCCGGTTCGACAAAAATACGTAAACCAAATCTTCTTTTGGGTCAGCCCACGTAATCGTTCCGGTGAAACCTGAATGGCCGAAACTGTGGGTAGATGCACTGGCTGCCGCAGGGCTTGAACTTCCTCTTACAGGCGGCTTATCGAAGCCAACACCGCGTCGGTTATTGCCTTCGCAATAGTGGCAGGTGGTGTATTCTTGAAGTGTTTCGGGTTGGATGTACTGACAGCCACCAAATTGACCGCCTTTCATGAACATGTACATCATCGTAGCCAAGTCTTGCGCGTTCGAAAAAACGCCCGCATGCCCACCAACACCTCCCATCAATGCTGCACCTTGATCGTGCACATGGCCGTGAATGAGTTGCTTGCGATAGAGCATATCATATTCGGTGGGCGCAATGATTTCGCGTGGCATGCGCTCAAGGGGCAAATAGCCCATGCTTTTCAAACGCATCGGTCGGTAAAAAACAGAATCTACGTAGGCGTCAATGGATTTGCCAGTCAGGCTTTGCACGAGGCGTTGCACAAAGTAATAGCCTAAGTCGCTGTAGCGGTATTCTTGGTCAGGATTTAAAGTGGTAGTAACAATGCGCTGGTGGATGCTATCGGTATAGCTGTCTTTTATATACAAGCCGTCAGCTACCTGGGTTGAATAACCCGCAACTGGGGTTGAGCGGTATAAATCAGGTCGCAGTTCACTCTTGTTTAGGGTACTGGTGTAGAAGGGAATCCAGGCCGGCAATCCTGCGTAGTGGCTCAGCATCATGCGCAGGTTCATGTTGTAACATGAAGAAGTGTCAGGTACATCGATGTAATCGCACAAATTGTAATCTAAATCAATCAACCCTTGGTCTTGCAAGTGCATGAGCGCCGCTGTTGACGCAACAATCTTGGTAATCGATGCCAGATCATACACCGTTTCGCGGGTCACGGGTGTTGTTTGCTCGTAGGTGAGATGTCCGTAGCTTCGATCGAAGATGATATTGCCGTCTTTCACTGCCAAAACGCGGCATCCGGGGTAGGCTTGCGCGCGGATTCCTTTGATTGCGATGCTGTCGATGCGATCGAGTGTAGCGCTAGATAGTCCGACATATTCGGGGGTGGTGTGTCGCAAACGTGTGGTTGCAGTAATGGGGGCACCGTCGTTTATCTTAAAGAATGGGCTGCAGGTCACCGGTAACTTTCCGCCCGCTAGGGCGAAACCCAAAAGAACCTCAGCGCATCGTTCTTGTACCACTTGGTTGTCATGCCAAGCTAGAATAAGTCCGTCAACTGTTTCGATGCCTCGCATTTGTTTGAGGGCGTAGCCGTTGGTGAACAGCGCGGCGATGACTGTGGTTTTGCTGTTTACGGCATTGATGATGCGCACGCTTTGGTTGGTGACGCCCCAGTTTTTTGACGGACTGTTGTTGGCATCGCCCAAGCTGAAAATTACGAGGTCATAGCGCGAGAGGCTGTCTTCGAGCACTTGGCTGGTTTTGAAATCGGGGTTTTTCGCCACAACAAAGCGATCAGCTTCGAAGTCGGCGTTGAGTTTATCAGCGAAGTAGGTGTTATTTTTATCAGTAAAGGTGACGATTGCGACCTTACGGTCGGATGGTCGCAAAGGAAACACGTCGTCGTTGCGCAAAACGGTTAAGCTGGCTTCAACAACTTTGCGTTGCGTTGCACGCGCCTCTTCGTTGGATAGCGTGGCCGTAAGTTGATCGAGTTGCACCGGTTCACGCCGATGTGCACCACACCATTCTTTGGTTTGCAGAATTCGGTAGCAATGCGCATCGATAACTGATTCGTCGAGGATGCTGTCAGCAACGGCCTGTTCAATGTACGCTAGCGCTTTCGGCACGTCACCGGCGAAGAGTAACACGTCGTTTCCCGCGAGTAAAGCACGGTATTCGGCCTCACCGGGTTGCGCAGAGTTGGCAACACCAGCCATGTTAAGCGCATCGGTAAACACGAGGCCGTCGTAGCCCATTTCTTCACGCAGCAATTTGCCTACAATAGCGGGTGAAAGGGTAGAGGGCAACCCTGTGGTTGTGTCAAGTGCTGGAATGTTGAGGTGGGCGACCATTACACTTCCGATGCCCGCATCGAACATGCGTTGAAAGGGATAGAGTTCGAGGCTGTCGAGGCGTTCGCGTGGATGCAGCACACTGGGCAAGGTTTTATGCGAATCTTTGTCGGTATCGCCATGCCCTGGAAAGTGCTTTGCATTCGCGAGTACGCCCCCATCTTGCAAGCCGCGCATGTAAGCGAGGCTCATTTGAGTGACTTGTTCACGATCTTCCCCAAAGGAGCGGTTACCAATCACAGGGTTGGCAGGATTGCTGTTGATATCAACAACGGGAGAGAAGCTGACATGTACGCCCATTGCTTTCAATTGACGGGCTTGTTCTCGACCGAAATGGTAAACGAGTGCGGTATCAAAACTTGCGCCGAGCGCAAGTTGACGGGGGTAAAAGAGTACGCTATCGAGTCGCATACCTAGACCCCATTCAGCATCCATGCTGAGCAAGAGTGGGACTTTCGCTTGTGCTTGGTAGCGATTGGTGAGCACTGCTTGTTGATGCGGTGTACCTTGCATGAAGATTAATCCGCCGATGCCGTAGTTCGTGATCAGGCTATCGATTTCAGTAACATGCTTTTGGTCTTTATTGGAATAGGCTGCCACCATGAAAAGTTGGCCGATTTTTTCACGCAAAGTCATCTGAGCGAGCACGGAATCAGCCCACGGGGTTTCGATCGACCGAAACACCGGTTTTTTAGGTGTTTGGGCAGGCGGGCTTTTTCCCCATCCGCCCGCCGGAGGCAGGGCGAAGAACATCCCCCAAACCATGAGTGGGGCTATATATAGTACAAAACGGTATTTCGTGCGCATAATCTTCAACTGCCTACGAAGGTATAACGCAAGAATTTGCGCTTTGCGGGTCATGCTTTAATTTATTAACACAACAAAGCGCGTACAAGAAGGGTGCCGTTTTTTACAGGCTTACAGCTTGGAGGTGTCGGTGCACGTGGCCCATGATGAAAGTGAATTGTTCATCGATGGTGAGATTGGAGTTATCGACAATGATTGCAGCGTCGGCCATTCGCAGCGGATCGGTGGCGCGGGTAGAATCGATTTGATCGCGGCTTTGAATGTTTGCTAGGACTTCTTCGAAGCTCACTTCAACGCCTTTCTCCATGAGTTCGCGGTAGCGTCGATGTGCGCGAATTTCGGGATCAGCGGTCATGAAGAACTTTAATTCCGCGTCGGGAAGTACTACAGTTCCGATGTCGCGACCGTCCATAATTACACCCCGACTTTCAGCGAGGCGTTGTTGAAGTTTAACGAGTTTTTTGCGGACTTCAGGAATGCTGGCAACGGGGCTTACGTACTTTGAAACCTGCATGGAGCGGATTTCTTTTTCGACGTTTTTGCCGTTGAGCCAAGTTTCTGTTTGGTTGCGTTCGGTGCTGAATTTGTAGGTAATGTAGACCGCATCGAGTTGAGCGACCAGTTTTTCAGCGTTGAGTTCTTCGTTGCGAATGAGGTGTTGTTTGAGCGCGTAGAGGGTCACAGCTCTGTACATTGCACCACTATCAATATAGAGGTAATTGAGCTCTTTAGCCATTGCTTTAGCTAGGGTACTCTTACCGCAGGAGGAGTAACCGTCGATTGCGATATTAATTTTTCGTCTCACCTCTTCGTGCATTGGGCTGCGAATATACCGCATTTCGCTCAGAGCGCCAAGGCCTCACCAATCGGAGATTCGGGTGGTGACTGTGATGTGGTTTGACGGCCCGGCGAAGTGGTAGGTCGCCCTTCCGTAGCTGAGGTCAAAGCGTTTGATGCGCATGCCCAAACCCCAAGATAAACCGGCCGTTCCAGGTCGGTCATTGAGTTTTAATTCTTGCCTTCTGCGGTAATTGTATCCGAGGTTAATTCTGAAGTTGTCGCCCAAGAGTGCTTCAACGCCAACGGTCATATGTCGCATGAGGCGATCGGCGAAAGGGAAGCGAATACCGCCTACACTTTCACCGGTGAAGGGGTCAATGGTGGCTTGTGCATCAAAGGGTGTGGTAAGGTCCCATTTCTGAATGTGATCATATACGAGTGACAAGCGAAAGGGGGCGTGTTTGAGGCGTTTCGTTATGCCAATCATGAGGTTCGCGCCAAGTGTGTCGCGCACGTTTTCAGAGAACTGAGATGCAACGAAGCCAAGGTTGCGTGCCACCAAAGCTGCTGTAAATTGCCTTTTCGGATTAAAGTACGTTACACCCGCATCGAGTGCGAGTCCCCACGCGTTAAACCCCGCGATGGTACTGTAAATGCCTTTCACATTTACACCTGCGGTAAAGAGCGAATCAATGGGTTTGGCTGCGCCGATAACAAGCGCATAATCACCGGCATTGAAGTTGCCGGTTTGGAGGCCAGTAGCGTCTCGTTCAACCAGCTTCCCGTAATCAACATATTGTATGGTTGCCGCCAGTGTGATATTGGAGCTATCTAAATGGTGTGCGTAAGAAGCAAATCCGAGATTGACACCGCTGAAATAATTGACATAGTTGAGCGCGACACGTTGATGAGCCAATGAGTCAAGGAGTGATGGGTTGTAAAGGGCGAGGTTGAGGTCGCCGTCACGCACCGCAGGAAGATGTCCGCCGCTGGCTGCGATTCGCGCCGAAGCTGGAATGTCGAGTGAGGTAAAAACGGTTCGCCCGCCAGTTTGCGCAAGCACTTGTTGCATCGAACACATCAGCAGCGCTATGGCGAGGAGGGAAGTGAGGAAGTTGTTCACGGCTTGATTCAATCGGAATATGAACGGCGGACCTATATATATATTGTATCGCGGCATGGCTAGGTTTCTGATGAAAGTCAAAATCAGTGCTGATGGCGGTCAAAGATAGGTAAGTCGGTTGTGACCATCTTTGTTTTGAGAAAGGATATGGGTTACGTCTCTTACAGGTTTTCTCATCGACGGTATTTTTGGTTCTATCTTTTCAGCGTGGCCCATACGCAAGCACGAATTAACCGCCTTCTAACGAGAGGGCGGTTTTTCGTTATTTTTGCCGCTCATCTGGCCGTTTAGGCCGAAAAAAGAACCCTGTGAGAACACCTCTGATTGCTCCTTCGCTTTTGGCAGCCGATTTCGGCAATTTGCAGCGCGACATTGAAATGGTAAATGGCAGCGATGCCGATTGGTTTCACCTCGACATTATGGATGGCGTTTTTGTGCCGAACATATCTTACGGAATGCCGGTGATGGAGGCGATGCGCAAACACGCTACGAAGCCTTTGGATGTGCATTTAATGATCGTAGATCCGGATCGTTACATTACTACATTTCGCGACTTGGGTGCAGCGGTGTTGACGGTTCACTATGAAGCGTGTACGCACTTGCATCGCACGGTACAGGCGATTCAGCAAGCGGGTATGAAGGCAGGTGTGGCCTTGAATCCGCACACACCGGTTGAAGTTTTACAAGATGTACTTCATGACGTAGATTTGGTATTGGTAATGAGTGTGAACCCGGGTTTTGGGGGGCAGAAGTTCATTGAGCACACATACGCTAAGCTCGAGCGCTTGCGCGCGATGATGGCATCGGCGGGCGCTGCCTGTTTGGTTGAAGTTGATGGTGGGGTAGGTATGGGCAATGCGCGAAAGCTAGCTGATGCGGGCGCGGATGTGTTAGTTGCGGGCAACGCGGTGTTTAGTTCGGCCGACCCATTAGCAACCATTCGTGCACTGAAAAGTTAATTGGTCGAATTTTTTTCACCCTTGGTCGATAGCTGCATATCCTTTATTTATGCGGTTCGTCGACTATTTTTTGCGACGAGTTGTCAAAAAATCAAGATAAATGTTGCTTTATAGTCGATTAGATTGTATTTTTGTACGCTTAAATAACCAAATTGCCCGATAAACGGGACGTCGTACTGAATACTTAGAGACTATGAATGGACATTTACCTCTTTCTGTGACGCGTTGTTGTCGCTGGTTCACAGCCTCCGTGGTGGCTTTCTTGATGAGCTTCACGGCCTTTGGCACAGCATCGCCTTATCCTTCTTCAGATCCGTACTTTCAGCAAGTGCTCGCCTCGAATCCCAACTGTTCGCCGAACCATTGGGATTTGTCGTGTGAACAAGCGTACGTTGCTGCGGCAACTACGGGTAACTCGGTAGATATTTGCAGTTTGAACGGCTACCAGTCGACGAATGGTCGGATTGTGTGGTTGCCAAACTTCGCGACCGATTTGCGTGCTTCTGAATCAGGACTTTTCTTTGAGAAGTTTGACGACGGAACAGCGCGTATTTTCGGGCATGTGCGCCGTTTGAACGATGTGAACAAGAAGTTCTATGTCTCAATTTGGTTTAACAACCAGTCGACTTATGCGCAATGGATTGCACAAGGTGGCGAGGCAAAGAGTCCAGAATTAGGTCCAGAGCAAACCTGGATGTTTTACAGCTTGGATGAATCGAAAACGAGCATCATGGTTGGCCAGGGTCACTGGTATGGCCAAGTGTTGTACATCCAACCCCAAAATAACAACTACGGTTTGCAAATTGGTGATGGTGCAAACGACTTGAACACCAACGCGAATGGTTTCTCAATGTGGTTTGATCACACCGGTACTTCAGTAGGTCATGGCGATTACAATGCCACCATTGATTGCAATACGGTTGTTACCCCACCTTTGGAGACATTTGACCTCGATTGCGAAGATGCATTGAAAGTTTCTGTGCAAGGTATTGGCATGGAAGGCCAAGCATGTTCATCATTGACCATCTCCAACCAACCAGGTACAGTCGAGTATATTATTCTTGAAACCGTTTGGAAAGGGTCGAACCCACCTGCTTCTGTGACTTTCGTTGCTGATGGAACGAACTACGTTGCAACTGCCCAAGTTGTTGTCGAAGGCAATGGCACTGATCAAGGAAACAAGCGCGCATACCGCGTTCAAGTTCCAGCGGCTTCAAACGTGAGTGTTTGCCGTCCGAACGGACTGAGCAACAACCTTCGTTCATTCGTGGCCTATGTGTTCCGCAGCGGAGCAGGAAGCGTTTCTGCAGGAAGCGGCGAATTTGTAGGATACCATTTGTGGCAATCGTCATATACGATGACGCTTTCAGTACCTGCTGCTGAAACAGCGCGTGACATCGTAATTACCTTGCCGTTATCGGATATGTCTGATGATGGGCGTAACGCCGACTTCGAAATTACTGCAGGTCCTGTTACAAAGCACTACACCGTTACAGGAAACACCAATGGCTTGTCGCTCAATATTACTCCATTCGTATTGGAAAACGTGCCTGGTGATGTAACTGAAGTTGTGATTGACTTGATTTCAGACCCATCGAACAACCCGTCGTCGTTTATGGCGGCTGGTTTGGCGATTGCTGACGCTCAGTGTGAAACACCTGAAGTTGAGAAGGTGTGTGAGGTGATCGGGTACAATGGTCCTGGTACACGTCATTTCATCTTCTTTAATGCATTTGGAATCAACTATTCAAGCTCACCTGAAGGACTTCAATTCATTCAGTACGCCGACGGCACCGCGAAGATGACGGGTGAGATTTTTGCATTGAACAGCCCAAACAAAATTTTCGAGGTTGTACTTTACTTCCACGATAAATCAAACTACGCAGAATTCACGGCAGCGGGTAATACACCTAAACTTCCTGCTTTTGCAACAACTGCAGATGCAGAAACATGGACTTACTACAGCTTCGACCCTTCGCGCCCAAGTGTAATGACTGGTCGTGGTCTGAACGAAGGTATCTACCTCTTCCTGCGTAATCAAGATGGTACAAACCACGGCTTGCAAATTGGAAGCAATGGAGCCAATGATAAGAACGATGAGTTCGGTATGTCAACTTGGTTCAGCTATTCAGGTACAGACCATGGGAATGGCGATTTGAATGCAAACTTGCTTTGTGCTGAACCGGTATGTGAGGTGAACTGCCCAGTTGACTTGACCCTCGACTGCACGGCAAGCACTGCCCCGTCGCATACAGGTTACCCAACATTGACTTGTGACGACAATGAGGCTTGCGTTCGTGAGGCTGGTGAATTCGACTTTGAGTTTCAAGGCTGGGGTGCTTCAACCGAAGGTTGGGCATTCGGCGCCGGATGGCAAGTAGGAAATGGTTGTGCTCCCTCATGTGGCACATTCCCGAACGTCTTTATCGACTATTCAAACTTCCACTCGCCTTACGACACGAAGTTGACTTCTCCTTTATATGACGCTTGTTGTACAGATGAGGTCTTCGTGAGTTTCTGTATGCAGCAAGACCTTTATGGCTATTCGAACGTACCGGGTTACATTAGCTTGCAGCACCGTATCAATGGTGGCGCTTGGCAAACCATTCAAACCTACACGTCGGTGCACGGTGCGACCATCAACTACAACGATACGTTCTCAATTCCGG
The DNA here is from genome assembly GCA_945874695.1 of Chryseobacterium gleum. Taxonomy (GTDB): domain Bacteria; phylum Bacteroidota; class Bacteroidia; order Flavobacteriales_D; family Sanyastnellaceae; genus CAMCHP01. The sequence continues at coordinate 13,523 of CAMCHP010000070.1, forward strand.
GTGCAGCGGGTAACAATTTTGAAGTTCGCTTCAAAGCTTACGGTAACGGATCTTCTGGCTACACAATGGGTGGCTGGGGAATTGATAATGTTCGGATTTTCGGCCAAACGGCCGGATGTGCAGTTCCAGAAGTTGAGGTTCCGATTTCTTGGGACTATACCGACCAGGTTTCAGGAACTTGCCCGCAAGTGATCACCCGTACCTTCACGGGTTCATACCAAGATGAGACTTTTGAGTGCATTCAAACATTGACCATCGTTGATGAAGAAGCGCCAATTTTCACCTCAGTTCCAGCTGACGTAACCTACACCTGTGCCGCTGATGTTGTTGCCAGCAGTGCAACAGCAATTGACGCATGCTCAGAGGTCGTAGAGATCACAATGAGCGAAGTACAGATTGGTTCTGGTTGTGAATTCACCATCGAGCGTACTTTCACTGCAACCGATGATTGCGACAATGCGGTTTCTTACACGCAAGTGATTACAGTGCTTGATAACATTCCTCCATTCTTTACTTATGTGCCTTCAGGAATGAATGGTACATGTGACGATGTATTGGCTGAAGAACTTGCTGTAGCCGAAGATAACTGCACAGAAGTGACAGTTACTTTCGAAGACATTTATAATGAGTACAGTGAAGAAAATTGCGGACAGTTCCGCACACAAACCCCAGGTGGTTGGGGAGCTCCAGCTGCTGGAATGAACCCAGGTTCATACCGCGATGCGAACTTCGCAAGTGCATTTCCAAACGGACTATCAATTGGATGCACGAATACCTTGGTGTTGACCAGTGCTTCAGCTGTGGAAGATTTCTTGCCATCAGGAGGCTCACCATCGACCTTGCCTGCAGGAAGCTTAGTTGACCCGCCGAGCTACGGAAATAGCTTTGCAGGTCATTTAGTAGCCCTGAAGTTAAGCTTGGGCTTCGATGCATACGATGCAAACTTTGGCGATGCATTTGGCTTCTTGGGCAACCTGATTGTAAATAACGGTCCTTTCGAAGGCATGACGGTTTCACAAATTGTAAATATCGCTGACCAAGTGATTGGAGGTTGTTCGAATGCCTACACCCCATCGCAATTGACAACGGTTTTAACGCTGATCAATGAGAACTATGTGGATGGCTACATCGACAATGGAAACTTGACTTGCATTAACGAAGACGTTTGTGGTTTCTACATCACACGTGTATTCTTCGCCACCGATGCATGTGGCAATGTTGCGACAGCGACGCAGTGCTTTACCGCACTTGAAACAGGGGCTCCTGAAATCGTTTGTCCAGAAGACATTACAATCAATTGCGACGAAAGCCTTGATCCGTCAAACACAGGCGAAGCAACCGCAACCGATGATTGTTCGTTGTTTGAATTGACTTATGTTGATGGTCCGGTACAAGGTGCTTGTCCAGCGACCATTCAGCGTACTTGGACTGCAACTGATGCATGTAGT
>CAMCHP010000071.1 GCA_945874695.1 Chryseobacterium gleum
CAACCGACTTCAACCAAGCCTTTAAGCGGTTCAAAATCATGCAAGAGTACGCCGAGTACCGCAAGCGCCAGGCGAATGAAATTAAAGATGCGCAAAACGACCTCCGCACACGCATTGCCGAACTGGCTGCTGATCGCGAAGCGAAGTCACTTGTAATTGCCGAAAAACAACGTGAAGCACAAGCGCTTGAAGAAGACAAGATAGAAGGCGAGGCCTTACTGGGCACACTCAAGCAAGAAGAGGCCAAACTTCGCAAACAGCAAGAGCAACAAGAAGCAGAACGCCAACGTGTCAACGCAGCCATCCGTAAAATCATCGAAGAAGAGCTCGCTGCCGATAAAAAGAAAAACGACGGTAAATTTGAACTCTCGCCCGAAGGAAAAATTGTCTCGCAGCAGTTTGAACAGAACAAAGGCAGCCTTCCTTGGCCTGTGCTACGCGGCGTAATCACCGCCCGTTTCGGCAAGCAAGCCCACCAAACCCTGCCAGGCATTATGGTCGAAAACAACGGGGTCGACATCACAACCGAACCCGGCTCTAAAGTCCTCTCAATATTTGCAGGCACCGTGTCAAGCGTATTCTCCATTCCCGGAGCCGGCCAAAACGTGATCGTAACGCACGGGGCCTATAAATCGGTTTACACCCACCTCGACAATGTCACCGTCAAAAAAGGCGACGCCATAACCGCAGGCGAAATCCTCGGAACCGTCGTCGGTGTGTCTGGTAAACACATCTGCCACCTCGAAATCTGGAAGATGACATCCACCGGAGGCACTCCTCAGAATCCTGAACTCTGGATCTCGCGCCGCTAGTCAGGCAAACCTACCGTTTAGCCCATACATGCATCCGGCCGGCAGGCCGAAAAACCGTTTACCCCGATTCTGATCTCAAAAAAGGCGCTTTCGTTGCCACTCCCAAACTGACCCTTTCACGTCGATTTGATTCAGCGTAAATTCAACGTAAGCTTTTGGTTAAGCCGCTTGTTTCGAATAGTATTTACCTGTAATCTGTATGTCATGATGGTGATCAAACAACTGAGCGCCAGTGTATTGAACACGCGCATTTGGATCTTCAGTGATCTCTAAGTTTTCTTGTTTCGTGAGTGAATGATAGCCCCGAAAGGGGCTTTTTTTATGCCTCCGTGCCCGCTTCTTCTTCCAGTTCTTTCGGTGGAAAAAGAAAGGAGAGCGGGTTCGTGAAAAACTGAACCGCCAGTGCTTTGAAAAGCAGCCCTGCCTTGCCAAAAGCGACCCTACGCGATTGCACGGCGACCAGTAAAGCAAGCGAAAAACTTACCGTGAAATTCATAAAGCCGATGAGCAAAATGCCCGCAACGGTAATGCCAATGGTTGAAACGTCAAGCACCGGGCCCAAAGTGGCTACAGCCAATCCGAAGTTGGCTGATGCAAACGTAATGTGCCGAATATCAATGGGTAATCCGAAAAACAAGCCCAAAGTGCCAATCGAACCCAAGAAGATTCCGAGCGTAAAGTTGCCTGCCAAACTCCCCAGGTTATTGCCAATGTAATCGCTGAATTTTTTTCTACTGCCTAACGGCAGGATGCGCTCCAAAACGGGGTGATGGAACAGCCTTTCGGGTATTTTTCGATACACCACGGCGTTGTCGTAGTACCCCGAAATGATGCCTGCCAGAAACAAACAAACACCCGCTATGCCGGCATGAAACAACGACAATGAATCCCATGGATGCAATTCATGAATCATGTGCCATGCTTTTTCATCGCCTGCAATGTGCTGACCTAAGCTCATAAAATAAAGCTGGGCAACTAAAAAGGCAATGGGGAAGGCGATAAAAATGTTGCCTACGAAAGCAATGAACTGACTGCGGAACACCTTCACGATAAGACTTGCAAGGTCTTGTATCCCCTGATCAACCGAGGGGTGCGCGTCGAGCGATGCGGCAATGCGCGACGCCGTCATTGCAGGTTGCTTAGTAGCTAACGTAGAGTGCGTGAGATGAATGCCGATGAATCCTAACGAGTAATTCATGCTGTACAAAAACGCAGTGCCGAAGGGGGCGTAGTGGAGGTAATAAATGGCCACCTTGAAAATGGACAAAAAGCCGACAATCAAACCTCCGCCCATCGCCGAGCGCAGCATGTGAAAGTAATCTTTACGGCCGTGCGTAATGTAGTGCTCGCCCGTTTTTCCGCCGTGCTCTGTAATTTGATAGGCCAATACGCCAATGTTCTTCAAGACGAGCTCACGCAGGCTGTAGCGGCGGTTTTCGTGCTGCACCAAGCGTTGCATGAAGTTCGCCTGCACCTTCCAAGATTGTTGATCGGCGTGATGCTCGAGCACGTCGAGAAAGACTTTGATGCGGGCCAGGTGCTGCCGCATGCGTTGAATCAAATAGGTCAGCGACAAACTCGCGCCGCTTTCATGTTGCCGGGTGCGAATGTCATGTGCCAACGCGATGCAATCGTCGATCAGGGCTCTGATTTCTATATGTTTTGCTGCATCAAAGGTTGGGTTTTCTTGCGCCCGGTAGGCATCGAGCAGGGCGGTCAATTTTCGATTGAGCTCCATCACCGGGTTGTTCGATGCGCGCAAATGTGGATAGCGCGTAATGATCACAGGATCTACACCAATTGCGGTAACGCGATGCGCCAAAATCTCAAGGCTGTCGTAAGCCCGATGTAGCGTTTGTGCTGAAGCATTTGCAACATCCTCTGCCGTAAACAGGGCATTGAAAAGCTGGGAAAGCACCTGTTCAGGGATGCTTGAAACCCAATGGTGGTCGCGTCGGCGGTGAAAGATAAAATTGAAGGAGTCGCGCAGTTCTTTGGCATCGGGCGCCGGCGGGAAGAGCAAATGCCCGATTTTTCGAAAAAATTCAGCAACAAACCCTTCGTTGGAGAGGATGCCCGACTCGGTAAACAAGGCCAAGGAGTGACCTTGCAACACCGCTGTAACGTGCTTCATGAGCGCAACACGCAGGTCGTTGTGCTGCTCAAGCAAGCGAGTAAGCTCTTCAATACGAGCGATGAGTTTCTTTTTCGGCCTGAAAATGGATGGACGAATCAGCCCCACGAGCTTTCGCAGCACTACACGGCTGTTCTCGGCTTCATCAAGCAGCAATTTTCGGAGGGCGATTTCCAATGCGTGGGGGAGATTGGTGCTAAACTTACAACTTAGCCATGAACTGTCTCCGACTTGCCGTAGCGGTTCATGAGTGACGCCTCAAAATCGAGAAATTCTTGCCAGCGTTGATCTACATCAATTTTGCCCCCGTATTTTCGGGCAAAACCGATGAAGGTGGTGTAATGGCCTGCCTCTGAAATCATCAATTCTCGGTAAAAAGCTTTCAGGTCTTCGTCGGTCAAACGTTCAGCTAGCATGCGGAAACGCTCGCACGATCGCGCTTCGATCATGGCGGCAAAGAGCAAGCGGTCAACCAATTGATCTTCGCGTGAGCCGCCTTTTTTAATAAATGCAGCGAGGTCATGCACATAAGGGTCTTTGCGCTCAAACCCGAGGGTAAAGCCCCGTTCTTTGATTTTGGTGTGTACCATGCCAAAGTGCTCCATTTCTTCGAGGGAGATGCGGGTAAGTTCTTCGACCAGGTCGTCGTATTCGGGGTAGCGCACAATGGTTGAGATGGCATTTGACGCCGCCTTTTGTTCGCACCATGCATGATCACTGAGAATTTGCTCGAGGTTCTCCTCGGCTAATTTCGCCCAACGGGGGTCGGTTGGCAAGCGCAAACCGAGCATTACCTTTTCTTGCTTGTCCATAAGGCAAAGGTAAAAAGAGTGGTTCAGATCGCCGTTTGATTTTTTCAGGGCTTCATGGAAGTGCTGACCGTTGCTCTCATGAAGAAAGACTAAATGTTCAACTGCGAAAGCCCATCAGGTAGCCCTGCACTAAGAAACCATGCTATATTTGCGACTCCATTGGCCCCGTAGTTCAATGGATAGAATAGAAGTTTCCTAAACTTTTGATCCGGGTTCGATTCCCGGCGGGGCTACAATTTCATTAAACAGCAACTTCAACCTCCCTTTGCGCTTGATGTAATCACGACGCGTTTTGGTCTGATTCTTGCAATAACTTGCTTGAACAAAAAGTAAGGTTATGTTGCGATTTCATCCCCGATTGCTTTTTCTTGGTCTTCTTGTGCTCCTGCTCAACACGGGGTGTGAAAAAGAGGGCTTCAGCCGCGTGAAATACGAAGTGCAATGTTCTGGCGATTGTGAAGTTGTTTACAAAAACAGCTCGTTGTCAACGCGACAAGTGAGCGGCAGCTGGAGCGTCTCATTCCAAATGATCGATGATGACTTGTTCTTCTTATCAGCCACCCAAACCTCAACGTTCGGAAGCGCGAGCGTGAAGGTGTCGATCGATGGTGAGGCTGTCGCATTCGATCAAACAAGTTTGCCTTTTGGTACTGCAGTCGTGGAGGGTATGGTTCGAGAGCCTTAAACGAAAGGAAATACGCATGACTTGTAACTCTTAGTTGAATATAATCGTCTAATGACCACCTTTAAAGCACTTTTTACGGCACACTTTTTGCTTAGGAAAATTCAAATTGAACCTATTATGAAAAAATTTCACGCATTTGCCATAGGTGTGGCCTTCATCGCCACCGGTATGGTGCTTACCGCGCTCTCAACAACCGAGGCGGCAGCTCAAAAAGGATACGAATTCACTTCGTTCACAGTTATTGAATCTATTGTTCCCAACGGTGTGGGGCGCTCACGAATCATTCAAGCACTCGAGACTCGAGATTACAATGAATTCACAACCGTGCGTACCGAAGAAGATAACGAGCGCAACAAATCAGACCGCGGCGAAATCCGCGTGAAGAATTTCGCAGAGACGAAAATCCTCAACTTCTACAACATTGGCGGTATTCGCTTTCAAAACATCGCTGCAAACGATGCCGTGATTGCAAGCAAAGTCAACGCGATGTTCGACGAGGGTTGGGAGCTTATTACCATTACTGCGGGTGTTGAAAGCAACGCAGGTAAAGACGATGGAGATGGCATCTACATTACCCGCTACTACTTCAAGCGCGCGAAATAAACGACGCAACAACAACTCAACTTCAACCTGAAGCCGACCCGCAAAGCTGTGGGTCGGCTTTTCTTTTGGCGGCCAGCCCCATCCGCCCGTTAGGGCGAAAACCCTTAAAATACGCTACTTTCGCGGCACAAACACGTGTGCAACAGGGCAGCAATGGGCGAAAAGCCGATCTTTTGCCTGCAACATCAACCATGGAAAATCAACCCGATTATCAGCACCTCATTGCCAAGCTGGGCATTACGGCACTCAATCCGATGCAAGAAGCCCTGCGCGATGCGGTGCGCGAACACCGTGAAGTGGTGCTGCTCTCTCCCACCGGAAGCGGAAAAACGCTTGCGTTTCTGCTGCCACTCATCGCCCGTTTAAAGCGCGATGAAGCGCGCCTGCAAGCGCTCATTCTGGTGCCTTCACGCGAACTTGCGATTCAAATCGAACAAGTTTTTCGCAAGCTCGGAAGCGGTTTCAAGGTGAATGCGGTGTATGGCGGCCGCGGAATGTCGCACGATAAAATTGACTTGCGCACGCCACCTGCTGTGCTAATTGGCACGCCTGGCCGACTTGAAGACCACTTCAGAAACGAGCGCGTTTCGCCTGAAGCCGTGCACACTGTTGTTTTTGATGAGTACGACAAATCGCTCGAAGTAGGTTTCGAAGTTGACATGACCGCCATTCTTGGTGCGCTGCCGGCCATTGAACAGTACATTTTAACTTCAGCTACACGTCGCGATGAACTGCCTGCTTTTTTGAAGCTCAAAGCACCGTTCGAGCTCAACTTTCTTGAAGCTAAATCGAACGACCTCAAAGTTGTGAGCGTTTCGAGCAACGACGCCGATGTGACCCAAGCCTTAATGCAGTTGCTTTTGCACCTCGGCGACCAACCGGGCATTGTGTTTTGCAATTTCCGTGAAAGCGTTGAAACCTTAAGTGGCTTGCTTGATGAGGCCCGCATCCGACATGCCTGTTTCTACGGCACGATGGAGCAAAGCGACCGTGAACTCGCCTTGGTGAAGTTCAGAAACGGCAGCCACAACCTGCTGCTTGCAACGGATTTGGCTGCGCGGGGCTTAGATGTCCCCGAAATTCAGTTCATCGTCCATTTCGAATTGCCGATGAAACCTGAAGAATTCACCCATCGCAACGGACGCACCGCACGCATGAAAGCTGAAGGTTCAGCCTATGTGCTGCATTTTAAAAAGAAGAAATTGCCTCCTTTTGTCGCCGATGTGATCGAAGAACATGTGCTTGCTGAAACACTGCAGCCTACTTCGATCAAACCCCGTGCACATTGGGATACCCTATTGATCGGCGGCGGACGACGCGACAAGATTTCAAAAGGCGATTTAGCTGGATTATTCATGAAACAAGGCCGATTGAAGGCTGACGAACTGGGGTTGATTGAAGTAAAACAAGAAATGGCATTTGTGGCTGTGCGTGCCGATCGGGTGAAGGCCTTGCTACCGCTGGTCGATAATGCCAAAGTGAAGACAAAGAAAATCAGGGTTCGTCGGGTGTAAGCTTGCGAGAACATGTACCTTCGCGCCGATGAAAAAGAAGCAATGGTTTTTGTTCATCTTGGCTCTGGCCTCGACGTTCTCTACATTGGCGCAAGAAGTGTATTCTCCGAAGGGTCGGCTTTTCATTTATTGGGGCTGGAATCGCGCTGCATATAGCGCTTCAGACATTCATTTCACGGGTGAGAATTATGACTTTGTGTTGCATGACGTGACCGCCCGTGACCGCCAATCGCCCTTCAAACTTGATCCGTATTTCAAACTGAGTCGAATCAGTGTGCCGCAAACGAATTTGCGCATCGGCTACCGCTTCAGTGAACGTTACTCCATCTCGTTTGGAGACGACCACATGAAATACGTTATGCGCCAGTATCAAAACAGCACCATCTCAGGAACCATTGCTACCGGTGGTGCCTACGATGGTGCATATGCCGGTGACGACCTTGTGCTGACACCTGAATTCTTGATTTTTGAGCATACCGACGGATTGAACTACCTCAACCTCGAGTTGCGCCGGCACGACGAGCACAAACGATGGGCCAATCAACACATTGCGTTAGGCAGTGTAGTCGGATTCGGCGCAGGGGCACTTGTGCCCAAAACCAATGCGAAGTTGATGGAGAAGCCCCGCAACGATGCGTACCACTTAGCAGGTTGGGGATGCGGGCTTGTTGCCGGACTAAACATTACTTTTTGGGAGCATTTCTTTCTTCAGAGTGAAGCTAAAGGCGGCTTTATTCACATGCCCGATGTGCGCACTTCGCCTGAAAGCAGCGACCGTGCATCGCAGCATTTTTGGTTCGTTCAGGGGAACTTTGTCTTTGGCGTAAACTTCAAATTAGCCCGCCGCGTTCGCAACCCAGCCGCTGAAAAAAGCTGAGGCTTAGTTTGTGCACGGTTGATTAAAGTCGCTTAAGAAAATGAGAAAGTCGGCCACATCAACGCTCGCATCACCATTCAAATCTGAGATACAGGTGTTCGTTGCGAAAATGCAACTGCCATCATCAACCGTTGCCGCTGCGGAATAATTCGTTGCGCTGGCATAGGTGCAACCTTGCAGGCCAGCAGCCGCGAAAAGGCAAGAGCCATCATCGTCGTTTGCCAACGGATTGTAATTGATCGCTACGGCATAGGTGCAACCGAGTACAGGGCCAAACACGCAACTGCCATCGTCGGTATTCGCAGCAGGATCAAAATTGAGCGCGGCTTCATCAATGCAGCCCAAAACAGCCTCCCAAAACCACGCGTTGTACACCAAATCATCGTAGATGACGTAGGGATTCATGTTGCCCTGCACCTCAGCAACGCGCTGTGTTCTGAGCAACTCTTGCGCATCAACCGGGTCGTTCAAATGCCAGTCGTAAAATAGGTTGATGTCACCTACCAACGAAAATTCGCCCGCTTCAGTCGGGTACATGGTGTAGAAATAGAAGAGCTGACGGGCAATGTCGCCTTTGTTGTCTTCGCGGGGTTCCCAAACCGATCCGACCCGTTCTGAATAGGCGTCTGAACCGGCCGGTTGGGTAGCCGTGCTGAAATATACCCCTTGGTTATTGACGCCATACCACTGCGATAAATTATCGTCACACTCACCAAAAACAAAATTGCTGCGCGCTGAATTCGCCGAACCGTGGGCCGGACGGAGGTTGTACAAATCGCTGCGCATGGGCGTTAAACTGCCAAAAAAAGATTGGGGCACAAGATGCTCCGCATTGATGGGGTCAGGAAAAGTTACCGCCTCAGCAGCTTGTTCGAAACCGGTATACACACAAGCGATTTGTCCGTTCACCTCATCGGTGTAACTGTACATTTGGATGCGGGCGGGTGAATAGCCCACGTCAGTAAAAATCTCATCGTACCAATTTTGCTTGAGCCACACGCGCAAATCAGCGTTATGCAATGTGGTCGGAGGGTCGGGTTGTGCGCACAAGTGCACGGGCAGCAGGCTGCCAAAAAAAAGCATAATTCGCCACATCATCAGGTTCTGTCTCTGATGCAGAACATGCTGCACTGACCAAAGTTACAATCCGCGGTGAAGAAATGCAACCCGTTGATCGAACGTGCTTGCGCTACGCAGTTGAATTTGACTACATTCGCTCTGTACCAATACATCTTCGCATGATTCGCCTTTGCATTGTACTTCTTTTGGCGATGCCTTTTGCTTCGCAAAGCCAAGAGCTCGTTCTCAATGGCAGTTTTGAAGACACGCTTTGTGCCCCGAACTTGCAATATCCCAACTCTTTGTTCTCTGCGGCCACTTGGTTCTCACCAACTTATGGCACCCCTGATTTAATCGGAAGTGGCCCTGCCTTCACAAACTGCTACATGCAAGACCACAATTCAGCCGTGTTTCAATCGTTTGGTGAGTTTCAAGCACCACAAGACGGCGCCGTTATGGCGGGCATCTATACCTATGCCGACTTTGCCTGCATACGCGAATACCTGCAAACCGAACTCATTGCACCACTGATTCCCGGCGAAAAATACTGCATCCGATTTCATGTAGTGCTCTCAAACCTCAGCAACCGCGCACATGACCGTTTGGGCGCATTGCTGACGGTTGGCGACTACACCAACCTGCAAAGTACATGCCTTACCGCACTCAGCCCGCAAGTGGTTTCACCCGCCGGACAAGTTTTGAACGACACACTCAACTGGATGGTGATCGAAGGAGAATTCTACGCAGTGGGTGGCGAAACGCACCTAACCATTGGACATTTTTACGACGAAGCAGTCACCGTTCAATCGGTCGAAGGTGCGGTTGCTGCGAACACGGCCTATTACTTCGTCGACAACATCAGTGTGCAGCGTTGCACCCCGACGGTTGGCCAGAGTGAGCAGCCGTTGATGACGCTTGCGCTCTATCCCAATCCTTCGCAAGGCGCTGTAACCCTTGACCTGCCTGAGACTGGCGTGTTGCGTTTACACAGCACCAGCGGACAACTGCTCGAGGAGCACCCGGTGGCTGCCGGTCATTTTTATTTTCACCGCCTACCGGCGGGATGCTACCTCTTCACATTCACAGGCACGTCAGGCGCACTGCTTCAACAACGGTTGATCGTGCAACCCTAAGCGCTTCGCCTCCCCGTATGGATGGATGGGCCGTTGGATGGTGTGCACAAAAAAGCAGGGCCACGACATCTCGTGACCCTGCAACCTGAAACTGTATATCGCTTTGGCGACGCCGTTGCCGGCTTCGATTTAGCCTGAACCTGAATTAAAAGGGCAGTACCGTAACCCCTAGCGAAAGGGTGTATACTTCAGGGCCCTTGTCTTTTTCAAAGAGGGGCGTTAATCCGTAATTCGCCCAAAGGGTAAAGTCTTTGTACCCAACACGCACTGCTGCGTCGAGGGTAAAGGGCGACAAATTGAAGTCGCTCTTCACACGATCGCGGTAGTTTTGTCCGTCGATTTCATAGTGTTGTTTCGTGATTGAGCCAATGCGCAATCCGCCAATTGCCCCAACAGCGAGGTGCACCGTACGTTTCGGGTCGTTGCTGGTGTTGAATTCGAGCATCAAAGGAACCCGCAAATAGGTCGCGCGCAACTTGTTTTTCGAAAAGCGAAACAACGAGTCAGGAACGACATTGGCGTAGGTGCTGTCGCTGTTGCTCAACACGCGGGCATTGGTCTTAATGCCGTAGCTGTTGTAGGTTAAACCGGCGCCCGTTAAAATACCCACATGGTTGCCAATGAGTTTAATTTTCTCTTGGTAAAAATTAAAGCTCCAGCTTAACGAGCGCGACTCATCTAAATCGAGCCACTCAGCCCCATCTGGGGCCGTATTGGTGCCCCCTGCATTGAATAGGGTGTTGACTCCGAGGTCAATGCCCGTCCAGAACGTGAGTGATTCCTTGATTTCACTTTCTGATTTTGTTTTAATCGTATCAGCTGCTGTTTTATCAACATCTTGAACATCCACGATCAAGACCTTGGTTGTGCCCAAAACAATTTTGGTGGTGTCTTTGGTGGTTGCAGGTGGCGATACCGCTTCAACGTTCTGAGCGGCTGCAAACCCTACTGATAATGCGGTGAGCATCAATGTGATTACGTGCTTCTTCATGGTCTTTCAAATTGTAGATTCAAAGGTATGACGCACACCCCCAAATAAAAGTTACAGGAAATTTTTTCTGGGGTGTTGAAAAGTTCAACTTGACAACCGTTTTTGTATTGTCTTACTTCGTTGCAACTTAATGTCTAGCTATGAAAAAGCAAATTGATGTAATTATTGCCGACGACGATGTCGCATGCCGCCGTACGCTCCGAAATTACCTTCAACAGAACCACCCTGAATTGCGCGTGTTAGCCGAAGCTTCAACTGGTATTGAGGCCTATAAGGTTATTCAAATGACGTCGCCCGATGTAGTATTTCTTGACATCAACTTGCCCGAGCTAAACGGCTTCGACATGCTTGATCGCTTCACAGACCCCTCTTTTCTTACCGTATTTTACTCTGCCAGAACCGACAAGGCATTCGAGGCCATCAAACACAATGCCTTGTACTTTCTTGAGAAGCCATTGGGCATTCACGATTTGCGCATGTGCGTTAAAAAGGTAGTTGATGCCTGCGGTAAGAAGTTCTCTGACAACTACCCCGAATTGCAGCACAAAGTAGAATTCTATTCAAACGGACGCACGTATTTCGTCCGCCTGTGCGATATAACACACATTGAAGGCTCTGGCAGTTACACGGTGGTCTATCGCGAGAATGCGCCCCGTCTTCTCGTGTCGCGCAACCTTAAAACACTGTTGGAAGAGATTAACTCACCTTACTTCCACCGCACACACAACAGCTTTGCCATCAACATAACCAAAGTAACTGAATGCAGTTTTAAGCTCAAAACGTGTGTGGTGAGTTCGGGTATGCAGGTTCAACTTGCTGTGCGCCGCATTGATGAGTTCAGGGCTCGCATAGACGAGCTGTGGTCAAAAGACCGCTCATCCACCGCGGCAAACCACTCGCCACAAAACAGCGCTGAAGGGCAACCGCTCCTGTAACTCTTTGGAACGGTCATCCGTCATGACTCTAAATTTGACGGTATGAAATCAACAACTCTCCCTCGCTTTCAGCACCTTGCACGCTTCGCGTTCGTAGCTTGCTTGCTCCTCTTCACTGTGCAATTGAGCGCCAGCTCGCCCAACAGCGACCGCATCGTACGTAAAGCGGTCAATCGCGCACTCATTGCCCCGCATGCTCCGGGTGATGGCCTCGTAGAAGTGGCTTTCGCCATCGACTGCGACGGGTACATCCAAGTGCTCAGCGTTCAAAGCAGCTCACGTCAACTCGAAGAACACGTGATATCACGCCTCGAGAAAATGAAGCTTACCCTCGACGCAAGCGACAATAAAGTTTACCACTACCGCTTCGTTTTTCGAAAAGAAGCGTGATCGAAAATGATCGCATTCAGCCGTGTCGGGTGATCAACCCAGTACAACGTATATTTGTACGGTGAAAAAGTTACCTGACATTCGCGATTTATCGCTCGATGAGCTCACCGCATACCTGGTTGCGCAGGGCGAAAAGCCTTTTCGTGCGCGGCAAGTGTATGAATGGTTGTGGACCAAATCAGTGACGCATTTTGATGAAATGACCAGCCTATCAAAGGCTTTACGCGAACATTTGCACGCGCATTTCATCCTTAATGCAGCTGTGGTTGCCGAAGAACAGGTGAGTATTGATCGCACGATCAAATGCGCTTTCACTGTAGAGGGCAATCGCGTGGTTGAAGGTGTGCTCATTCCAACCTCTTCACGCATGACGGCCTGCATTAGCTCGCAAGTCGGGTGTAGCTTGGCTTGTAAGTTCTGTGCAACCGGGCGCTTAAAGCTCATGAAGAACCTGCAACCGGGCGAAATATACGATCAGGTTGTGCACCTCATGCGCTTGGCTGAAGGCAAATATAACACCCCGCTTTCGAACATCGTTTTCATGGGTATGGGAGAGCCGCTGCTCAACTATAAAAATGTATTGGCGGCCATTGATCGCATCACGGGCACGCCTGGCTTGGGCATGTCGCCCAAGCGCATCACCGTGAGCACGGCTGGCATCGCCAAAATGATCATGAAACTAGCCGACGACGATGTGCGCTTTAACCTCGCCTTGTCGTTACACGCAGCCAACGACCGCAAGCGTAGCGCAATTATGGAAATCAACGACAGCAACAACCTTGCTGCACTCGCTGAGGCCTTGAAGTATTTTTATGCGAAAACACAGTCACGCGTCACCTTTGAGTATATCATTTTCAAAGATTTCAATGACTCTCTGATGGATGCGCGCGAACTGGCCGACTTTTGCAAGAACGTGCCTTGCAAAATCAACATCATTGAATACAACCCCATCGATGCGGGTGAATTTCAGCAAACCACCGAAGAGCGGCTCGAAGACTTCAGGGCGTTTCTCGAGCGTTGCAACCTCGTCGTCAATGTCCGTCGATCACGGGGCAAAGACATCGATGCAGCTTGCGGGCAGCTCGCCAATAAGAACGACGCTGCGAAAGCTTAATCGAGTTTTAAAACCGCTAAGAAAGCCTCTTGTGGAACCTCCACGTTGCCCACTTGGCGCATGCGCTTCTTACCCTTTTTCTGCTTCTCAAGGAGTTTGCGCTTTCGGGTAATATCGCCGCCGTAACACTTCGCCGTAACATCTTTTCGCAAGGCCGAAATGGTTTCACGTGCAATAATTTTCGCGCCAATTGCGGCTTGCAAAGCGATCATGAACTGCTGCCTTGGGATGAGCTCTTTCAACTTGATGCAAATTTTCTTGCCCAAATCGTAGGCATTGTCGCGGTGAATCAGGGCCGATAACGCGTCAACCTGGTCGCCATTGAGCATGATGTCGAGCTTTACCAGCTGCGATTCGCGGTATTCAGACGGTTGATAGTCGAAGCTCGCATACCCGCGTGAAACCGACTTCAATTTATCGTAGAAGTCAAAAACGATCTCGCCCAAAGGCATGTCAAACGACAGCTCTACGCGGTCGCTGGTCAGGTAAACCTGGTTCTTTAAAATGCCTCGCTTTTGGATGCACAGGCTCATGATTGCACCCACGTACTCTGACTTGGTGATGACTTGCGCCTTAATGAAGGGCTCCATCACATAGTCGAGTTTCGACGGGTCGGGCATGTCGCTCGGGTTGTTGATCACGATTTCATCACCCTTCTTCATCATCGCGCGGTACGACACGTTTGGTACGGTCGTAATTACCGTCATATCGAATTCACGCTCGAGACGTTCTTGAATAATCTCCATGTGGAGCATGCCCAAAAATCCGCATCGGAAACCGAAGCCCAGTGCTGCTGAGCTCTCTGGCTCGAAAACGAGTGATGCATCATTCAGTTGCAACTTCT
>CAMCHP010000072.1 GCA_945874695.1 Chryseobacterium gleum
CAGCAGTAAAAAATCACTTGCTCTTTCTTGAAGCCTTGGCGCGACTCAAGCAACAAAGTCAAAGCAAGTTCAGGGCCTTCATCGTGGGCGATGGCGAGTTGCGCTCCAAAATTGAAGCTTGGTGCGACAACTTGGGATTGAGCCGGTCAACAGCATCTGATCCACGCCAAACCGACGTGGTTTTCTTGTCATGGATTACCGATGTGGCACAAATTCTTCCCGGCTTCGATGCAGTAGCGCTTACATCGCACAACGAAGGCACACCCGTGAGCCTCATCGAAGCGCAGGCTGCTGGTGTGCCGGTAGTATCAACCCGTGTTGGCGGGGTAGCTGATATTCTCATTCAAGGACAAACAGGTTTGCTCACCCAACCCGGCTCCGCCGACGACTTCGCAGGCGCATTGCGTTTATTAATGGAAGACCAAGACCTGTATGATTCACTTGCCAGCCATGCACCGGCCTACGCCTTCAAAAACTTCTCGCGTGAGCGACTGGCGGGCGATATGCGCGACCTCTATGCGCGCTTGATTTAGCTTATCCACAAAAATCTGTTTGAAAGTGCACGAGGGAGACCGTGGTTCAAGCAGTCGTCGAAGTAGTTTTGTATCGAGGCGCCTTTGGTGCGTCAGCTTCAAAACCAAATGCAATGCTGAAATATGCTCTTCTCCTGATCAACTTCGCCAGTGCGATGTTTGTCACCTCTGTTCTTGATGACGGTGTGATCATCGAAGACAATACCCCGGCATCGATGCGCCCGGGTGAAGAACGTGTCATCGAAATTTCAATCAACAAAGGTGATGTTGAGGGTTTTGCTAAACTTCAACTGGATTTACCGGAGGGGTTTATCGCTGAGGCAGCCGACACCTACGGAGCTTCATTCACGTTTAGTGATCAGAAAGTGAAGTTCATTTGGATGTCGCTGCCCCAAGAACAAGTGTTTACGGTTTCCTATAAACTACGAGCGCTGCCTACAGCCATCGGCACCAAAGTGATTCGCGGAACCTTCTCGTACATCAAGAACAACCAGCGCATTGATTATGATATGCAAAACAAACTGGTTGATGTATCCAACGGCGCATCATCTGCCGTTGCGTCGAACACCGGTGACGGGCAAATGCAATGCCGCCGCACCATTACAGAGATTGCAAAAGGCAGTTACCTCGTGAAAGTTGAGGTAACCAATGCTACCAATCAAGGCTTTGTGAAAATCAGAGAAACAATTCCGGCGGGCTTTGAGGCCAGCGAAAGTGAGTCAGCCGGCGCGATTGTGACCATTGATAAAGGTGCTTTAAAATATGTCTGGTTTGATGCACCGCAGAGCAAAGATTATTCGATTGTTTACCGCCTAAACGGCGGGATGGGTGATCCCCTTATTACTGGAAGTTTCTCCTATGTTGAAAACAATGCGCCCAAAGAATTGGGGATAACCAACGCCGGTGCGATCGTGCGTACCACTGGAAATGATGTGGTAGAACAACCAAATACATCAAATAACGACGCAACGGCAGCAGCGGCTGCTGCAGCCGCAGAGGCTGAGCGCGAAAAGCAACGCCAAATCGCCGAGGCGCAACGCAAAGCCGATGAAGAAGCGCGCGCCCTTGCGCAAGCCCAAGAAAACGAGCGCCAGCGTGTGACTGAGGCTGAGAAAAAACGGCAAGAAGAAATCAAACGGCAACAAGCTGCGGCCGCAGCAGCAGCAGCGCAAAACTCAAACAACAACGCATCGACCAATACCACCGCACAAAGTGGCGGGTCAAACATTCCCGACCCTGAAACCGGTGTGCGTTACAAAGTGCAAATTGCCGCTGCGCACAAAGTGGTTGACGCCAAGTATTTTCAGTCGCGTCATGGTTTCGGTGAGAAGTTCAGCATTGAAAATCACGAAGGTTGGGTGAAATACACCACCGGTAGTTTCGAAGTTTACCGCGGTGCACGCGATGACCGCGAGCGCATCAAAGCGCGCTACAACTTCAACGGTCCGTTTGTTACTGCATACAATGATGGTGTGCGTATCACCGTGCAAGAAGCACTGATGATCAGCCGCCAACAATGGTATAAATGAGTTGGCTCTAACGAGAGCCTCATCTTAATTTCTCGCAGCGATTTTGGTTAGTCTTGCAGAAATTGTTAGGTAAATTAGGCAAGCCCCTCTTCGTGTATTCGAAGAGGGGTTTTTTACACAAACTATGGATTGGAAAAGCGCCATCAAAGGTTACAAAGCATACCTGCAACTCGAGAAGTCGCTGGCTGAAAATAGCATTGCCGCATATTTACGCGATGTAAAAAAACTTGCGGCCTTTGCCGAAGAAGCCGATAGCCCCTTCTCGATCAAAGACACGCGACGTGAACACATTGAAAACTTTCTAGCCGACCTTCACGATCAACGCATGGGCGCTCGCTCTCAAGCACGAATAATTTCCGGATTGCGTGGTTTCTTCAACTTTGTTGAACTCGAAGGGGTGATTCAAGAAAATCCGCTCGAACTCATTGAGTCGCCGCGCTTAGGTACGCGGTTGCCCGATACCCTGAATTTCATGGAAATTGAACGTATTTTCGAAGCAGTTAATCTGAGTCGAAATGAGGGCCAACGCGATCGCGCCATTCTTGAAACGCTCTACAGCTGCGGTTTGCGCGTTTCAGAACTAACAGTGCTTCGCCTCTCGGGCATTTATGCTGACGACGGTTTCATTCGCGTGATCGGTAAAGGCAATAAAGAGCGCTTGGTTCCAATTGGCCAATCAGCACTTAAAATGATTGCTTGGTACGTCAACGAGGTGCGTAACCACCTCGATATTCAACCCGGCCACCAAGATTTCGTATTTCTTAATCAGCGCGGCAAGCACCTCACGCGCATGTCTGTTTTCAACATTGTAAAAAAGTACACCATCTTAGCTGGTATTCGCAAAACAGTCAGTCCACATACTTTTCGGCACTCATTTGCTTCTCACCTCGTAGAAGCAGGTGCCGACCTGCGCGCTGTACAAGAAATGCTCGGACATGAAAGCATCACCACGACTGAAATTTATACGCACCTCGATCGCAATTACCTTCGCGAAGAAATCATGCGTTACCATCCACGAAATCGGGCATGATTGCAATTACTTCAACGGGAAAACTACCCGTTCACGAACTTCTTTTACGTCTTTGGTATGCCTTTTGCCCCCGATAAAGGTTTGGCCGTTCAATACCAAACGGTGTTTGTCACTTTCGATCCACTTCACCCAAACCGACTCCGCGACTACAGCTGAATAGCGGTAACGGTATCGCTTATGGCGAATTTCACTAAAAAACCACTCGAAATCAGTAACTTCCAGGAGCATGGCTTCACTTGTCACAAGTTGCAACTCAGTTGGCTTAAAATAACTGGTTACCGAAGATATCAGTGTAAAATTGCACGTCACCTCCCCTTCTTCACTGTCTTTCGGCTTGTTCAAAGAGAAATCGATTGAAATTTCATCCGATGTTTCTTCTGATCGGTAAGCCATCGGGCCTGCGAAATACAAGGTTCCGCCATCCGGTTTACTGAAAATTTTGACGAGCGATACTTGTCCGCTCCCACCCGATGAGGCCGCTCGAGGCGCGCATCCGACCGCAGGGAGCAGAAAAAAAAACAAGAGAAAATATGGGAATGCTTTCATAGCAGGGTGCGCATTAGGGCTTGCGAAAGTACGTTGAATTTTATTGCCATAAAACCTCGATTAGCGCAGCATTAAATCGCTCAACACCACGCTGATTCAGATGGTCTGCGTCGTAAAAATGCAGCGAATCGTCGAGTTGCATGCGTGCATTGAAGTTGTAGTATTCGCCATGGGCATGCATCAATTGATCGAACAATGCCTGGTGCGCTAAGTTTTTGTAGCTCACTTCAGGAATCGGTGCATACACAAGCACCACCCGAATGCCTCGGCGTTTGAGTACCTCAATATTTTGCTGAAAACATTGCAGCTGCGCGATGCGCAACGGCGCAACGGCGATTGGCTCAGCTGAGCGTTCAAATGCAAGCAGCTTACGCTCAACAAAACCACCTGGGATGTAGGTATCATTTCCTTTCAAGCGGGGTTCATTGTATTGGCTGTGGAGGCCCAAAAGTTGACTTGTACTGGCAAATAGAAATGCATTCAAAGCCTTGATGTTTCGCGTTTGTAAGCTCATTAGAAACGACGATAAGTCATTTTGATCGTTTGAAACAAGGTCAATCGCAGACTCTATGCCGTCGAGTGTAAAAGTCACTGGATAGACTTCGTACACCACAGTTTTTGGATTGAGCTGGTCGAGGTAACGATCAATGAGCACTTGGGTTTGCATCGGGGTTTGAGCACTTGATCCGAGGTTAAAAGCCGTGAACCCCTGGCGCTCGAAGATGCGTGTATCAAAACCTCGGTAAGCATGCGATGACCCAAGAAAAAGCACATCGACGTTGCTGGCCGTTTTTACCTCTTGCAAGCGCGAATATAAATGTCCATAGGCCCCTAAACGTGAGTTGATGTTGGGTTTGAGCTCATTGGGGGCGTATTGTCCAAAAAGAAAAACAGCAACCACATACAATGTGCTTGCGAAAGCCATAAAAAGTACCGTTCTGACTACAAACTTCAGCATCTTTTTAAAATTGGAAGTAAATGAACGGCGACTCGGTTGTGGGCATAAACATGCCGATTAAAACGATGATGAAGGCATAAAATGACCACCGAAAAAAGCGCGGCCAACGTCTTCCAAAATCAGCAAGGGCGTATAGCTTACTGCGACCTTGCCACTCCATGAGCAAAAAGCCAATTACAAGCATAGCAACAACGGCAGCCTGCGTCATTCCAACAAATGCGGGCATTGCAAAGATTGACGAGGTACACATATTTGTGATGTAGGTGAAGGCATGATCGAGGTTTTCAGCGCGAAAGAAAATCCATGCAAAAACAGTGAGGCTAAAGGTGAGCGTCATTGCTGCGAGCTCCCTCCAACTTGGCAACTCACGTGCTGCCGCGACGGTATCCAAGTGCACGCGGTTTCTTTGCATGAGTAACAAGGGAATAAAATAAACCGCATGCAATGCACCCCAAATAACAAAAGTCCAGTTGGCACCGTGCCAAAACCCGCTGACTAAAAAAATGACTGCCGTGTTTCTGATGCGCTGTACCTTGGAGCCTTTGCTGCCTCCCAGCGGGATGTAAACGTAATCACGAAACCATGTAGAAAGTGAAATGTGCCACCGCCTCCAGAATTCGGCTATGTCTCTTGCGAAATAGGGAAAGGCAAAATTCTGTTGCAGGTTGAATCCGAACAGGCGCGAAGTTCCTATAGCGATATCGGAGTACCCTGAGAAGTCGCCATAAATTTGAAAACTGAAGAATAGAGCGCCCAAGGCCAAGGTGCTGCCATTCAGTTGGGCCGCGTTGTCAAAGATCTGGTTCGCAAATACTGCACAGTTGTCGGCAATGACTACCTTTTTGAACAATCCCCAAAGGATTTGGCGCATCCCGTCAACGGCATAGGCATAGTTGAAAGCACGAGCCTTGTTAAATTGAGGCAAGAGGTTTGTGGCGCGCTCAATGGGCCCGGCCACCAATTGGGGAAAGAAACTAACGAACGAGGCAAAGGCTACGAGATCATTTGTCGGTTCGAGTTTGCGGCGATAGACGTCGATTGAATAGCTGATCGTTTGAAAGGTGTAGAAGCTAATACCTACAGGTAAAATAATATCGAAGGCTTGTGCGCTGAACGAAGCACCAAAGAAGGAGAAGGCATGAATAAAGCTGTCAATGAAGAAATTGGCGTATTTGAAAAAGCCCAATAACCCGAGGTTCACGGCCAAACTCAATGCCACAAGCAATTTTCGATCTCGGCTTCGGGTTGAGCGTCCCAACCCCAAACCAATTGAAAAATCAACGGCTGTGCTGAAGGCAATGAGTGCTAGAAACCTCCAATCCCACCACGCGTAGAAAACATAACTGGCACAGAGCAACAGCATGTTCTGCACCCTGAGTCGGCTTCGCGGAATAAGCCAATACAGTGCGAATACCAGGGGTAGAAAAACTGCAAAATCGATCGAATTAAACAACATGGCTTCCTATGCACAGGATAGAGTAACTTGGAATGACTTGAATTCGTGCTGTCAGATACACATCGGCTGATCAGCGAATGTAGCGCTCAAGTTCAGTTTCAATATCGGCATAATAGGCTGCGCAGCGGCTCGAATCAGAGAAAACATGGTCGATCACTAAAAAAAGTCCGCTTTTTGACTCATCGAAGTTGACACGGCAGAGAAATTGTTCAGAACGCCGCGTGAAATGTGCTTCATACGAAACTTGTTTCATCACAAAGCGTTTTTGATCGAGTACCGTAACTGTGCTGTCTTCAGCCAAAGCGCGATTGAAATCTCCCCGCGAAGTAGATTCTCCTGCACCAATGAACACACGAAAACCCGCATTGGAATGTGTCAAAGCGCGGTTCAAAAAGATGGCTTGTTGTTCGAGGTAACAACAGGCCTCGTACTCATCAATCTTCGATTGGGGAATTGGATAGTGATTGATTTCACCTGGTCGTAGGTCATATTTGGAATACATACCAAAGTGGACGGTATTGGATGTATTACAAGCCGCTACCAGCGTGATCAAGAAGAGGATACAAAGCGAACGAATCATGACGTTATGGACATTAAGTTGCGAAGTTAGCAGATAAAAAAAGCCGCACAAGGCGGCTTCTTTTCGATCATTTAATCGAATTAGTTACCAGTAACGGTTGTTTCATGCGTGATGATGATATTCAAAACGTTCTTCTGTGTGTAATCCACAGTTGAAATTTTTGAAATCCCACCATTGCGTGCAGCCGTTTGAATTGACGCATCAACATCAAAACAAAGAATGCCAAGGAAGCATTTTCCACTTGATTTACCAACTTTGCTGCCTACTTCATTTGAAGTCGCTGCAACTGGCAAGGTGATTGAGCAAGAGCTCAGTGCCATAACAGCAACACCTGCGATCATTACGAACATGTTTTTCATAACTATTGATTTTTAAGTTCGGTGCGAAGATGTCGAATATCACGTCCATATAAAACCGCTGCAAGAAGAAGTTTCGAACAATGCAATACTTTAACAACGTTTAATATTTCGCATGCGCCAAAAATTTAGCATTCGCGCTGCGATCACTATCTTCGGCACATGAAATTGAATCTTCTCTTCTTACTCTCGGCATTGGCTCTCACCATGGCTGGCGATACATTTGCACAAACATCGCTGCGCGTGATGACCTACAATACACTGAACTTCCCCTTTGGTGTGATGCCAACCCGCCAAGACACCCTGAAAAAGATCATCGATTACGTACGTCCTGATCTCGTGATGTTCCAAGAGTTGCGAACGGCGGCGGGCTTGGAGCTCTTGCTTGATGCATTTGACGATTTACCTGACCCTTATGCAGCTTCTACTTTTGTCGCCAATCAATCGAATCAATTCGGGGGCACTTCACTTCAGCAAGCCATCATTTATAACACCAAGTATCTTGGTTTAGCCGACGAGAGCCTAGTCACAACCGAGTTACGCGACATCAACATTTATAAGATGTTTTTAAACGATGATGACCTCGTTAACGGATTAGACACGACGTATTTCTATGTTTACGTTGCACATTTTAAGGCTAGCAGTGGAGCTCAGGACGAGCAAGATCGTTTAGAAATGGCCGAAATATTTGTTGACGCCTTAAATGATATTCCTTCAAACAGCTACGTATTATTTGGCGGAGACTTTAACTTGTATTCGAGCACTGAACCGGCCTACCAAACGCTTTTGAGCAACCAAAACAATGTGGTGCTTGAAGATCCGATCAACGCACCTGGTAATTGGTCATCCTCGAGCTATCCGTTTCGTGAGGTCCACACCCAGAGCACACGCATAGAGATCATTTTTGAAGACGGTTCACCTTCAGGTGTTGACGACCGTTTCGATTTTATCCTCATGAGCAGCAATTTCCGTTCGGCTTTATCACCTTTTCGCTACACAACAGGGAGCTATAAAGCACTGGGAAACACTGGGAGTTGTTACAATATGGACATCACTGATTGCATCAACAATCCGGTTCCATTCAATGTATTGCGCGCTATGTATTATTTCAGCGACCACTTGCCAGTGGTAATGGATCTTGAGCTCGATTATGACCTCAGTACACCAGAAATCAGCTCAGCAAAGGCGGTTGATGGGTTTTTCAATGCTGGCCGCGACATTTACTTGAATCCTGAACTGCCATCTGGCCTTTATCATCTGGAGGTTTTCGACCTAAACGGTCGGATGGTCGCCACCCGAACGCTCCAGAATGGAGAAAATACGTGCTTGCCTTTGCTACCTTCTTCTCTTTTCATCGCTGTTTTATGGAACGCCGATCGCACAGCTATCGTTGACCGAAAAAAGCTTGTTTTGCGTTAACGGTGTTTTTCGATTTGTTAATAAACTAGGCTCATCTTCTTGCCTATCTTTGATAAAACTGCACGCATGTATCGCATTTCGTCTGTCCTTTTTGCTTCGTTGATTGCACTTTGCTCGATCTCAGCCTTTGGCCAGAAGTTGAGCAGTTTTGGCATCGACACCACTCAAACTGTTCCTGAAGGATTAGCAGTGAATAGTTATGCCCCCTTGTTTAACCTCAGCGATTCCGATGGCAATGATGTTGATTTCGGTATGAAGTTGAAGCAAAGCAAGATGGTTGTGGTCTTCGTTCGCGGGCAATGGTCGCGCCACTGCCGAAAATATGTCGAACGTTTGCAAGATAGCTTGGCGGTCATCTCTAACACGTCAACACAAGTCGTGGTTGTCAGTCCAGAAAAACGCGACTTCCTCGCGCGTTGGAACAAAGCGGCAAGTCCTGATTTAAGAATCGTAAGCGATCAGTACGGACAAGTCGCACGTGATTACAACTTGGCGTACAAACTCACTTCGGCTTTCAATCGTCGCATTCGCGTTTTCCGTGGAGTAAATTTGGAAACGCGCAACGGAAACGATCAAAATGAATTACCCGTCACCGCTGTATATGTGGTTTCACAAAGTGGTAAAATCACCTACCGATATTTCAATTACGACTACCGCCAGCGCCCCCCGGTAAGCGAGCTCGTTGAAGCCTTGAAATAGCCTACTTAAAAACTATGGAGCCAACCGCATGCTACTTCGAAGAAAAGCAACGAGTGAATCAATGGTTCATTTGGGTTATTTTGCTGTTCTTGAACGGCTTATCAGCAGTCGGGGTCTACGTACAAATCATCGAAAAGCATCCTGTTGGTAACAACCCGATGAGTGATGTTGGGTTGATTATTTTAGCCGTTTTTATGGTAGCTCTCACCGTTTTCGTTCTTTCAGTGCGCCTTGAGACTAAAATTTTTGAAGATCACATCGCTTTTCGGCTTTCTCCCTTTCATTTGAAGGTTCGGCAGATTAAGCGTGACCAATTGAAAAGCGTTGACGTACGCACGTACAAGCCCATCTTAGAGTACGGGGGGTGGGGCTTGCGCGGAATGGGTAAAAATGTTGCTTACAACATTTCAGGCAACCAAGGTATACAACTCGAGCTGCACAACGAAAAGCGTATTCTGCTCGGTACAAGGCAACCTGATGCAGCGCGCGCTGCGCTAGATGCCGCAGGATATCGAAATTAGTCTACGAAACCGATCAAGCGACTTACGCGCGCTAAGGCAGCCCTGCTAAATGGTTTGAGCTCAAATGCAATAACGTTAGTGAAACTATAAGCTCTCCTGATTTCATGTGGGTCGTCTGAACTGCTGAGCATTACAATTGGAACTTCACGATGCCCATGGCGGGTGCACTCTTCTGCATAGACTTCAAGAAAAGTGAAACCATCAAGCACCGGCATTGAAACATCCAATAATACGACATCGAAGGTTTGCGTGCGCAGAATGTATAGGGCTTCTTGCCCGTTCACTACAAAAACTACATCGTGAAAAAACGTTGACTCAGACAAAACGCGTTGCGTTAAAAACGCAGTTACTTCATCGTCTTCCACCACCAATACCCGCTTGCTCATGCCCCAGTGAATCTTCGCCCAAAGATATATAGAAAGTAGTTCCTTCGTTGACTATGCTCTCTACTTGGACATCGCCACCGCGACTCTTAACAAAACTATAAACCATGTGTAGGCCAATGCCGCGGCCCTCCACATGGTTGTGAAAACGTTTAAACAAGCCAAACAATCGTTTGCGGTGCAGTTCGAGGTCAATTCCCACGCCGTTGTCAGAAATAACGAACACAGCTTGGTTTTGTGAATTCTGCATTGTTTGCACATGGATTTTCAACACACGATCGGCACCACGATACTTCAACGCATTGGTAAGTAAATTCTGAACTAAGCTCTCAAAGCGATAACGTGAAAACCTGACGATTTCAAGGTTCTTAAAGTCTGTTGTGATCTCTGGTTGAGCTTCAACGATCAGTTCACTGATTGAATCGCATACTTGATTGAAAGTGCTGGGCACGTGAATGACCGCATCGTCGCTTTCATCCATCGAATGAAAACGCAGCACCTCATTCAACGCCTCAATTGTGGTGCTCATACGGTGCAGGCTGTTGGCCATTTTCTCCAGTAAATCTTCTCGATTGAGTTCATGTTCTGAAGCATTGGCCATCAAACGTTGCAATGCGATCAGATTAATCACAGGGGAGCGCAAATCGTGAGAAGCCACATACCCCAGCTCAGACAGCTCTTTATTCAAATGTAAAAGACGTTCATTGACCCGCGCGAGGGCAAGATTTTGGCGTTCTATATGGCGTGTAGCCTGCACCCGATTGGTAATATCACGGGCGATGTACGATAAATACACACATCGTCCATTTTCTATAACGGGTGACAACGTGGAGCTAAATATAACCTCCTCACCCCGCAAAACCTCTTCTTCAATGCGCTCAACGGGGCGCTTGGTAATCAGTACTTCGCGAATCCAAGCTGTGTAGGGTTCCATCTGAAACGATGACATACCCGCCATGTCGGCGATTTGCACAAGCGTATATCCGCGTACATCACGGAGCGGAAAAACAGGATTCCACACCTTGAGGCGCTCGATGTAGGGTTGATTGGCTGCGACCACCTTAAACGAGGCCAAATCAATCAACACAATGGGGTCTGCTACCGCATTGAATGCAGTTTGAATCAACTTATCTTGTTGATTATGTTGTACAGTTTCCAGTTCTAAACAAGATTATTGTGCTCGAAATCTACAAAGATTTAGGCCGAATTCAGAAAATGCACACAATTAATAGTAATCTTAAAATCGAGTTAACGTTTATTACTTGAAAACTCGGTACATATTATGCTGTACTTCAAACCGAAGGAGTAAACTTCGTCAAGAACAAAATGAACACACCATGCGCTCCATCTTAATATCCTTTCTGATCCATTTGATCGCATTCAACTTTGGTCAAGCTGGTATTTGGTCGCAACAGCCTACCTTGGCAGCGCACCATCCGACCGTTCAGGTCGAGAAAAACACCTTCACCTATTGGAGCGACAGTGTATATCAACTTGAACTCGATCTTTTTCTGCCGAAAGGCATCACCGATCAGCGCTTGCCTGTCGTATTGTTCATGCACGGCGGTGGTTTTTATACGGGCAGTCGCACAGAGCCGAAAATCGAACATTATTGCGATTCGCTCGCTCATGCGGGCTATGCAGTAGCGAATATCAGTTACCGGTTAACACTTGCTAACGACCCGCTCAAATTCAGCTGCAAGCAAGCATTGGATAAGAAAATAGCGGCCATCGATGCAGCAGCCACCGATTTAAACCGCGCTGCTGCTTGGCTCCTTGCGCGAGCCGAAGAATTCAATCTTGATTCAGCACGATTTACTGCCAGTGGAAGCAGTGCTGGAGCCGAAGCCGTTTTGCATGCGGCGTACGTTCAAACGCCCACAGAAGCAACCACTATACTTCCCAAGCCTTTTGCCTACCGAGCATTAATGGCCTTTTCTGGCGCTGTTTTAGATACAACATTCGTACGCCAACGGGCAATTCCTACCCTACTATATCACGGCACCTGCGATGCCCTCGTACCTTACGGCAGCGCTTTGCATCATTATTGCGATCAAGCATCGCCCGGGGCAATGCGCTTGCATGGCTCGTATACGCTTTATGAATTACTTCGTGCGGCCAATCAAACTGTGCGATTTGTTACCCGATGCAGGGGCCAGCATGAAAGTGCTGTGATCCCCATCGAACAAGATCTATCTGCATTGGTCGAATTTCTGGATCGGGTAAACCGCGCTGATCAATTCATCGAACATGAAATCATAGAGACCGCTGGAAAGCCCTGTCAGCTTGGTGAATGGTGCCATTGCAGAGATTAAAAGCTTATTCACTCTTCTCCCATCGACGGCGGCGGAGCTTACTTAAGAACTCAGGTGTCATGCCTAAGTAAGATGCAATGTACTTCTGTGGAACCCACTGCTCGATTTCAGGATATTGCTTTATGAAACGATTGTAGCGCTCTTCAGCAGTGGCAGCCAGCGCATTGTATATGCGGCGCTGGTGCGCAATGAGGGCATTGTTAAAGATTTGGCGGAAATAGCGTTCAAAAATGGGGTATTTGAGTAAAAGCGCATGGAAATCGTCGCGACATAAGGCATAAACGGTAGAGTCTGCCAATGCCTGTACAGCATATTCAGCATCTTTATTAAGCGTGAATGCAGCCAAATCAGTACTCCACCAATTGGCCACTGCAAACTGAATCACCTGCTCTTGTGCTTTGTCATCGGTATGGTAGGCAATCAAGCAACCTGAACGCACCCAAAAAAAGGCGTCGGCTTTACCACCTTGCTCAATGAGAAATGACTTTTTGGGGAAGTGTTGCTCATCCCACAATGCGATGAGCGCGTTCGCCTCTTCCAAATTCAAATCGACGTACCTCGACCACGCAACAATTAACTCTTCAGCAGATATCACAATGCACAAATTGAACCCCTAAGTTCGAAAATTAATCTGGTTCAAGTGCCTTCCTGCACGGTGCAGGTAACTTTGCAATAAACAAAAAACTTATGGCACAGCAGAAAACATGGATTGTAGATCAAGCGCACAGCGAACTGCAATTTAAAGTCCGTCACATGGTAATTTCTACCGTTACCGGTTCATTCGAAAACTTCACCGCACGCGTTGAAAGTGAAAACGATAATTTTGATCAAGCACGCGTTACTTTAGAAGCAGACGTAGCCTCGATCAACACGAACAACATTGACCGCGACAACCATTTGAAATCGAACGATTTCTTTGGTGCTGACACACACCCTAAACTCACTTTTGTTGGCGTACTTCACAGCGGTACAAGTTACCGTTTGGTTGGCGACTTAACCATTAAAGGCGTTACCAAAGCGCTCGAATTGGCTGTCGACTTCAACGGTGCGGCTAAAGACCCATGGGGCAACTTGAAAGCGGGTTTCGAAGTCACTGGAAAACTCAACCGCAATGATTTTGGCT
Organism: Chryseobacterium gleum; assembly: GCA_945874695.1. Classification (GTDB taxonomy): domain Bacteria; phylum Bacteroidota; class Bacteroidia; order Flavobacteriales_D; family Sanyastnellaceae; genus CAMCHP01. The sequence continues at coordinate 13,449 of CAMCHP010000072.1, forward strand.
TAACATGGAATGCGGTAATTGAAACCGGCGGAGTGCTCGTGAGCGAGGAGGTAAAACTGATTGCAAACATTCAATTGCAACAGGGGTAAGCGTTAAGGAGCAATTTGGACGAGGATTGCTTAGTCTGGGAGACGATAGACGAGGAGGCTGAAAACCCTAGAGTTTGAGCTTCTTTGTCTACGCGTTTCTCGTTGATCACCACGA
>CAMCHP010000073.1 GCA_945874695.1 Chryseobacterium gleum
GGACAATGAGTACAGCAATCATACCAACAAGAGGTTTAAAGCAAGAAAGAAGACAACTTGTACAATGAAGAACAAGCCAGCCACGCGGTTGTTTGCGAAATCTTTATCGAAGATATGCGTGAGAGCGGTTAAAATCAACGCAGTGCCGAACCAGCCAGCATAGTTGTTCCAGGGAATTTCTTCACTGACCCAACGCCAATATTCAAAATCGATGGCTATGGGCTCAATGAGCACATCGATCCCTGTCATGAGGGCAGCGGGTATTATCAATTGCAGCACCCTTGATTTAATCCAGCGTTGCGTCCAATATTGTGCCCCTTGCAAAAGCAGCAGCCAAAGGAGACCAATAAGGAGTGGCACTCGAAAAATGTGTGGGCCAAGGGCTCGTCCATAATAGTAGTCGCCAAAAGGCCAACCGGTAGCTACTCCGATGGCTTCAATCGTAAATGCAAGCAGTGCCACCAGGGTATAAATGAACAACTTCGGTGACTGGGCATGGCGTAAAACGAAGTAGCCTGAAACGATAAGGTTAATGGGGGTTAAGGGAATGAACCAGTCTCTCGCAACAATCATTCCTACCAATCCGACCGTATGCATGATCAGAATAACCCCGACGGAAACTTGCGTTTTAGATAGCTGGATCATGAATCGCCTTCGATAAGTTCACTTACGATTTTAGCGGATAATAAACACAGTGGGATGCCTCCACCTGGGTGCACGCTACCGCCACAAAAGTACAATCCTTTAATGGATTGAGCGAAGTTGGGATGGCGCAAGAAAGCGGCCATAGTGTCATTTGAGCTCGTTCCGTAGAGTGAGCCCATATAGCTGGAGGTTTTGGATTCAATTCCTTCTGGATCAAGCACATGTTCAAAAACAATGTGTTGCTCGAGATCAGTTTTCAGAATTGAATTGATTTTCTTAATGATGATTGCGCGCGCCTCTGGAATCCATGCGCTCCACTTTTGGCCTCGGTTTGCTGGGACGTTAATCATGACGAACCAGTTCTCAGCACCAACAGGCGCATCGGCTTTGTTGTATTTTGATGTTATATTGATGTATACAGTTGGGTCGGGGTGCAGTTGTTCTCCTTCAAAAAGCATTTTGAACTCGCCGGTATAATCATCGCTGAATAAGATGTTATGCAAATCAAGTTCAGCAAATTCGCGTTTTATGCCCCAATAGAATATGAGCGCAGATGAAGAGCGTTCGCGTTTCAAGATGCGCTCAGGAGCTTTTTGATTGGGCAGTAGAAAGCGATATGTTGAGAACACGTCGGCATTTGAAACGACTTGATCAGCTGGGAAGAATCCGCCAGCGGTTTCCACCCCCGTGCATTGCTTGCCATCGATTCTAATACCTGTGGCTTTTGTATTGAAGTGAAATTCAACGCCTTTTTCTTGCGCGATTTGTGCGATCACCTGCGTAATTTGATACATCCCTTTTTTGGGGAAGAAAGTGCCAATGTTGTGTTCGAGGTGTGGTATGATGTGCAGCACCCCTGGTGCACGGTAAGGATCAGAGCCGTTGTAGGTTGCGTAGCGATTGAACAATTGAACGAGTTTGGGATGGTTCAATGCCATTTGGTTGGCTTTGTCCATGGTGGTAAGCAAATTCAACCGATGCACGTTAAAGAGTGCCCCGAGTACATCACGCGACAAGTAGCTTTTGGCTTTGTGTAAAGAGCGCTCCATGAACAGTTTCGCTGTTTTTTCATAAAGGAAGGCACTTTTGTCGAGGTGTTTCAGTGCAGGTTGTGCACTCACACCGAGCTTTGATTCGATTTCGGCTGCAAATTGCTTTCGGTCGGCCCAGGCTATGAGTTGTGTGCCATCATTCCAAAAGTAATGGCAAGAGCGATCGAGTTTGATGTATGGAAATCGATCGGGGGATTCGTTGGCTAGTTTTACGAGCTCTTCAACCAAGGCAGGCAGTGTAAAGAGCGAAGGGCCGGCATCAAACCGAAAACCAGCTTCGGTGAATTCGTTGAGTTTGCCACCCGGTTGATCGCCTTGCTCAATGACATGTACTTGCCGACCATGCATGCGCAGCCGCAAGGCCGTAGCCAAGCCTCCGATACCTGCACCTATGATCACTGTTTTACTCACGCAAGATTCATTTCTTGAAGCACACGTGGGAGGCAAATTTTGAACCATGAAGTGAAGACTTCGGGCTCATCATTGACCCAATCGAGCAGTTCTTCGGCATTGATGTAGCACCAATCACTTGCTTCGGTAGGATCGAGCTGCGGTTCTTCATTTGATAAACCGATGAGTACATGATCGAGCTCATGTTCAGTTAATCCGTTATCAAAAACGGTTTTGTAGATGAACGAGAAAGCAGGTTTCGGAAGGCAATTGAGCCCCATTTCTTCGTGCAGGCGGCGTTTTGCAGCATCAGGAGTAGATTCTCCGGGGCGGGGATGACTGCAACAGGTGTTGCTCCACAAGTTCGCACTGTGATATTTACCCGGGGCTCTTCGGTGGAGCAAAAGTTCGTTTTCATCGTTGAAGATGAAAACGGAAAACGCGCGATGAAGCACACCTTTTTGGTGAGCCTCAAGTTTTTCCATGGTTCCGCGTTCGTTATCTTGCTCATCAACGAGGATGACAAATTCTTGGTTCATAGTGTACATTTATGACAGGGCGCGTAAAGCTGCGCGCTGCTGCGAAGTGCAATTGGCGTGGTTCAGCACAAATGCAGTGATATTTTTTTCGAGTTTTTTGTTGGAAGCGAAAGAGCGGTTCAATAATGCCTGCACAAGGATCTGCGTATCTTCATCGATGTTGTCATTGTAATTGAGAAAATCGGGGGCATTGATTTGAATCGAGAGCCTGATAAATCGAATCTCGGCAAGTTTAGGTGCTTGACGAATCGCAGATTCTATCTTTTCTTTTCCCTCTGAAAAACGGGTGTACTTCGCATAAGGATTATAGCCGTAACCTGCAACGCGGGCAAGTGCGGCACCCTTGTAGGCTCGTGTTAGGGGATCATCCGCCCGAAGGGCTAAACAATAGTCGTAGAAAGTTTGGGCATTGTCTTTGGTGTTCTCTGAAAAGTAGAGTTCACGGCAAGTGTCGAGTTCACTTGCATTTGAAGTGAAGCTGAAGCATGCAAGAAGAACCGGCAGGAGCAGGCCCATGACTAAATCATATTGAAGCTATGGCGTACGTAAGATCCAATGAAGAGGGCGACTTTGCGCTTGTTGTTGATGCGAATGCGCTCTTCAAGCACGCGATTGCTTGGAAGTGACTGAATTTTCTTGAATAAACGGTAGTAATAAACGTAGGCTACATACACCCCAAGGCGCGCTTCTTTTGGCAAACGTGCAATGCCTTTATGTGCTTCAGCGAAATCGTGTTCAATCTCGACTTCAATTTTTTTCTTGGTTTCTTCATCGAAGTTCTTGACGTCGAGTCCGGGAAAATAAGCGCGCCCAAGTTGCTGGAAATCGGCATGCAGGTCGCGCAAAAAATTAATTTTTTGGAAAGCTGCGCCGAGTGCCCGGGCATAGGGGTAGAGTTCGTCGTAGTGCTTTTGGTCGCCTTTGGTGAAGACCTTTAGGCACATCAGACCTACGACTTCAGCTGAGCCGAGAATGTACGTTTCGTAACTCGCACGGTCATGTTCGTTTTCGTGCAGATCCATTTCCATACTGTATAAGAACGTGTCGATGTGTTCACGATCGATGTTGTACTTATGCACAGCGGCTTGGAAAGCATTAAGGATCGGATTTAAGCTGATTTTTTGATCAAGCGCCAAATAGGTGTCTTCTTTGAAGCGGTAGAATAGTGCGCTTTTATCGTAGTCATGAAAGGTGTCAACGATTTCATCAGCGAAGCGGACGAAGCCATAGATGGAATAGATGGCATCACGGAATTCGCTATTTAAGAAGCGAATGCCGAGTGAAAACGACGTGCTGTATGACTTGGTCGTTCGAACACTGCAAGCAAGAGAGACAGAATCGAAGGTAGCTTTCATCGGGTCAGGGTTATTCAAACGGTTACATCAACAGTTTCAAGTAGCATCTTGTTCACTTCATCAGCGGCAACTTGCCCACTAATGAGGCTTGGCGGAACTCCTGGCCCGGGCGTTGTGAGCTGCCCGGCGAAGAAGAGATTCTGTACTTTTTTGCTTTTGAGTTTGGGTTTAAGGAAGGCCGTTTGGGCGAGGGTATTGGCAAGGCCATAGGCGTTGCCTTTGAATGCGTTATAGTCTTGTATAAACTCTGCGTGGGCGTAAGAACGGTTGTATACCACCCGAGGCCTAAGGTCGACACCGAGGTGTTGTTGTAGGCGTTCCATGCACACATTGAAGTAATGTTCGCGTGTGTTTTCATTCTCTGTTAATCCGGGGGCAACCGGGATGAGAATGAACATATTTTCTTTGTCGGCAGGCGTTACCGAATGATCAGTTTTACCCGGGCAGCAAACGTAAAATAGCGGATCAGCGGGCCATGCAGCCGTATCATAAATTTCTTCAGCGTGGAGTTTGAAATCAGCGTCAAAGAACAGGTTATGGTGTTCCAAGCCTTCAACTTTGCCTTCAATACCAACGTAGAAGAGTAGAGATGAAGGAGACATGGTGCGCTTTTCCCAATAGCTTTCAGAGTAATTTCTGACTTCTTTCGGGAGTATTTCTTGATCGAGGTGCCGATAGTCGGCTGCTCCGATTACGGCATCGCAGGCAATATTTCCCTGAGGGGTTTTAACGGCAGTAACGCGTTTGTTTTCAAGTACGACCCCCGTTGCTGGCGTTTCAAGTTTGATTTCCACGCCTTTCTCTTTGGCAAGAGAAACCATGGCTTTGACAATTTCGTGCATGCCACCCATGGGGTACCAAGTACCGAGTTTCACATCGGCGTAGTTCATGAGGGAATAGAGCGCGGGGGTATTTTCGGGTTTGGCCCCCAAGAACAATACAGGGAACTCAAGCAGCTGAATCAGCTTTGGGTTTTTGAAGTACTTTTTCGCGTAAGCGCTGAAACTGGTAAACAAATGAAGTTTTGTGGCGTCTTTAACCGTTTGCCATTCAGCAAATTCGAAAACTGAGTAAGAAGGTTTGTAAACGAAACGGCTCATGCCGATGTCGTATTTCTTCTCTGCCTCTTTCATAAATGTTTCGAGATGTGCTGCGCTTCCAGGTTCAATCGATTCGAAAAGGGCGAGCATCTGCTCATAATTCGCGGGAATGTCAATGGGGCCATCGTGAAAATAAACCCTGTAACTTGGGTCGAGCCTCTTGAGCTGGTAATAATCGCTTACATTCTTCCCAAAACGGGCAAAGTAGGATTCAAACACGTCGGGCATCCAATACCAACTGGGGCCCATATCGAATACAAAACCATCGGTTTCAAATACCCGTGCTCTCCCACCTGCTTGATTGTTTTTTTCAAGTATTGTGACGCGGTGCCCAAGATCAGCGAGCGTGGTCGCCGCAGCTAAGCCAGCAAATCCAGAACCTATAACAACGATATGCGAATTCATGTAAAATGATATCTATTGAACAAGGAGAGGAACAGTTCTCTGGACTTGGAGTTCAAATGATACCAAATCAAATTTACAAAGACTACTGAACGCGAAGCTTTTTTCCAGCGTAGATTGTAGAGTTCGGACGTATGTTATTCAAACGGCACAGTGTGCTTAAGCTGGTGCCGTTCTTGCGTGCGATTCCACCGAGCGTGTCTCCCGAACGAATGGTGTAATATTTGACCGCGCGAATTTCTTCCAGGTAGCTGAAAAGGTCTTGCGTGATGGCAAGTGAGTCAACCAATAATTCACCTTTCTCCCAATCGATGATGTCGTTCGGGTTGATCGGTTCACCTTTGAAGCGGCATTCAAAGTGCAGGTGGCTCCCAGAGCTTCTGCCGGTGTTTCCACCTAAGCCAACCAAATCTCCGGCCTGAACGTAATCGCCGGGCTTCACTTTGCGTGCGCTGAGGTGGGCGTAAAGTGTCTCGAGCCCGTTTGGATGACGCACAACCACGACGTTGCCGTAGGTTTTCGAGTATTGCGAAATGCGCACCAAACCTTCAAAGGCAGAACGAATGGGGTCGCCCTTTAGGAGTTTGATGTCAATGCCATAGTGGTAGCGCGAGCCCCGCTCGCCAAAATCTGATGTCACATAACCTTGAAATGGGTGTGCGTAATCACAATCGGCGTAAACGAGGTCAACGTGTATTGTATCAGTCAGTTCCTTATAGCTGAAGTCGTAGGCATGAATGTTGCGGGTGTCCCAACTGCAATAGGTGTCGTAGGCGGGTATAATGCGGAGGCTGTCTGCAATGTCCCAAACAACTTCATTTGACAACTCGCTTTCGACGGTTGAGCGCTCAAGCATACTTTCTTCGAAGGTACCTCCGGTGTGCTGCGCAAAGAGCATTACACTGCCAAATAGGCATAGTATGCTGGTTGTGATTTGACGTATTTCCTGCATAGGTTTAATCGAAGAAGCGCGAAAATAAGGAAGTATCCCGCTTTTCGCGCACACCAGTTTCACAAAAGTTCTAAACAGAGTGAACGGTATGCTAGCCTTTCTTGTTACAGATTAAGTGTTTTTGCCGCATATAAAGCTAATTTTGCATTATGACAATTTTTAAGAAAACCTTAGTAATTGCTTTTCCCGTCGGCGTTTTGGCCATTTTATTATCGAGCGGATACATGCAATCTGCCGAACGGAAAGCTGACGATGTTTTATCCCAAACCCAATCTAATGGTATGAAAACGCTTCACAATTTTACTGTTGAAACGATAAATGGTGAGAACCTCGATCTCTCTTCGCTGAAAGGCAAGAAAGTACTCGTTGTGAATACCGCATCTGAATGCGGACTAACACCGCAGTATGCGCAACTGCAAGAACTTTATGAACTATACGGTGGAGATCAATTTGAAATCATCGGTTTTCCATCAAATGACTTTGCGGGGCAGGAGCCTGGATCTGAGCAAGAAATTGCATCATTTTGTCAAAAGAACTACGGCGTGACTTTTCCGATGATGTCGAAAGTCAAAGTGAAAGGGGAGGGGGTAAACCCTGTTTATGCTTGGCTTACATCGAAGGAGCTCAATGGTTTAAATGATTATGAAGTGAAATGGAACTTCCATAAGTTCATGATCGCGGCAGATGGAACCTTGATTGGCGATGTGGGTCCACAGGTATCTCCCCTCGATGAGGTGATTGTTAACTGGGCTAAACCATGAGTTTGAAACTTGATGTGTTGGCCTTTGCTGCCCACCCTGACGATGTAGAAATTTCGGCCGGGGCAACCGTGGCCGGCATGGTGCGGCGGGGCAGAAAAGTCGGGATTGTCGATCTTACGCGCGGTGAGCTTGGCTCGCGTGGATCAGCAGACTTGCGTGATCATGAGGCGTCCGCAGCTGCTCAAATTTTGGGCATAGCGGTTCGCGAGAACCTGAAGTTAGCCGATGGATTTTTCGCCATAGATGAGTTGTCTAAGCGCGCTGTGGTGACCATGATTCGCAGGTACCAACCCGAACTTGTGCTTGCCAATTCGCTGACCGACCGTCATCCCGATCACGGACGTGCAGCACAGTTGGTTTCAGAAGCGAGCTTCTTGGCGGGTTTGCCAAAGGTGCAAACCTATGATCATGGCGTTGAACAAGCGGCTTGGCGACCACAAGCAGTATTTCATTACATCCAAGATTTTCTCTTAGAACCCGATGTTGTGGTTGATGTGAGTGCTGATTTCGAAACCAAAATGAAGGCCATTTCAGCTTTTTCAAGCCAGTTCTTTGACCCGCAGTCGCAAGAACCACAAACCCCAATTTCAGGGCCTGAATTCTTTGACTTTTTGCGGGCTCGTGCGCAACAGTTAGGCCGTCCGATTGGAGCTTTGTATGGTGAAGGCTTTAACGTCACGCGCTACTTAGGAACCGATGATCTGTTCAACCTGCGCTGAGGCCATCCAAACAACAGCTATTTTTTTCTAAGGTCGTTCAGCCAGCTCTTTTTAAATACCATGTCGCTGCGCGTCACGCCTTCGTGGCGAAAGAACATCCATCCGAGCGCAGCGAGCTGAACCCCATAACCCATTGAGGCAGCCATTGCGGCTCCGGCAACCCCGTGCATTGGAATGAGCACCAGGGCACAGCTGACCATAGCGGCTAAAGCCATTCCTGAACTCAACGTGTTTCGATGATGCTTGCCGATTCCTGAAAAGTGGTGCGAGAATATCATCGATGCGCTGTTGGCTACAATGCCGGGTGCAATGTACACTAGCACTTGATGCAGCCCGGCCATGCGGTCGCCAAAAACCCAGAGGTATATAGATTCGGGCAAGAGCACCATGGCTGCTACCGGAACGATGGTGGCTGCAGTGCTCAGGTATAAAAAACGAACGGTGATTTTGTTGTTGTAGGTTTGGTCATTCGAGTTGGCAATGCGCGCATATTGCACCAACGCGAGGCTTTTGCCAACACTCCACACGGCTTCACCAGCATAAAGCGCAATTGAGAAAATACCCGCTGCGCCACGTCCGTTCAGCAGCAAGCGTTCGAGCAAGTAAAGGTTGGCACGGTTGTTCAGCAGTTGAAGAATGTTTCCACCTTGGGCGTAACGGCCGTAGTGCCATAGCTCGCGCCAGGCATTTCCGAATTTAACTTTTTCAAGGGTTTTCTTTAAGAAGTTGCGACTAATGAAAAGGCTGAGGAGGTAGGTCGTTGCAAACGAAGCATACAGCGCATAAACATACGATTGGATGTCTTTTTTATCGAAGATGAGCAGCAAGGTTGCGGCAACCAGCGCAAGCACCAAGGCTTGAATCAGAACAACCGCATTAAACGCTCGAATGCGTTCTTTGCCCATGGCAATTTGCAGGTGAAAGGTGAAGAGTGCTTGCAGCAAACCTAAAACACACACGTCGATGGCAAAGCCTACAGGGACAAGCGCTGTGAAGTGCAGCAAGGGCCAAAAGAGGAGCGCAACAGCAGCAGACCAAATATAGGCAGGGAGAAGTAGGGCGCGGGGGGCAATGCGTGGGGTGAGGTACACCACCGCACCACCGCCAATGAAATTCGTTACCGAAACAATCAGAAGAATTCCGAGTTGAATCAAGGCTGCAGTGCCTTGGCCGGTATCACCCAAAATGCGGCTGTTCAATACCACCACCACAAAAGTGAGCAAGAGTACGCCGATGCGTGAAATGAAACTGCTGGCAATGTTCTTAATCACGGCGGTAGCTTTCGATTGCTTGACGATAAACCCGATCATAGGCCCGTGCTATGGCCATTTCGCTGAAGTGCGTATCAGCATAGGTGCGCAAAGCTAGCGGCTCAAACGTGCGGTGTTGACGTAGTACACTGAACATCGCGCTTTCAAGTTCCGCTTCATTTCCTGCTTGAATAAGTATGCCGTTTTCGGCATTCAAATGCTCGCGAATTCCGCCAACGTCGGTTGAAATCACGGGCACTCCTGACGCCAACGACTCACCAATAACGCAAGGTAAGTTTTCATAATTGCTAAAAAGCACAAAGGCGTCGGCGTTGCGCATCAATGCAGCAATTGAATCAAGCGGTTGTGCCCCAACAAATTCGACGTGCTCAAATGAAAGGCCGAGTTCACGGGCATAATTTTGGTGCGGTACGATGTCGCCGTCGCCCACAATGCGAAGTTTAAACGGCGCGCGATTCGCTGCCATTCGGGCGGCGGTGCGCAACAAGCCCGATACATTTTTATGCACGTCGAATAATGATGAAACGTGCAAGAATGTGAATTCTGAATTGGTTTTCTGCCTAACGGCAGGATGGAAGAGCTGCGTATCAACCACATTCGGGATGACTTCATAGGTGCCTTCAATACCAAAATTTTGCATTGCCGAAGCCAGCTGGATGGTGACTGGGCAAATGATCGAGGTTTTTTGTCCTGCTGCTATGATTTCTTTGCGCACCCGAGCCGAAATTACATTGTGGGTATTGCTGTGATAACCCGTCCAATGTTCAGTTGCAATCATCGGGATGTCAAGTCTGCGGCTGAGTTCCGCGGCAGCAGTTCCAAAGGGATGAAAAACATTCAGATGAATGATGTCGGGCTTGAAGGCATGCACACGCATGGCTTCATTTACGGCTTTGCGCAAATAATGTGGTCGAAACCACCGGTGCAAACGCCAAGCGGGATGATAGAGCTGTGTATTAGTGAATTTTCGCGTAGGATGCGTGCTGTGCACGTATTCGAAATTCAAGCCATCGGGGATTACATGCACCGCATGTACACGGTTGATTTGAGCAATGGCTTGTGCATGGCGTTCGACGAAATTGCCCAATTTGGGCTGGTTTCTGTTGGGGAACCAGCTCGAAATGAATAAGATGTCGAGGACTTCGTTCAAAGCAAAAAATCTTGTGATGTGAAGATCGAATTTCGTTGCAAGTAACTAAGAATATTCGTTACTTTGCGCTCCCAAATTAGACGGTGGCTATAGCTCAGTTGGTTAGAGCACTGGTTTGTGGTTCCAGGGGTCGTGGGTTCAAATCCCATTAGCCACCCAAAAGCCCTTCGAAAGAAGGGCTTTTTTGTTTCATTTGATTTAGAGCCATCCTTTCCTTCGGAAGAGGAATAACAATCCGGCCGTTAGGCCGACCATAATACCCCACACGATCGGGTAGGCATAGGGGTGATGCAGTTCGGGCATGTGATCGAAGTTCATGCCATAAATTCCAACGATAAAAGTGAGCGGAATGAAAATGGTTGAGATCACTGTCAAAACCTTCATCACATTGTTCATTTGTTGTCCTGATGCTGACAAATAAAGTTCAATGAGACCCATAATGGTTTCCCGTTCAAGATCGATGGAGTCGATGACTTCTTTGACGTGTGCCGAGAGATCGCGCAAATACGGAAGGGTTTCTTTTTTTAAGATTGACCGGTCGAGCCGCTCAAGCAAAGCGAGGTGGTCGCGCAAGGGAACGATTGTTCCTCGCAGTTGAAGAATTTGTTTTTTCAGCGAAATGAGGCGCGCCATTTGGCGCTGATCAGGTTTTTTTAGGATGTCGGCTTCAATGCGTTCAACGCGCTGATGCAGCTGCTCCATGATCACGAAGTACTGGTCAACTGCGGTATCCATAATGCGGTAATAGAGGTAATCGGCACCCCGTGATTTGATCACGCCTTTGCCGTTTTCAATGCGCGACCGCAATCCATCGAAGATGTCGCCCGGTTTTTCTTGAAACAGCACAACAAGTTGCGCTTGCAGCACGGCACTGATATGTTCTGAACGTACTGATTTTGCGGCCTCATCCCAATACACCATTTTCATCGACATGAAGAAGGTGTCGTCATATACATCCGCTGTCGGACGTTGAGCTGTATTCAATACGTCTTCAAGCAGGAGGTGATGAAAGTGAAAACGTTGACCGATGGCTTCAATCAGGTCAACATCATGCACGCCGAAAACACTCAGCCACAGGGTAGTATCACTTTGTGCATGTTGAACTTCTTGAATGTTCTCTGTTTTCGTTCGGTTATAAAAGGATGTGCTGAATTCAATGGATTCAATCGAAGTCGCGAATTCGTGGTCGTGTCCAACGTACACGAGGCTTCCCGGCGGCAATCCTGTTTTTGCAGTTATTGCACGCGCCGATTTAGGATGATTACTTGGCGATACCATTCACGTACTTTTCGATGATTTGAAGGTCTTGGCTAAGTTCAGCACCCAAAAAACCACTTATTTGTTGATGGCTGATGAGGGCGTTGTATTGCTTGAGGTAATGATCAGCCAAAGGGAGGTAAGACCAATGCCATTTTTCTTCAGCGTAACCAGGGCGCCTGCTTGGTTCGCGTGAAGTATATACTTGAGCGAAGCCATATTTGGGGGCATTGGCACAAAGCCAATCGTAAATTTTCTTTCCTTCGCCGCTGCTGAAATAGCTGTTTTCAAGTGCATTCAGATCGATGTCGGTGCCCCAGTGGTGTCTTGAACTGCCGGGCATCGCGCTGTATTTGAGAATATCTTTGGCTTTCTCGAGGTTGTTCCACCCCATGTATTTGGGTTGATTCCATTTGCGTTCCCAGATTCCCTTTTGGTAAGTAAAACTGCGTGTGGCGCTGATGATTTGCAAATGAACCCCCGCATTCGCTGCATCATTCGCCATTTCGACAAATGCTTGATAAGCTTGTTTGCGCAGGTAAATGTCAGGCTTCGATGTATATTTTCGATCGATTTTTACAAAGTCAGTATGCTGGGCAACATCAATTTTGCCCAAGAGTTCATCGGATGATATCACTTGAGCAAAGGCGGGTGAGGCCGCTAGAATGAATAGAATTAAAAACCTCCACATGCAGTGAAGGTAGCAATAATCGTGCTGAATTCTAATCTTCAAAGATCTCGATATCGCGGCTTGCGGTGGTGAGATCAGTGAATTTACCCAAGTAGCGGGTTGCCTTTACGACGTGGTTATCGATCCAATGGTAGTTACCCCCTCGCGGCTTTCCGAGGAGTAGACCGTGGTATTTAAAGCCATGTTTTGCAAGCCATGTTTCGGTAATCGCGCGGTATTCTTCAGTTCGACTTGTGAAGAAGGTAATGATATGGCCGTGCTCATACCATTTATTGATAGTTTGGAGGGCATCAGAAAAAGGCGCACATACTGCCATGCGCTTAGGCTCTTCTTTGGGCACGTCTTCAGTGATCGTACCGTCGATGTCGATGAGGAAGTTTTTAATATGTTCAGATAGCGTCGGACTTGCTGATCTGCCGTCTTTATCTGTTTGATTGTGAAGATTCATGGCGCTCATTGCTTGATTGTATCAAAGATAGCGGTGAACGGCGGTAAAAAAAGAAGGTTAGTGTATTTTTAACACTAACCTTCTTTTCATTTCGATTTCAAAGTGTTTCAGGCCACGTCACCTTGCGCGGCGAGGTAGCGTTCAGCGTCAAGTGCAGCCATACAGCCTGTACCTGCAGCAGTAATCGCTTGACGGTAAATTTTATCAGCAGCATCCCCCGAAACGAACACACCGGGTATGTTGGTTTTCGATGAACCTGCATTGTTGATGATATAGCCTTGCTCATCGAGATTTAGCCAACCCTTGAAAATGTCAGTGTTGGGCTTGTGGCCGATTGCAACGAAGAACCCGGTGATGTCAATGGTACGTTTTTCACCCGTGACATTATTGACAAAGCGCGCGCCCTCAACACTTTGCTCTCCGAGTACTTCTTCAGTTTCGTGATTGAATAGAATTTCGATGTTTTCTGTGCGAAGCACGCGATTCACCATTGCTTTTGAGGCTTTGAAATGGTCTTTGCGCACGATCATGT
>CAMCHP010000074.1 GCA_945874695.1 Chryseobacterium gleum
AAACGTTCCGAGGTTCGCATCAGCGATGCCCGGGCCTTCCCACCATCCGCCGATAGGCGAAAAATCACCTAAATCAGAAATGCCTTGATTGCCGCAGAAAACGGGGTTATCGGTGACTGACATTACCGGCAACGGCAATACGGTCACCGTAACCTGATCGGTAGTGAAGCACGTGCCTGCACCGAATTCAAGGGTCAGCGTAAAGTCACCTACCCCACTTACGAGTGGGTCAAACGTGCCATTTGAATTACTGATGCCCGTACCCGACCACGTGATGTTGTTGATTGGCGTGAAGTTCTGAAGTTGGTACGCCCCGTTGTTCAGGCAGATGCTTTGTGGAGGACCTGCTTCAGCGACTACCGGTTCGATAACCGTAACCGTGAGCTGGTCGGTGTTAATGCAACCTGCAATGTCGGTATAGGTGTATGTGAGCGTATAGCTTCCGGTTCCTGGAGACAGAAATACGCCTGTAGGGTCGACGATTCCGGTACCCGTCCATTCGCCCGTGCTATTCGCGTTCGGAAGCGGTGAAAACCCGGTCAACACCTCTTCAATGGCTTGATCGCACAATATAAGGTCTGCACCGGCATTCACAAGGGGCAACGTATTCACGTTCACAACCATTTGGTCATTCGCCTGACAACCTGCTTCATCTGTAACTACCACACTAAATGTACCCGTCGAAGGCGGCGTGGCTGTAGGATTTGCGAGTGTTGCATCACTCAATTGAACGCCTGACCAGAGGTAGGTGAAATTGGCTCCATTGCTGCTGAGTGCGGTTACGTTGAGCTGTACCACATCCTCTTCGCAAATGAACACATCGTTGCCTGCATCAATTACGGGCAGCTCCAAAACAGTAATTTGAAGATCGTCGCTGGTTTGACAAGTACCAGTGCCGATGGTAAAAGTCAAGTCAAATACACCAGTGTTCGCAGGTGTAAACACACCCTGCGGGGTAACGCTTGTTCCCGTCCATGTGCCACCCAAGGCAAGGTTCACAGGTGGCGTGCCAACGCAGATGGCGAAGTCATTGCCAGCAGACGCCGTGGTTGGATCAACAACGGTCACCATCAAATCATCACTTGCGAAACATCCTGCAGCGTTGGTGTAGGTGTAGGTTAAGGTGTAGTTACCTTCACCTGCTGGGGTAAAAATACCTCCACTGGTTACGTTATCGCCACTCCAAACCCCAGTACCATCATTTGGTGTGAAACCAACCAATTGCTCAGGAATGGGTTGATTGCAGAGGGTAAGATCAAGACCTGCATTCACCACGGGCGTGGTAAGTACAGTTACGACCACGTTATCGTTTGCTACACATCCGTTAGCATCGGTGACATTCAGGGTGAAGGTTGAGGTTTGTGCTGGACTGGCAATGGGGTCGAGCAGCGTAACATCATCCAAAGCCGGCGAGACCGACCAAACCACTTGGGTGTAAGGCATTGCACCACCATTCACACTGCCGCTTAATTGAACATCATCTCCGGCGCAAATGCTCACATCGTTTCCTGCATTCGGAATGGGAAGCGCAAAGACCTCTACTTCGATGGTATCACTGGTTAAACAAGACCCACCGCCAACGCTGTAGGTGAGGGTGTAAACGCCTGGTGTGGTTGGAGTAAATATACCATTTGCAGTAACTCCTGTGCCGCTCCAGGCGCCTCCTGGCGTTGGGGGTGTGAGTTGCTGTGCGCCAATACCCGAGCAAAACGATTGATCATTGCCGGCATCAACCGCGACCGGGTCAATAACGGTTACTACCACCACATCGCTGTTTTCACAACCATTGGCGTTCACGAAGGTATAGGTCAAGGTAAAGCTCCCTGTTCCATTCGGGGTGAAAGCCCCTCCAGTTGTCACAAACTGACCGGTCCATTGTCCACCTGCAGGGGTAAATCCGGTGAGTTGTTCGGGAACTGGTTGATCACACAAGGTCAAATCACTGCCCGCATTGACAACAGGCAAAGGATTCACAGTTACTGTGACCGTGGTTTGACCAATGCAGCCATTGGCATCGGTCACCGTTACGGTATAGGTTTGGGTGCCGTTCAAACAGGCCTGAACTGACGCGGTATTCGTCGCCGATAATCCTATTGCGGGCGACCATTGGTAATTCGAGTAAGGCGGTTGACCACCTGAAGCTGTAACACCGATGTTGATGCACTCTCCCGCACAAATAACATAAGGTCCACCTGCGGTCAAAATCGGATTCGGGTTCACATCCACCGTTGCATTGGCAGTAGCCGTGCATCCTGCCGCACTTGTACCCGTAACTGTGTAGGTTGTTGTAGAGCCCGGCGTAGCCGTTACGTTTGCACCTGAGGTTGTATTGAGTGAAGGAGACGGATTCCATGTATAGGTCACTGCTCCTGATGCCTGCAATGCGACGGGGCTACCAGCGCAAATCTCAGGATTAGCTGGTGTTACGGATACAACAGGAGCACTTTCAACGATAAATGATTCTGTGTCAGTCGCTGAACCGCAAAGGTTCGTCGCAGTAATTGACACCGTGTAATTGCCGTTGTTCGGGTAACTTACAGCACCAGGGTTGGCTTGGTTGGAAGTCGTAGGACTGCCACCGGGGAAACTCCAGTTGTAACTGGTGATTGGTGTACCACCGGCTGTGTAGGTCGCTGATGGATTGACAACTACCCCTTCGCAAGCGTCAACTATATTCGACAAATTCACTGTCGGCGGCTCATAAACGGTCACGTTTTGCGTGTATACATCGGAGCCGCAAACGTTGGTCACAGTAAGCTGCACCGTATAGTTACCAGCTTGGCTAAAATTGAAGGTTGGATTGACAGATGAGGCGTTGCCTGAGGCAAAGTTCCAACCCGAGTTGGGGAAGACTTGCCATAAATAAGTTTCATTGTCACAATTGTTCAACGAGCTGCTCAAATTTTGAGCCGGCACAACCAAGGGCGCACAACCCGAAATCGGGTCAATTGTGAATTCCGCGATAGGAGGCGGAGTAGCGCAGATCTCGACGCTCACAACATCTGAACCACAAGGGTTGGTTCCTACCATGGTAACCGTATAGGTACCTGGCTGAAAAGATGCCGAAAAACTGGTCGGATCACTCAAAGAACCTGACGTGACCGTCCAGCCCGTTGGTGGATCAATCGACCAATTTGCTGTCATCAAACTCACGCAGTTTCCATTGTTATTGAAATTGGCATTGGTCGAGACGTTGGTAAAGGTGAATGGCGCATTGGAACACCCTTCCAATCCTGGGGAAACAGCCATTGCAGCAGTCGGGGCGCTACTCGTTTGAATGGGTTCAATGGTCGCTGCAGAGAAGCCACAGGGGTTTTCTGCGATGATACGCACATAATAAGAATTCGCGAAGCCCCCGATACTGGTGCTGCCACAGGAAGATTCTTCGAAAACATGGCTGATGCTTGCTGGCGGGGGATGCACAAAAGTCTGCGGGGGTGTACCATCAGAGAATGTCACCGTGTAAACAGTCCCCAATGAATTATTCTGCCAGTTCGTGATTGGAAAATCAAGTGTATTAGGTGCACACAGGTTGATGGTGCTACCGGGCGAAGCTAAACCCACGGATGGATTGCTTCCTGCGAAAACCTCATATATCTCCGAGTTCACGCAACCGTTCGCACCAGTCACGGTAAGGGTTAAATCAAAAAATCCAGTGCTACTGTATGTATGCACTAAATTGGTGAAGGTGGGTGAAGAAACCACGGGGGAGCCATCTCCCCAGTTGATTTGATAGTTGGTGTTCGTTGCTTGCGTTGAAGACGTATTGTTGATGGTCAAATCAAATGCGGCTTGCCCAGCATTACCGCACATTACGAAAGGCGTGAAAATATCAGCATCAGATAAAGCCGGATCGGGCGCTTGAAGCACAGGAACACTTTGGGTGGTAGTTGCTGTACATCCATTGGCATCGGTCACGGTTAAGGTAACCGTGAATGACTGATTTCCATTTCCAGGGGCAACAAATTGATGCGATGGATTATTGGATGTGGATGTGTTGTTCGCCCCAGACTGTGGGTTCCCAAAATTCCACGCGTATTCAAGTCCTGAACCTATCGAAGTGTTGGTGAACTGCACGGCATTGGATGCACATGCGCCTGAAGGATTGAATGTGAAAGCGGCCGTTGGCGGTTGAAAAACGGTGACCGTGATTTGATCAGTGGTTGCACAACCACCGTCTGATTCCAATGTTACCGTGTAGGTGGTGGTAGACGCCGGACTTACCGACGGATTTGCAGCCGTTCCTGCACCATTCGTCCATGTTAATTGAGGGTTATTGCCTGAAGCAACAATGGTTGGGTTACCTCCCAAGGTTACCGATTCACCCGCGCAAATAGATATGTTCGAGCCTGCATTTACCTCACACTGCGCAAAAGAGACAGTGGATAAAGTCAAGGCTAGCACCAATCCCATTAGATTGGCAAGCAGACGTGAGCGTTGAGTCATTTCCTAGTTTTCGCGCGGTAAAGGTAGGAATCTCGCATAAGGTATCCCGCATGTTGACGCACGTTTTGGACTAAGGGTTGCATCCACATCATGAAATAAGGCAAAAGCCTTAATGCTTGACGCTCCAGTTACGAAAGAACTAGTACTTCACTACCTTTTGCGTAGTTGACCAACCTTGGCTGCTTTGCACCACCACGTAATACATTCCGGCAGGCTGACCTGTCAAAGAAAAGCGTTGCACACCCGCAACTTCATCGCGATCAATGATCAAACGACCTTGCGGGTCATAAACGGTAATTCGGCTATTGGTCATTGCACGTTCTACACGCACGAAAAACTCATCGGTAGTCGGGTTTGGAGAAATGTTTACCCATGCATCTGCTGCAGCTTCTTCATCAATGTTCACTGCATCGCAAGCTGCCCCACTGTTGCATGGGCGGTAGCCCCCGTGAAGCACATTGGTTCCCGTATTCAGTGGGTCGAGCCAAACGCGAAGTTTTTGACTGGCAGAGTTGGGGTTATTGTTGAAGTGGTGACTCATTTTTCCGTAAAAGTCAGGCTGATTCGGACCGGTGCCGTTGCCTGCACCGTTGACTTCACAGGCTGAAGCACCACCTGTGAGGGTTCCGACAATTAATCCGTTTGAATTAAAGATTGGCGAGCCGGAGGAGCCGCCTTCAGTAACGCCATGACCACTTTCAGTAGCTACCCAAACCACGCCCCAATGCGAACCTGGCGCACCCCACCATTGACTTGTAAGGTTGTTCGTAAAGGTTGAAATCTTTTTCCAATCACCTGAAGGATGGTGAATACCTGCTCCCCAGTTGCTTCCAGTACCGCTGGCATCCCATCCGGCAAAATAGGGGTCCCAAGAGTCTGAAATCTCATCTTCTACTTCGTAAAGGGTAAAATCGGATCCTGAATTTCCCCCACCATCATTGCTATCTGCTAGAAAAATAACACCTGTGCGATTGCGAGATGATGGCCCAGTTCCAGAACCACAACCTGATTTTTGGTAGCCAAATCGCACTTGCAAGAAGCCCAAGTCATCGTCTGAAATCCCTTCAACGCAGTGCATTGCTGTGAGCATGTATTGGCGGCAATCGAGTGCGGTGGTGTTCACCATGGAACCCGAGCATAAAAACACCCCATTGCCGATGGTAATGCGCAAACGCACAACCGCGTCAATTTGGCAAGACCATGCTTCACCCTCCGGACAGCTGGTGTCGACTTGGCAGGGGTCAGAGCCTCCACCTCGCTCGTCGAGCTCTGGTTTCTCTACAGCACGGAAAAGGTAACCTACGCCACGCACCAACAATCGCGGTTCTCCCACTACCGAAGCGGGTTGAATAACCTCAATCACTAAATCTTCACCATAAATATCATTGGTGACATACTTCATGTGGTCGTTGTTCTCACTGTGATCAATTGGACCTTCAAAATAGCTCTGATCGGCATTGTAGATGTACATCTCACATCCCACCGGCAGGTGGAACTCATCAAAATACACTGTCAGCGCTTCAGCATTGTCGCTGTGAAATTTCAAGCGATACATGGCGCTACCATTCGGATGAACGGTATGGGTTGCAAAATCGAAGAAATCGAAAGCGTCGAAACGAATCAAACCTTGAAAATCGCGTCCTTGTTGCGAATAAGTTTCATACAAACTCCACAGCTCTTCTTGATCGAAGCCTTCGAAATCGCGTTGAGCGGGTTCTCCAAGGTTGTGCAAAGAAAAACTCAATGGTTGTTGAGCAAGCGCAGTGAACGAGAAAATAAGGCTCAAAGCCAGCGATGCGTAGATTTTGATCATTACAGTGCAAGTTATTCGGCCAAAAATAGAATAATTAAGTCGGCTACCACAAAATCAAGCATGCAATATGGGCCATAACTTGTAATGCCGATCGCTGAAATACGTTTGCTTGAAATGTGCCTGCGGCAGATAGAAAGTCAGCCTCAGCTTCTTTGTTGCCCAATAAATCATCCGTATTCCGCTTACCTTCGTTTCATGAATCTGCCGTTTCTACGCCGCAAGCGCCTCCTTCGGAGAATGTCATTGATCGCGCTCGTGATTTGGTTCATCACGTGCCTGCCTGAGAACCTTTTTGAACGTCCGGTTTCAACGGCTTTATATGCTGCTAACGGACAGTTGCTCAGTGCTCGCATCGCGACAGATGGCCAGTGGCGTTTGAGTGCTTCTGACAGTTTGCCGCAGCGGTTTGTAACGGCTTTAATTCAGTTTGAAGACCGTAATTTCTATGCTCATTCGGGCGTACATATTCCCTCACTGGCGCGGGCGCTCGAGCAGAACTTCAGGGCCAATCGAAAAGTCAGCGGCGGCAGTACCATAAGCATGCAAGTGATTCGACTAAGCCGCGACAATCCCACGCGGTCTTACTTCGAAAAAATTACGGAGATATTGCGAGCCTATCGACTTGAAATGCGCTACACGAAAGATGAAATCTTACATTTTTATTGTGCGCATGCCCCCATGGGTGGAAACGTCGTTGGGGTTGAAGCGGCCGCTTGGAGGTATTTCCAATGCAGCCCACACGAACTCACTTGGGCTGAAGCGGCAACACTTGCTGTGCTCCCTAACGCGCCGTCGCTCATCTTTCCTGGCAAAAATCAAGAACGACTTCGGGCGAAGCGCGATCGCCTGCTTGTGCGTTTGCATGAAGCTGGGCACATCGATCAAATCACCCTTGAGCTGAGCATGGCCGAATCACTGCCAGAAAAACCATCCGATCTGCCCCAACATGGCCTGCACTTGCTGCATCGTTTAGAGAAAAAGCATCCGACTCAACGGCGCTTCAATACTGTCTTAAACGGGAGCCTGCAGGCTCGCACTGAAGAAGTCGTTCAAGAACACCACGATCGTTTGGCACTTAACTTGGTTCACAATGCGGCAGCTGTAGTGCTTGATGCGCGCACCGGAGCGGTGCTTGCATATGTAGGCAATGTGAAAAATACCGAGCAAGCGGGTTACGTTGATGTGGTCACTGCACCCCGCAGTCCGGGCAGTTCACTAAAGCCATTTTTATACGCTGCGATGCTTGATGAAGGACTGCTAACCCCCACCGCTTTGGTGCGCGATGTGCCGATTCATTTAGGAGGCTTCACGCCAAAAAACTTTAGCGACAACTACCAAGGGATGATTGCGGCAGACCAAGCCTTGTCGCGATCACTCAACATCCCTGCGGTGCTTGAACTTCAGAACTATGGCGTGGCAGCTTTTCATGACCGCCTCAAGAAAATCGGATTCAACCACATGGTTCGTCCTTCATCACATTACGGCTTGTCGCTCATTCTTGGTGGCGGAGAAGTCAGCTTAGAAGAACTCGCCCGCGCTTGGCTCGTCTTCACCAGTACCTTGCATCATTACCATTTGAACAGCGGTACCTATCGCACTGACCTCCCTGCTTTGCATTATTTTGAAGTGCCGCCCAAAGAAGTTGAACTTCGCGATGAGCCTCACCACACGCGTTTCAGCGCCGGCAGTTGTTACGCGACCCTCAAGGCCTTGCAGCAAGTGCGTCGTCCCGATGACTTCTATGATGGCGGTGAGATGCAAAGTGTGCGGTCAATCGCTTGGAAAACAGGCACCAGTTATGGTTACCGTGATGCTTGGTCAATCGGTGCTACCCCCGAGTACATCGTCGCAGTGTGGGTTGGCAATGCCGATGGCACGGGCCGCCCTGGAATTATTGGAACGCAAGCCGCAGCACCTTTGATGTTTCGCATTTTCGATCTGCTGCCCAATACCAGCAATTTCGCACCTCCCTTTGACGACCTGGTTGAGGTTGACCTTTGCTCAGATTCTGGCTGGCCTGCCAGTCGCTTTTGCGATGCGATCAACACCCAACGCGTGCCCCGGAGTGCTCAGCAAGCTGCACCTTGCCCCCATCACCAAGCCATTTACCTCGACCCTTTGCGCCAAAAACGGGTCAACCGCGACTGCGAGCCGAATGGGGTAATTGCATCTTGGTTTGTGCTACCTGCCGCTGAAGCGTGGTATTATAAACGGCAGCACCCATCCTACCATGAGTTGCCGCTGTTTCGCGCCGATTGCGAACAAGGCAGTGAAAGCGCCTCGTTGGCCATCTTGCATCCTGCCGAAGGCAGTAAAATAAAAGCCACACGAGATCTTGACGGTGTACGGCAACCTTTGCTTTTTGAAGTGCTCTGTTTGAATTCAAGCGCTGAGCTTCATTGGCACGTCAATGAAACTTACATCGGTACCACGCGTACCATACACAAGTTAGAATTCGAACCTGAAACGGGCGGTGAACATCGGTTGGTGGTCATGAACGACGCCGGTGCCAGTGCCATGTGCAGTTTTTGGGTGGTTTCACCCTAACGGGTGGATGGGTGAAGGGTATTTAACCAAATTTGTCACAACGAAAATGGGAGTGATCGTGCATATTCGGCGCGATCTTTGTTATTTGCAGAGGTAAAACTAGGAAGATGAAGATTTTGAAAATACTGAGTGTAACCTTTTTCGCATTGGCCGAGGCTTTCACGGCACATGCCCAAGTTCAGCGTGACGATGCATCCTCGACCACTGAAAAATTCAACACCCTACTCTACTACATTGAACAGATGTATGTAGACAGTGTAAATGCTGAAGAATTGGTTGAAACGGCCATCGTAAAAATGCTCGAAAGCCTTGACCCCCATTCGGTGTATATCAGTAGCGATGAGTTGGCGGCAGCGAATGAACCGCTCAATGGGAATTTTGAAGGCGTTGGCATTCAATTTAATATATTGAAAGACACCATTTTTGTGGTCAACCCCATTCCCGGCGGTCCATCAGAGCGCTTAGGCATTCAAGCTGGCGACAAAATCATTACGGTAGACGGAGAAAACGTAGCCGGCGTTGGCATCAAAAACAACGATGTGATGAAGCTTCTAAAAGGTCCGAAAGGAACTTTGGTTAAAGTAGGCATTAAGCGTGCAGGCTCTCGAAAGCTGATTGAATTTGAGATTAAGCGTGATAAAATCCCCATTTACTCGGTTGATGCAAGCTACATGATCGATAAAACCACGGGCTACATCAAAGTGAATCGTTTTGCTAAAACAACGATGCAAGAACTTCGCGAAGCGTTGACCAAACTCAAATCGCAAGGCATGAACACCTTAGTTCTTGACTTGCAGGGTAATGGTGGTGGCTTGTTGAATACCTCCATTGAAATGGCCGATGAATTTTTGTCTGATAACCGGTTGTTGGTGTATACCGAAGGACGAGCATTTCCAAAAGATGAAACCTATTCACGCCGCGAAGGCATGTTTGAAAAAGGTAAGTTGGTCGTACTGATCGATGAAGGATCAGCCAGCGCCAGTGAAATCGTAAGCGGTGCAATTCAAGATTGGGATCGCGGCTTGATTGTCGGCCGGCGCTCTTTTGGCAAAGGCTTGGTTCAACGACCGGTTCAATTGCCTGATGGCTCTGCGGTTCGTTTAACGGTACAAAAGTACTACACGCCTTCGGGTCGATGCATTCAAAAGCCCTATGACGATGGTTTGGAGGCCTACCAGCAAGAGAAATATCGCCGCTACGAAACAGGCGAACTCCTTGCTTTAGAGAATTTCGATTTGCCTGACTCGGTGCGATTCACCACAAATATCCGCAAACGTACGGTGTATGGTGGTGGCGGCATTATGCCCGACATTTTTGTCCCCATTGACACCTCACAATCGAGTGCATACTTTACAGATATGCTCAGAAAAGGCTTGGTAAATCAGTTCGCGTTAGCCTATGTCGATAAAAATCGCAGTGCTTTAACCGCGCAATGGACGAGCGGCGCAAGCTTTGTGAAAGACTTTAAAGTAACCGACGCACTCGAAAAAGAATTGATCGCGTATGTCGATAAAGAAGGTATCCCATACGTTGCTGCTGATTGGAAAGTCTCACAACGCGCCATTGCCATTCGATTAAAAGCGCTCATTGGCCGAAACCTTTTCGACTATAATGTGTTTTATGAGGTGATCAATGTTTTGAATCCGGCTTACATGAAAGCCATTCAAGCCCTTCGCGACGGTACTTTTGAGAAAGCCAAACTGGCTCACTCAGACTTTTAACAAGTCATTAACGTAATCGATGGGCTTGAAACGAGTTAAGCATTGTGAAATTCGTATTTTTGCCCAACAAATAATTAGTTAGCCATGACAAAAACACTCAAGTTAAATCTGATTGCTGCGGCACTTGTGCTTGGCGGACTCACTGCCTGCAACGAAGGCGATCAGATTTCAAAGCCAATTAACGCAGACGCTTCTGCAAGCCAAACTGCTGATGCATCAGGCGCAAGCGATTACGATCTATTGCAAGATCAGAAAGCCAATCAAGAAACGGAAGGCGCAAAATCGGCAGCTCTTCCAGCAACTTCGATTAAGTTTTCTGAAACTGAATGGGACTTTGGAACCATCAATGAAGGTGACAACGTAGAGCACATCTTTACATTCACCAACACCGGTTCACAGCCTTTGATTCTTGAAAACTGTAAAGGTTCATGCGGTTGCACTGTGCCACAGTGTCCGAAAGAGCCGATTGCTCCTGGCGCAACAGGTGAGATCAAAGTGGTTTTCAATTCAAAAGGAAAAACCAACATGCAAACCAAAAAGGTGACCATTACGGCAAACACCGAGCCTATTCAGAGCGTTTTGACCATCAAAGCCAATGTGACACCTGCAGGTTAATCACATCGAACGTATACCAAATAAAGAAGGCCGGTTTTCACCGGCCTTCTTTATTTGCTCCCAAGTTATTCTCGTCTGACTTGACAGCTACATTTTTCCTTTCATCATACGGTTCCAATACAACCAAGGCAAACCGTACTTCTTCAACAGCCACATGCTCCACTGTTCTTTTGATGTGTCGATAAACTTGCTGATGAGCGGGTCGCTATCGCGCACATTGTCGTACTTGAATTCGGCTAAAACCATTTTCCCGTATCCTGTAACCAATGGACAGCTGCTATACCCATCGTAGGATGCATCAGACAAAGTGTTGTTCGCCATCAGTTGAAGGATGTTGGCCGTCACCACCGGTGCTTGCTTGCGAACCGCCGCACCTGTTTTGGCCGTAGGCAAAGCTGCTACATCGCCCAAGCCAAACACGTTCTTGTAGCGGGTATGTTGCATGGTGTGGATATCGACATCCATCCAGCCTTTGCTCGGCCCTTCTTGATGTGCCAACGGTGAGTTAGCCACAAAACCTGGTGCCTTTTGTGGAGGTGCCAAATGAAGCATGTCGTAAGGAATAACAAACGTCATTTCACCCTGCAGTTGCTCTCTGATTTGATTGCTTTCTTCGTTCAAGGTGCATCCACCCGGCTCCTGCTTCATGTAACGAAAGTGGATTTCTTTCTTTACGCTGTCAATCTTAACCGGATTATAAAAAGTCTTGAGGTGAATATTCTTCTTACGAATCACCGCTTCCATGGTCTCCTTGAAGGGCTTAACCCCGAAAATTACACTGCCTGGGGTTCCATAAATGATCTCTGTATTTTTTCGAACGCCCGACCTCACGAAGTACTCTTCAGCCAAATACATGATCTTTTGCGGTCCGCCACCACACTTAATGGGTGTTGAAGGTTGGGTGAAAATGGCATTGCCGCCTTTGAAAGCCTGCAGTACCTTCCACGTTTTTTCAGCGTCGATGTAGTTGCTGCAAACTTCAGGGGTTTGCAAGGCTTCCCTCAAACCTTCGATGCCGTCTAAATCCATCACCAAACCTGTTGCCACGACGAGGTAATCGTAGGTTATACGTCCATGAACTTCGCATTTAACCGCATTTTCATCGGGTAAAAGGGCGAGGGCGCGATCTTTGACCCATGTCACGCCCGGCGGAATCATATCAACCATGGGGCGACTGGTTTTCTTCATATCATAGGTGCCCGCTCCTACAAGTGTCCACGCAGCTTGATACCAGTGCGTTTCAGCGGGTTCAATGATGGCAATATCAAGATCAGGTTTAGCATTTCGAAGTTGCGCTGCGGTCATAATTCCCGCAGTTCCACCTCCGATGATCAAAATTTGATGGTGTTGTTTCATGGCGTCTGTATTTCTGCAGCAAACTAGCTCGAAACAATCGGGCACACTGCGACCCAAGTCACAGAGGTAAATGATCTATGTCAGCCTGATCTGAAGCGCGAAACAAAAATTAAACGTTTAAACCGCTGCCGATTCGATGGGAGTTAAAAAGAAAGCGTGAACTTTGCTGCACCATGCAAAACACATCGCTGATTTTCGGTAAAAAAATTGTGCTCGGTGTAAGCGGCAGCATCGCTGCATACAAAAGCGCTGAACTTGTGCGGCTGTTGATTAAAGCTGGGGCACAGGTGCGTGTGGTGATGACAAAAGATGCGCTGGAGTTTATCACACCGCTGACCTTAGCTACCCTTTCTCAGCATCCTGTTCATTCTGATTTTACTGAAAGCCAAGCGCATGGAACCTGGGTCAACCATGTTGAATTGGGGTTATGGGCCGATTTAATGCTTGTTGCTCCTGCCACAGCGAATACCTTGGCGAAAATGGTCACGGGAGCAAGTGACAATTTGCTTTTGGCCGTTTTTTTAAGCGCCAAGTGCCCGGTCATGATAGCGCCCGCTATGGATTTGGACATGTATGCCCATGCCAGTACCCAATCCAATTTAGAAACCTTGGCACAGCGCGGCATCGGTATTATTGCTGCCGAGTCAGGATTTCTCGCCAGCGGACTCGAAGGCCAAGGCCGCTTGGCTGAACCCATTCATA
>CAMCHP010000075.1 GCA_945874695.1 Chryseobacterium gleum
AGTAACTTAAGTATCACTGGCGCCCACATACGCCCCGGCACAAATGAAAGCGTGAACTCGGGCAAACGAAATACGACTGAAAAGAGCATGCCTGTCATTCCACTTACGAAAGTCCAAAAGAACACCAGTGGATAAATGAGAAGAACTAAAACAAGTTTTCGCAACATGCTTAAAGTTTTGATCCGCGTTGTTGATTCAGTTTCAATCGGGTGTAAAACACAGCTCCAGGGAGCTCTTTCAGTTCACCCGGTTGCATGTCGGTAATGCTCAAATCTTCGATGCGCTCACGCACCAACCGCAAGGTTGGCAGTCCAACTTGAGCAGTCATTTTACGCACTTGGCGGTTCTTCCCTTCACGCAATTCAAGTCGAATCCAGGTGGTTGGTATGCTTGCACGAAAACGTATTGGTGGCTCACGTTCGGGCATTTCAGGCTGCGGATCGAGCACCTGAGCACGAGCGGGTAAAGTTTTGTATTGTTTGTCTTTTGCTTTGATCAACATCGGTTGGCGAAGCAGCGTCATGTGCGCTTCAGTGGCCTCGCCTTCGACCTGAACAAGGTAGCTGCGCCAATGTCCACGCAACGGATCGAGCAAGAAATTGTTCACCTTTTTGTCGTTGGTCAGCACCAGGAGGCCTTCACTGTCGCGATCGAGTCGTCCCACCGGGTACACATCCGTTGGAACACGGATGAATTGCTTCAGTCCAGGGTGTTCTCCTTCATCTGAAAACTGCGAAAGCACCCCATAAGGTTTGAAATAAACGTAGTAACGCGATTCTTCCATGGGGCAAAGGTCGTGCTAATTCTCAAATTTGGCTACTGCTTCATGACGAGTCAGTGGGTTTGAAATACGATCTTTGGCGAATGAAAGCCCGATTGACGACGGTATTTATGCTGATTTTGCTCACAACTTGGGGGCAAACCGACTCTTCGAATGTGCGAAAAAACACTGTTTTCGGATTTCCTGTGGCGTTTTGGACGCCAGAAACCCGACTTGGGGTAGGAGCGGCGGGCGTTTACAACTTCTACATCGATAAGGCTGACACCATCTCGCCAGCTTCGCAAATCCAAGGGGGCTTCGCTCTAACACAAGAGCGCCAATACCTATATTATGTGCCTTTTCAACTATTTTGGGATGAACGCAAATGGCTGGCCTATGGTGAACTAGGATTTTACGACTACAATTACTTCTTTTTTGGAGTAGGCAATTCAGCAGGTGTTGAAGAGCGCTACGACGTCAATTACAGCCGTATTCGGTTGAACGCACTACGCAAGGTGTGGCGTAGTTGGCATCTTGGATTGCGCCTTTGGCAAGAGTCGTGGCAATTTGCAGGTTTTGAAGAAGGTGGCGCCCTAGCGGGCGGATGGGTGCCAGGTAGCGAAGGCGGCAGCACTTGGGACCCGGGGGTGATTTTATTTTCAGATCGGAGAGACAATGTCTTTTATCCGCGGCGCGGAAGCTACCTCGAAGTGGTAGGTCAGCATGCCGGCGGAGCTTTCAACTATTCCCGTTACCGAGCTGATGCTGCATTATACTTGCCCATTCGCAAAGCGCACGTTTGGGCCAATCAGTTCTTTGTTGATGTTACAACAGGAGAAACGCCTTTTTACATGATGGCGATGCTGGGAGGCACCAAACGCATGCGTGGATTTTACGAAGGACGATACCGTGACCGCAGTGCTGTCATGTACCAAAGTGAGTGGCGCACACGCATTTGGAGACGCTGGGGAGCGAATGTATTCTTTGCCGCAGGTATTGTTGATGATCGACCAACGATGTGGCAAGTGAAATATTTACGCACAACTTCGGGGGCTGGTTTACGCTTCGTACTCGACCGTGAAAAAGACTTGAATCTCAGATTTGACGTGGGTTTTGGCGATAGGCAAGCTTTGTTTTACTTTACTATTGGTGAAGCCTTTTAACCCCAGTCGTTGAAAACCTTTTCATGACTTAGTGTACTTGGGATACTTTATGAAATGCAGTTGATTATATTCGGTGCGATTTTTGTTTTGTAACCTTGATGGACATACTCGGGAAGTGGAAACAATTGGTTGGTTTACCCGATGAGGTTAAACTAACACGTCGCACATTCAACGTTATTATGCTTTTGACAGCGAGCATTTTGGCGTTTATGGCACCATTGAATCTGCTCATGGGCTTCGTTTGGCTGAGCATCGGATGGGCTGTTTTGATGTTTGTTGTACTATTTGTATTTTACATTGTTCGTTACAAAGGTAAGTTTGCACTTGGGCTTTGTATGTATGCGCTGTCTGGTTATTTGGTCATGACCTTGAGTTTCTTCTTAAATTCAGGCAGTTATGGGCCAACACCCATTTTAATGTGTCTTTTTTTAATGCTCTTGGTGGTTATTTCACCCCTCAGAATGCATTTTTTTTGGGTTTTTGCTCATGGTGTATTTATAACTGTGCTTTTTCTAGTCGAACACTTATGGCCTGAGTTAGTTCCGAATACCTATGTCGGCGAATTTCACCGCACCGCAGACATGTGGCTTTCAACCGTACCAATGTTCTTCTTCACGTTTCTCATTTTGAAAATCTACATCGGTGGATACCGCAAGGAACGTGAGATAGCTAATCAATTGGCCAAAGATATTGATCATCGCAACCAAGAACTCGGCGCATTGAACGTGAAGAAAGACAAGCTGTTGTCAATTATTGCACATGACATGCGAAGTCCATTGAATTCAATCAAAGGGTATTACGAACTGATTCGGTCGAAAGAAGCAAGCATTACAGAGGCAGAACGCGAACGCATTGAAGAGAAATTAACGGAGATGATTTCGGGTACGTTGACGATGCTTGACAATATGGTGCATTGGTCACGGAGCCAAATTGAAAACAACAAGTTGGCTTGCGTTCCCGTGAATTTGGTACAATTGGTCCACGAAGTCTTGCAACTTGAACGCACAATAGCGCATCGCAAATCGATTACCATTGGGTTAACCATTGAAGAACGGTGTGAATGGGCGCTAGGCGACCGCGGGATGATTATGCTTGTGCTTCGCAATTTGATAGGCAATGCCATCAAATTTACACCGGAAGGCGGCTCAATTCATGTTTTCTGCCGCTATATGAATGGCCGAAGCTGCATTTCGGTCACCGACAACGGCATCGGAATTGCTCATGATCGCATTCAAGGCCTTTTCTCGGTTCAATCAGGAACCACTTATGGTACAAACCATGAAAAAGGCACTGGATTGGGCCTCTCGCTTTGCCAAGAAATGGTTGAAGCCATGGAAGGGTCTATCGCGGTGGAAAGTGTTGAAGGGAAAGGAAGCAACTTTACGTTTTGTTTACCACTAGGGAGTGTTCCGGCACATTCGCTGCCGCAACCTGAACCAGTCACACACTAATCAATGCTTAATACCAAGCCTTTGAGATAGGCTCCTTCAGGGTGAAATGCATTGACAGGATGGTCAGCAGGCTGATGCAATCGATGTAAAATGCGCACTTTTCGCCCTGACTCTATAGCGGCTGCAATTACCGTATTTGTAAATAACTCTTGATCAACGGCCTGCGAACATGAGAACGTAAAAAGCAAGCCGCCTTTGTCAATTTGCTGCATTGCCAAAAGGTTGATTCGCTTGTAACCTTGAACAGCTGCGTGCCGAGCTTTGAGGTGTTTCGCAAATGCAGGCGGATCAAGTACAATCAAATCGTAGTTGGTCTCGAGTTGTTTCATGTATTGCACTGCATCGGCTTGAATCGATGCATGACGTCCATCGTCCAATCCATTTAAGGCCACATTGCGGTCGCCTACATCTAAGGCTCGTTTTGAGGAGTCGAGGCTGTGCACGAGTGCCGCATCCGCCCGCAGGGCGAAAACAGAAAAACCACCCGTGTACGAGAACGTATTCAAAACGCGGCGACCCTTGCTCAAGGTGCCCAATAGCTTGCGATTCTCTCGTTG
Source organism: Chryseobacterium gleum (assembly GCA_945874695.1). GTDB lineage: Bacteria > Bacteroidota > Bacteroidia > Flavobacteriales_D > Sanyastnellaceae > CAMCHP01. Next base: position 3,932 of record CAMCHP010000075.1, read on the forward strand.
ATCGATGAAAAAACCCGTCTTTTGCCCCCCGACAAAATCAATGTAAAATGCGTTGCCGTACTCCAGCGCCGTGTGTTCTTCAAGGGCTGACCCATACAAATAACCATCTTCACAGCCTCCAGGGAGCGTATCGGCACTTTTGTTATAAATCGCTTTGCAACGATCACCGTAGATGCCCACAATACTTGTTGTGATTTGGTCGAGGATGCGAAAGATACCACGTGCATGGGCTTGCACAACAAAAACACCATTGTAATGGTCGATGATCAATCCGGGTAAACCGTCGCCTTCGCCATGAATAAGTCGGTAAGCGGAGGTGTCTGCTCGATCGGCCAACCCCAATGTAACACGAAGTTCATAGGCATTGAGTAAGCGGTCGTGAAGCCAATTTGATTGCGGCTCTTCGTTGCCAAAATGGGTAAGTCGAACCGTGATGGAACCGCCTTCAGCATAGAAACCATGTCCAAGCAATTGCCCGCCAATGTTGCAAACCCGAACGAAATCTCCGGGTTGCGGTTCACCGTCGATGCGCACGATGGCTCCGGAGAACACCCAAGGGTGAAAACGATCGAGTGAGCGTGTTTTCTTTGGGTTAAGTAGGAGGGTGGCTGTTGATTTCATAAGTCGGCAAATGTACTTGAATCTGATTGCTTCCAATGCAGCAAATCATCATCATCGCGAAAGATCTCACCTTCTTCTAAAGAGAGATGCACTTGGGCGATCACTTCTTCGCGCGGTATACGCGGCAATTCGTCGATAATTTCAGCCAAGTTGCGGGCTTGACTTCTCAGCACGCGCGCGACTTCATGGTACACGTTAACAGGACGAATGTTCTGCTTACGGCACCAGTCGCAATGCCCACAATTTGCGGCATCTGAGTCACCGAAATAGCTCGCAATAAAAGCGCTACGGCAACTGTCGAGATGTAAAAACTCGAGCATTTTATCAAAACGGCCGATGCTGCGCTCGTGTCTGATTTCGTATGCGGCTTGTGTGATGATCAGGTTTTCGCTCTTTTGTCGGCCTGTTAAAAAAGTCACACTTGGATTGTTGGTGCGTGGCCTGTAAGCCAATACGTCCATGGCATCTAAACGCTCCAGCGTTTCGCGTACTTCCGACGTACCCCAACCTGTTTTACGCGCCAAGAAATGCTCATCGATGCGGGTATAGGTTTCGAACATGCCGCCGTAATTGCGCAGCAGCAAGCGAATGAACGAATCAGCCTGTGGATTTCGTACTTGAAAGTCGTAGAGCGCTTTAGCATCCATCTTGAACATGAGGCGCGAAGGCACCATCATGCCCTCTGAAAGCTGCAAATAGCCTGAAATCATGAGGATTTCCAGTGCATGAAAAACCGCGCGCGAGTCGAGGTTGTATTTGCGCGCAAAATCGCCCATCACAAATTCATGCACCTCGTCTTGGCCCGCCCCATAAGCGATCGAAAAATGCGCACAGAGGTGATGGTAGATTTGCCGCACGAGGTCTTTTGGTGGAAATGCATCTTCGAGTTGCTTGCGCTGCTGCTCGACCATGCGGGTGTTCCATAAACAAATGGCCCAACTGTCGGCGCCGTCACGTCCACCCCGACCAGCCTCTTGCACATAATTCTCCAAATTGGTTGGGGGCTGCGTATGTACTACGAAACGAACATCGGGCTTGTCAATCCCCATTCCAAAGGCATTGGTGGCCACCATGATGGGGAACTTTCCAGCAAGCCAGTCGTTCTGCAACTGCTCTTTGGTTGTGGCATCTAACCCAGCGTGATAATACCCCGTAGCAATGCCATGTCCATTCAAAAACTCAGCCGTTGCGCGCACCGTTCGGCGTGTGCCAGCGTAGATTATACCGCTACCTGTTAGTTTCTTGCAAATACGCAGCAAGCGGCCGAGCGGTTCAACTTCATCAACAACTGCGTAGTGCAAATTCGGCCTTACCATGGGCAACGAAAACACTGCGGGGTCTTTCAATTCAAGTTGTTCGCAGATGTCATCAGCCACTTCAGGCGTGGCCGATGCCGTAACTGCCATAACAGGAACATCGGGTAGCAAGCTGCGCAACGCTCTGATTTCGCGATATGCCGGACGAAAATCATGCCCCCATTGAGAAATGCAATGGGCTTCGTCTACTGCAATGAGATTCACCTTCATGCGCTTTAAACGTTCGAGAAAAAGCTCGTTTTTCAAGCGTTCTGGCGAGACATACAAGAATTTCGTTCCTCCATAAATTGCACTGTCTAAGATGTTATCCATCTCATGGTAGGTTTGAATGGAGGAGAGGTAGGCTGCTTTTATGTCCATGCTGCGCAAACGATCAACTTGGTCTTTCATCAGCGCGATGAGCGGTGAAATCACCAAACAAAGCCCTTCGCGAGCCAGTCCCGGAACTTGAAAGCAGATCGATTTCCCTCCGCCTGTGGGCATCAATGCCAAGGTGTCGCGGCGTAAAAGCACCGATCGCACGATGTCTTCTTGCTGCGGCCGAAATGAAGCGTAACCCCAGTATTCTTTTAGTACATCTACAGGTTCTGGGTAGTTCATTCGGCAGGATTCACTTTTTCAACTTTGCGGTGAAGTTCAGGAACCTCTACCAAAGCTGCGCTGCCATACCAAGGCAGGAGTTCAGCGTTAAGGATTTCTGCCTGAACGGCAGGATCAGCGGCTACCCATGTTTGTGCTTCGTCGATATCATCGGTATTGAAGATGAAGATACCGCGGTAATTCTTGGCTTCATAAAATGGACCTGCCAAAATCAATTTGCCCGATTCAGATAAAGACTGAATGTGAGCGAGGTGTGCTTGACCAATTGCACTGCGTTCTTCAGCGCTCAAGAGCGAGTCGGCTCCCGAAGTAAGCAATGCAAAAACATAGCTTCGCATTCCATAATCATCGGCGCCCCATTTCACAGCCAATGTGCTATCATAGGACGAAACCTCAGAGAATTGAACATCTTTATCATCGCTTTCAACACCCTTGCAGGCACTTAAAACGCTTGTAATCAGAAGTAAAACACCAAACCATTTCATGACTCTAAGATCGAGATTCCGATCGGATTGAGCAACGATGTAACCGAAGTCAATTTCTTACGTAGGACATCTGTAGGACGTGAAGTAAAGCCTTCACATACTGGGAGAGAACAATTTGACTTCTGAGCTCTGAGACGACCTAACCTAACCTAAGAGCAAATGAAGAACTTCTTACACATTGCCGTTGCTGTATACGCAACGTTTGCAAGCCTTGCAGCTTCAGCTCAAACTTGCCTTGAAGTCGAGTGTGATGTCATCGGGTATGGCAGCACAGCACGCTCACTTTGGATTACCAATTTGCCCTTTGGCGTTGACAAGAATTTTGCATTCGACGCGAATGGAGGTACTTTCACACGTTTGCCCAATGGACAAGCGCAGCTCACAGGTAATTGCTACAACATCAACAATCCAAGCTATGGCTTTGCTGTTGACTTCCGCTTTAGCGAAAAACGCGATTGGGAAGCTTGGTCAGCGCTCGGCCGCTCATGGAAAGGCGATCCAGACATTGTAGGCGATTTATATGCGACGTGGGATTACTACATCATGGATCCCAGTTACAGCAATGTTTTAACTGGATTGGGAAGTTTTGCTGGCAGTCTTTTAAACTGTACCCACAACCCCGCCGATTACTATTTCGGATTGCAAGTTGGTTTGGCAGCAAACGACAAGAATGGTGAACAAGGCATGTCGGTTTGGTTCAACTACAGCGGCGTAATCAACGGTGAATCCCGATCAGGTACAGGCGACTTTAACTTGGAAGGGGGGTGTGCGGATGTACCGATCATCGACTGTCCGGTTGATGTTACAGTTGAGTGCACTGAGAACGGATACTTGCCCGATTTTACAGGCTGGCCTGTGATTCCGTGTTTAGATGAATACACCCTAAACTACACCGACGAAACCTCAGGTGGCGCTTGCAATTTCGTGATTACGCGAACCTTTACAGTTACGCTTTCGAGCGGTGAGAGCATGTCTTGCCAACAAACAATCACGGTGACCGACACCACTGCGCCGAGTATCGGAACTGTTGCCGGCGTGATGGACGCGTGTGACTTTGAAAACATTTTAATGAGTTCATTGAGTGATAATTGTGATCCTTCACCTCAAGTTGAAATTGAAGTTATTTCAGTTGAACCGATCGCTGATGAAGATTGCGATCCGGGTCAGTTGCGCACGCAAACGATTGGAGGTTGGGGCGCAGCGGCGAATGGCAATAATCCGGGTGTTTACCGCGATGCAAATTTCGATGCAGCATTTCCAAACGGGCTATCCATCGGGTGCACAAACACCCTCACTTTGACATCTTCCCAAGCTGTGCAAGATTTTTTACCGGCTGGCGGTCAATCAGCCATCCTGCCGTTAGGCAGCCTCATCAACCCCAACGGTAATTATTCGAACACCTTTGCTTCACAGCTTATTGGCATTACTTTGAGCTTAGGTTTTGATGCTTATGATCCCAATTTTGGTGCATCAGATTTTGCACTGGCTGATGTCGTGTACCAGAGCGGAACTTTTGCGGGCATGACCTTGCAGGAGGTTGTCAATATTGCCAACGAAGTTATTGGTGGATGCTCGACGGCATACAGCATTTCGGCACTGAATCAGGCTTTAACACAAGCCAATGAGAACTATGTGGATGGTACGCAAAACAACGGGGCATTTGGCTGCAGTCCCATCATCGATTGCGGCGCAGCCGCTGTGGTGCTCATCACTGCCACAGATGCATGCGGGAATACGTCAAGCATTGAATCTACCGTGTATTTCAGCAATGTGCTTGATGGGCTAACTCTGAATTTCCCTTCAGACATAACCGTTTCGTGCGGTGAAGTTCCTGCAATTCAAGATCAATTTACCGGTGATTGCTTTGACGGGTGGCTTCAAGTGGATGTTCAAGAAACAAATTTCTCGGGTGCTTGTCAGCCAACGATTCAAAGAATATACATGATCTCAGATTTCTGCGGAAATACCGTGCAGCATACCCAATACATTACGGTTGTTGACAATACACCACCCGTTTTTTTGAACGCACCAGAAGATTTACAGTTGTCTTGTGAAGATGCATTACCCGATTTTGAACCCGAAGTGAGCGATGAATGCGGGGTTCTTTCAGTTACAATGAACGAAAACACGCAATCCAACGCTTGTGGAGTAGTGATCATTCGCACATGGACTGCACTTGACTTTTGCGGCAATTTCGCCACCATCACGCAGCATATTGTGGTCACGGATCATGAAGGCCCAGTGGTTGTGACGGAAGTCGAAGAGCTTACGGTGTATTGCACAAGTATTCCATCAGCCAGCGAGGTGGTTTTCTCAGATGCGTGCGACGCGGCAGTGAGCGTCACCTTCAGTGAGCAACAGCAGGGCAGTGGTTGCAGCTTTCAAATCATTCGTCAGTGGATCGCAACCGATGCATGCGGCAACAGCACCCTTGTAAATCAGGTAATCACAGTGGTTGACAATACGGCGCCTGAGTTTGCATTTGTTCCTACGGATGCCGTGGTGAATTGTGCAAACAGCGACGCGCAGTTGAGTGCACAAGCCGTTGCCGTTGATGCGTGTTCAAATGTTTCAGTCTCCCTCGCAGAAACCATCACATCAGCCGACGATGCTTGTTTGGTGTTGCTCAGAACGTGGACTGCCGTTGATGCATGCGGCAATACTGCCATCGCAACGCAAACTATAACATTTGCAGATGAGGAAGCGCCCATTTTGAGCGGACTGCCGCAAGCCTATACCTCAGAGTGCTCAGCACTAAATACGCTTCCGAATGTGACGGCTTTCGATGCTTGCGATGGGGCTGTTGATGTGGTGTTCAATGAGGTTGTAAGCAATTCAAACTGTGCGATAACAGTTGTTCGCACCTGGCAAGCCACCGATCAGTGCGGCAACATCGTTAGCGCAACCCAGACCATTGAATTTGCAGATACGCAGGCACCTATTATTTCGGGTAGTTCAGAAGTCACCGCAGAATGTGCACAGGTTGACGGCGTAGTTGCCGTTGAAGTAACCGATGACTGCCCCGCAGGTGTCACATTGACCTATGTCGATGAAATCACGGAGAACGCAGCAAGTTGCACGTATCTGATTGAGCGAACTTACACAGCTCATGATTTATGTGGAAACACCGCGACGTTTATCCAATCGATTCAAGTGGTCGACCAAACAGCACCGGTATTCACGTATGTACCCGCTAGTTTAACGCTCAGTTGCCAAGTAGATGTAGTTTTTGAATCACCCGTTGTGTACGATGTTTGCAGTGCGGTGAATCTGACGGTGAACGAAGCATATTCAGGTGACGGATGCCATTTGATACTCACTCGAACCTTCACAGCCAGCGACAACTGCGGAAATACAGCAGTTGCTAGTCAAACGATTGCATTCGTTGACAACACTGCACCAGCGTTCACTTTCGTGCCGCAAAACCAAATCATCGACTGCGGTGAGGTTTTGCCTCCTGTTCAAAACGCTCAAGCTAGCGACGACTGCGGAAATACAACCCTCAGCTTTGAAGAATTTGAGGTAGATGGTGCTTGCGGACTACCAACGACCGTTCGCCGTTGGACGGCGGTTGATGATTGCGGAAACACAGCCACCGCTGAACAACTAATTCAGCGCATTGATCAAACGGCACCAACCTTTAATAATCTGCCGACTGATCAAACCGTGAGTTGTGGAGCAATACCACCACCTGCGAATGTCACCGCAAACGATAATTGCAGTGCGGTGAGCGTTTCATTCAGCGAAAGCACCGATAGCGGCGGCTGCCCGAACATCTACCGCACTTGGATTGCCACAGATGCCTGCGGGAACTCCGCAATGTTTGTGCAAACACTGTATGTGGATGACAATGAACCGCCAACGCTGTCAGGTATTGTCCCACTTGTGAATGCAACATGCAATGCCTTACCTCCGGCACCCGAACCGCAAGTGAGCGACAACTGTGACGACAATGTAGATGTGGCCTTGATTGAAACAGTGGTAGGTGAAGGCTGCACTTTTACCATCATTCGCACTTGGATCGCATCAGACGATTGTGGCAACACCTCGGTTGTGTCGCAATCGGTCATTGTCGAAGATACAGAAGCGCCCGTTTTTGTGAATGTACCTGCTGAGCAAACGGTAGAGTGCAGCGCCTTAGCCGGATTGAACTTCCCGCAAGTCACCGACGATTGCGGCAACACCATAGCGATAGTTTTCGAAGATCAAGTCTTGGGAGCTGGATGCAACTACGATATATTAAGAACCTACACAGCTAACGACTTGTGTGGCAACAGCACTTCAGCGAGCACGCTGATTCATGTAATTGACACTACACCACCCACAATTTTCGGTGTGGCCGGAAACACTGCGGTGCAATGCGGATCAATACCATCGGCCAATGCAGCCTATGCTGTGGATGCCTGTGCTGGCGATGTTCCGTTAACCGTTACCGACCAAATGATGGGTGAAGGCTGCAGTTACATCATCAGCCGAACTTACACCGCACAAGACGCATGTGGGAACACCGCGACCCTCATTCAGCTGATCTTCGTGAGCGATGAAGCCGCTCCAGTTTTGCTTGGGTTGCCTGAAAATGTTACCATCGATTGTACAGATGCCATTCCGCCAGCAGTTGAGGTAGGGGCAATTGATGCCTGCAATGGGGTTTTGCCGGTGCAACTTTCACAATTCATTGAATTCACCGGATGCAGTCAAATCATTACCCGCATTTGGTCAGCTACTGATGCGTGTGGAAACCAAGTAAATGCAGTACGCACCGTGACGATAACTGACCTCACTGCGCCTCAATTTGTTGCTCCGCCGAGCGACCTGTATACCGATTGCAATAACATTCCTGACGTCCAACTTCCTGAGGCCTTCGATGCCTGCAGCAACGTTAGCGTAAGTGTTGACGAAACCGTGATCGCAGGAGGATGTCCGTACGAAATTCAGCGGGTGTTCACCGCCACAGACGGTTGCGGGAACAGCGCAGTCCATGTGCAAAGAATCTTCGTTTCTGATGATGAGGCACCTGAGTTGGTGGGTGATTTTAGCGACCTAACGGTCGGATGCGGTCAAGTACCAGCTCCGTCGATCCCCTTTGCGAGCGATAATTGTGGTCAACCAGAGGTCTTTTTTACAGAAACCTATGGTGCACCAGGATGTGTTCAATTGCTTGTGCGCACATGGATAGCGGTTGACTTGTGTGGGAACACAGCAACCCAAACACAGTTCATTCACATTGTGGATGATGCAGCGCCCGCATTTACCGATACCCCCGATGACTTAACTACGAATTGCCTCATGGTACCCGCTTTCGTTAACATCTCCGCAACGGATGCGTGTGGCTGGGTCGAACAACAGATGGAGGAGTTTACTTATGAAACCGCATGTGGCAGCGAGTACTCCTTAGTTCGCGTATGGTCTGAAGTGGATCAATGCGGGAATGAAAATGTACATGTTCAAACCATCACCGTGATCGACGACATTGCGCCGCTGTTGTTGAATGCGCCAGCGGATCTCACGGTCGATTGTGGTGAAGTACCCGAACCTGCCCCTGTAGGGGTTATCGAATCATGTGGAGAATCGACCTCGATCACTTTCGAAGAAGTTGTTGTAAACACCGGCGGGAACGACCACAGCTGCACCGTTACGAATGCAGCAGGCTTTACGGGCGATATTGCACTCTGGTTGCCGGGTGTTGACGGCATTGGGGCAAACTATGTGTATGGTCCTGAGGGTGGTGTTTTCACCGTAGATGAAGCCAACGGAAAAGCGTATCTAACAGGAATCGTTTACAACACAGAAAACGCTTCGATGAGCTGGTCAATCAACCTCGTGTTGCATGAGGCCCGCAACTGGGAGCAATGGGCTGCTTTAGGTCGTGACTACAAAGACGACTTGGGGATTGCA
>CAMCHP010000076.1 GCA_945874695.1 Chryseobacterium gleum
ATACGGCCGTAATCTGAATCCCCTTCAATTTTAGGTGTCTATTGCGGCGAGGTCCACCTCTTACCATTCCGAACAGAGAAGTTAAGCCCGCCAGCGCAGATGGTACTGGGAAACCGGGAGAGTATGTCGATGCCACTTTTAAATCAAAAAAGCCCCTGCTTAAGGGGCTTTTTTATGTGCTATATTTGCCAATCATGAATAAACTCGTCGCAATCGTAGGTCGACCGAATGTCGGAAAATCAACGCTCTTTAACCGCTTCACTGAATCCAGAGAAGCTATCGTAGACCCTACAAGCGGGGTTACGCGTGATCGAAAATACGGCGTGGTTACATGGACCGATCGCGAGTTCAATGTCATCGATACTGGCGGGTACACCACAAACTCCGATGATGTTTTCGAAAAAGAAATTCGTGAGCAAGTGCGCATCTCTATTGATGAAGCGGCTGTCATCCTCTTCCTGCTTGATAATACAACCGGAATCACTGACCTCGACCTGGAAATCACGACCATCCTCAGAAGAGCCAAAAAACCTGTGCTCGTGGTCGCTAATAAAGTTGATACAAGTAATAAAGAACTTGCTGCTTCTGAATTCTACAGCCTCGGACTCACTGATAAAGTATACTGCATCAGTGCCAATAACGGCTATGGTACAGGTGAGCTCCTCGATGATATCATTGCTATTCTACCCGAAGACCCAATCGTTGACGAGGTTCAGCTGCCGCGTATAGCCGTAGTTGGTCGACCGAATGTGGGTAAATCAACCCTCATCAACGCGCTCCTTGGTGAAAACCGAAACATCGTCTCAGATATCGCCGGTACCACCCGCGACTCTGTGCATACCCACTTTAATGCCTTTGGTCTTGACATTGAACTAGTCGATACGGCAGGTCTGCGTCGCCGATCTAAAATTGAAGACCAAATTGAGTATTACTCCACAGTCCGTACCATTAAGGCCATCGATCAAGCCGATGTTTGTCTCCTCCTTGTGGAAGCACCTGAAGGCATCAGCAAACAAGACCTCTCAATCTACTACCAAATTGTAGACAGTTACAGAGGCGTCGTTGTGCTCGCGAACAAATGGGACTTGGTAGAAAAAGATCATAAAACGCACGACGAATTCAAGCGTTTGCTCCTCGAACGCCTTCAGCCTTTCACCGATGTTCCGGTATTATTTACTTCAGGATTGAATCGTCAACGGGTACTACAGGCACTCGAGGCGGCAGTCATGGTTTACCACAACCGCAACCGAAAAGTACCCACATCCCAATTGAACAACTTCATCCTTCCCATCATTTCTGAGAACCCGCCACCCGCGAGTAAAGGGAAGTACGTTCAAGTGAAGTACGTCACGCAAATCCCTTCGCAAGTCCCAACTTTTGCATTCTTCTGCAACCTCCCGCAGTATGTGAAAGACCCGTACAAGCGATTCCTTGAAAACAAACTCCGCGAAGAGTATAATTTCACAGGAACGCCGATCCGGATTTTCTTCAGAGAGAAGTAGTTCACTTTCGCAATTAGAACACTGCCTTGGCAATCGCTTTGGTCGATGCACTCTTGCCCATCGTGTAAAAATGCAGCACAGGAGCGCCCGCATTGATCAGTGACTTGCACTGACGAATGCACCAATCGATGCCAACTGCTTCAACCTCCTCCTTCGTTTTGGCGCGTTCGATTGCGTCAACGAGTTCATCTGGAAGGTTCACGAAAAAATTTTGTGGAATTGCCGTGATTTGACTTTTTGAGGTAATGGGTTTCAAACCAGGGATAATGGGAACTTCAATTCCTGCTGCCCGACATCGATCGACAAACTCAAAGTAGCGCTCGTTGTCAAAAAACATCTGCGTAATGATGTACTCAGCACCCCGATCAACCTTCAATTTTAAGTAGCGCAAATCAGTGTTCAAATTCGGCGATTCATAGTGCTTCTCCGGATATCCGGCTACGCCGGCACAAAAATCAGTCCGAACTGAATTGCGCAACTCAGGGTCAATGTAGCGGCCTTGATTCAAAGAAATCACTTGCTCTAACAATTCTGAAGCATAGGCATGTCCGTCCGGTTCGGCCTTAAACCGTCCTTCGGAGCGAATGGGGTCACCACGAAGTACCAATACATTATCAATGCCCAAATAATTCAAATCGAGCAGGGCATCTTCCGTCTCTTCACGGGTGAAGCCCCCGCAAATAATATGCGGAACCGGATCCACGTGATATCGGTGTTTGATCGCGGCGCAAATGCCTACCGTCCCCGGACGCTTACGAACCGTGCGCTTTTCCAATAAGCCGTCGCGTACCTTCCGATAAACGTACTCTTCACGGTGATAAGTGACGTCCACAAAAGAAGGCTCAAACACCATCAGTTGATCCAGTGATTCGAAAATGGGGGTGATGTTTTGTCCTTTCAATGGAGGCAAAATCTCCATGGAGAATAATGTGCGCTTGGCATGCGCAATGTGCTCTGTTATTTTCACGAGGCTTGGGTTACTTCAGGTTCATAATTAAGGTTGGGCGATAACCAACGTTCGCATTCGGCCACCGACATGCCACGGCGTGCCGCGTAGTCTTCAATTTGGTCACGGGCAATCTTGCCTAAACCAAAATACTTGCTCTCAGGGTGTGCAAAGTAATAGCCTGAAACCGACGAAGCTGGTAGCATCGCCAAAGATTCAGTAAGCTGCATGCCAATGCGTGCCTCGACATCCAGGAGTGACCAAATGGTTTGTTTTTCGAGGTGATCAGGACAAGCCGGGTAACCTGGAGCCGGACGAATACCCTCATATTTTTCGGCAATCAACTCGCCCGAAGTCAGTGCTTCGTGGGGGGCATATCCCCAAATTTCTTTGCGAATGAGGGCATGCAGGTATTCTGCAAATGCTTCAGCAAAACGATCTGCCAGCGCTTTCGCCATAATTGACTGGTAGTCATCATGTTGTTTCTCGTATTGCGCTGCAATTGCATCCAACTCAAACCCACTGGTGACTGCGAAACACCCGATATAATCGATCAATCCACAATCAGCAGGGGCTATAAAATCAGACAAACAATGGTTGAATGCTTGACTCGACTTCTCTTGCTGCTGCCGCAAAAAATGAAATTTATTAAGCGTTCGTCCTTGATCATCATAAACCATTACGCTGTCATCTGACGTAGCGTTTGCCTTGAATATTCCATAAACCCCTTTCGGAGTCAGCAATTCGCCGCTCACAAATTCATGCAACATGGCTTGCGTATTGGCCCATACATCACGCGCCTGTTCGCCTACAACTGAATCTTCTAATATTTCAGGGAATTTCCCATGCAAACCCCATGTTTTGAAGTAGGGTGTCCAATCAATATAATCAACCAAATCTTTTAAGCGAACGTCAAGCACTTCGTGCACGCCAGTTTGCTTTGGTGGTTTAGGTTGGATGGTCGTAAAATCAACAGGTTGTTTCCTTTTCCGCGCTTCAGAAAGCGCAACGTAACGCTTTTCATCGGATCGCTTGAGGTACAATTCACGCAACTCGTTATACTCACTGCGGTATTGCACGGCCAGTTGAACCTTGTCTTTGCCAATCAAACCCGCAAGTACGGGCACCGCTCGGCTCGCGTCGTTAACGTGAACCAACGGTCCGTTGTAAACTGGATGCACTTTCACGGCGGTGTGAACCCTGCTCGTGGTTGCTCCCCCGATTAACAGCGGAATGCGCAAGCCGCGGTGCTCCATTTCTCGAGCAACATGTATCATTTCATCAAGCGATGGCGTGATCAAACCGCTCAAACCAATCGCATCGGCTTGCACTTCAACGGCTCGATCGAGTATCGTAGCAGTCGGAACCATCACCCCCAAATCAATCACTTCAAATCCGTTGCAAGCAAGAACAACACCCACAATATTTTTACCAATGTCGTGCACATCGCCCTTCACAGTAGCGAGTACAATCTTGCCGGCGCTCGAGCTGTGCTGTTTCCTTGCCTCCAAAAATGGAGTGAGTTGAGCGACACTGCGTTTCATAACGCGTGCACTTTTAACCACTTGCGGTAAAAACATCTTTCCTGCACCAAATAAATCTCCAACCACGTTCATACCCGCCATCAGCGGGCCTTCGATCACAAGCAAGGGATCACCAAGTTGATCGAGTGCCTCCAGTGTATCTGCTTCAATAAACTCAGTTAAACCCTGAATCAACGCATGCTCGAGGCGTTTCGCAACCACTTCATCACGCCATGCCACGTCACGCACACGCTCTTTGCCCGGACCTTTAACCTGCTCGGCATAGGCAAGCAAACGTTCGGTTGCATCATCTCGCCGGTCGAGCAATACATCTTCAACTCGTTCGAGCAGTTCAGGCTTTACTTGATCGTATACTTCAAGCATGGTCGGGTTCACAATGCCCATATCCATGCCTGCGCGAATCGCATGGTACAAGAAGGCGGCATGCATGGCTTCCCGCACGACATCATTACCACGAAACGAGAACGAAACGTTACTAACACCGCCACTTACGAGAGCGCCTGGTAGGTGAGCTTTAATCCAGGCGGTAGCCTGAAAGAAATCCAAGACATTGCGCCGGTGTTCATCCATGCCCGTAGCTACGGGAAAAATATTCGGGTCAAAAATGATGTCGGTGGCAGGCATACCCACGACTTCGGTTAAAATACGGTACGCGCGGGCGCAAATTTCAATGCGACGCTCCAACGAATCAGCTTGACCAGCTTCATCGAAGGCCATCACAACCACGGCAGCGCCATACCGGCGAATACGGCGTGCTTGCCAAATAAACTGTGCTTCACCTTCCTTCAGGCTGATTGAATTCACAACACCTTTGCCCTGAATCACGCGCAATCCGGCTTCAATAATTTCCCAGCGCGACGAATCAATCATTATAGGGATGCGCGAAATGTCGGGCTCTGCCGCGATCAAACGCAGAAACGTCACCATCGCCTGCACCCCGTCAATCATCCCTTCGTCCATATTTACATCGAGAATCTGCGCGCCACCCTCCACTTGATCGCGGGCAATTGCCAATGCCTCATCGTGCCGATGCTCGCGAATTAAGCGCAGAAAGTGACGGCTCCCTGTGACGTTGGTGCGTTCACCTACGTTTACAAAGTTCGATTCAGCAGTAACAACCAAAGGTTCAAGCCCCGACAGTACCAATTTAGCAGTGCTCATATCCGATCCTCCGTGACATTTACTGGTCGGGGTGCATAATTTTTTGCTTTTCGGGCTAACGCCCGGATGTGCTCAGGCGTCGTACCGCAGCATCCTCCAATGATGTTTACAATGCCGCGCTGAAAGTAAGCTTCGATTTCACCCGACATCTCCTCGGGCGACTGATCATAAGCGCCCATTTCATTAGGCAACCCTGCATTAGGATGCGCACTAACCATGCAGCCCGCTTTCCGGGCAAGCACATCTACATAGGGTAAAAGCTGCGATGGACCCAAGGCGCAATTGAACCCGATGCTCAATAATGGAGCATGCTGAAGTGAAATTAAAAATGCCTCAGCCGTTTGTCCAGACAAAGTGCGCCCCGACGCGTCAGTAATCGTTCCACTAACCATCAGCGGCAGCTCGAGTTTACGTCGTTCCAATTCATCCATGGCTGCAAACAAAGCGGCCTTGGCGTTTAAAGTGTCGAACACCGTTTCGATCAACAAGGCATCAACCCCGCCGTCAATCAATCCACAAATTTGCTCGGTATAGGCCACCACCAGTTCTTCAAAATTGACGGCACGGTAACCTGGGTCATTCACATCGGGTGATAATGATGCAGTTTTGTTGGTTGGGCCTACCGAACCTGCAACAAATCGCGGTTGATCTGGCGTAAGTGCAGTCCACGCATCAGCGCATTCACGGGCGATTCGGGCCGCTGCAAAGTTTAATTCGTAGGCAACAGTCTGCAAACCATAATCGGCTTGCGCGATCGAAGTTGACGAGAATGTATTGGTTTCGGCAATGTCAGCGCCAGCCTCGAAATAGGCATCGTGAATTTCCTTCAGTATGCCAGGTTGCGTAAGTGCAATCAGGTCATTGTTGCCCTGCAGTGGCAAAGGGTGTTCTGCAAAGCGCGTGCCTCTAAAATCGATTTCAGTGAGTTTGTAGCGCTGGATCATGGTGCCCATTGCGCCGTCTAATACAAGAATACGTCGATTCGCCTCCGATCGGATGTCAGCCTTCATGCTTTTTTGTCATTTACGACTCGCGAGAAAGTGAAGAGGGGGGAGCCAAAAAAATAATTGGCTTTTCTCATCTGTCCCCAGTTTGTGGGGTAGGATTTGGCACCCGGCTGCTCAGGGTTGCCAAGACTTCATCGGGCCTATTCCCTCCGTCTTTCTCGATAAGTACGGCTACAAATGTAAGTGCTTTTTGAATCAATTAATCGATGGGTACGATTTTTTCCATTGTCAATTTCTAAGCGCAATTTCTCGTCGAAGCAGTCAGGAAATAATTCTAACTTTGCCCTTCTCCAAGCGGGATAATGCAATTAATACCCATTTCATGGCATACTTATTCACTTCGGAATCAGTGTCAGAAGGACACCCCGATAAAGTGGCGGATCAAATTTCTGATGCGCTCATTGATCACTTTCTTGCCTTCGACAGCGAAGCAAAAGTGGCTTGCGAAACTTTGGTTACCACAGGTCAGGTTATTTTAGCTGGCGAAGTGAAGGCCAGCTGCTACCTCGATGTGCAAAAAATTGCACGCGAAGTAATCAGCCAAATCGGTTACACGAAAAGCGAGTACATGTTCGAAGCGCTTTCGTGTGGTGTACTTTCAGCGATTCACGAACAGTCACCTGACATCAATCGCGGTGTTGAACGCACAGTGAAAGAAGACCAAGGTGCAGGTGACCAGGGTATCATGTTCGGTTATGCATGCCGCGAAACCGACAATTACATGCCAATTGCCTTGGAAATTTCTCACTTACTATTGAGCGAGCTGGCTGAGATACGTCGTGAAGGGAAAGTCATGACTTATCTGCGTCCAGATTCAAAGTCACAAGTGACCATTGAATACGATGACAATAACCAGCCCTTGCGCATCGACACCATCGTGCTGTCAACACAACATGATGAGTTTGTGACTGGGGGCGATGTCGCTCATGACGAGCAGCGCATGCTTGAAACAATCAAGAACGACGTGAAGAATATCCTTATCCCACGTGTTAAGGCAATTTTGCCAGCGCGTGTTCATACGTTATTCAACGATCGCATCACCTTGCATGTGAACCCAACTGGGAAGTTCGTAATCGGCGGTCCTCACGGTGATACGGGTCTCACAGGACGAAAAATTATTGTTGATACCTATGGCGGTAAAGGTGCGCATGGTGGTGGGGCGTTTTCTGGCAAAGACCCAAGTAAGGTTGACCGCTCAGCAGCTTATGCTACCCGTCACATTGCGCGCAACCTCGTTGCAGCGGGTGCATGCGACGAAGTGTTGGTTCAAGTGGCCTATGCCATTGGTGTAGCTCAACCTGTAGGTTTGTTCATCAACACCTATGGCACCTCAAAATTGAACTTCAACGATGGTGAACTCGGAAAGAAAATCCTTGAAATCGTTGATCTTCGTCCATACGCCATCGAACAACGTTTCAACCTCCGTACCCCAATTTACCGTGAGGCGGCAGCCTACGGACACATGGGTCGCAAACCACAGCAGGTAACTAAAACCTTCGTTGACGGTTCTGGGAAATCCAAAGAGGTGACCGTTCAACTCTTCCCTTGGGAAGAAGAAGACCTCGTTGCGAAGTTTAAAGCGGCTTTTGGCATCTAAAACCATCCAACCCAAACAAATAAAAGCCCCTGTACGATCAAGTACAGGGGCTTTTTTAGTTTAATCCTTAACTCAAAAAGCTACTTCGTTAGTCGCGACGACCAAGTAAACGAAGCAGAAACAAAAAGAGGTTAATGAAATCGAGGTATAAGCTCATGGCCCCCATCACCGCAAGCTTACGGCCATGGTCTGAGGCTAAGCCTACTTGAGCCCCCATGTTCTTTATCTTCTGGGTGTCATAGGCGATAAGGCCTGTAAAAATCAAAACCCCGATGATCGAGATGATGTAATCGAGCTGTGAACTCTGCATGAACCAATTTACAAGCATTGCGATGATAACGCCTACAAGCGCCATCATTAATAACGAGCCGAAACGTGTTAAGTCAGTCTTTGTGGTATAGCCAACCAATGCCATAATCGCGAAGGTACCCGCCGTAATGCCGAAAACAGTTGTAAGCGATGACAGTGAAAACATCAAGAACACGTAGCTTAAACTGGCACCCATGGCTGCTGAAAACACCATGAAGAGTAAGGCAATCCCCGTCGCCGAAAAGCGCTCAAATGCGAAGTTCATTACCAAGATAAAAGCTAAAGGCGACAAGGCCACGACCCAGCCTAAGAGGGTGCGCCCGCCTTCGTTAAAAAGCATTTCAAACGCCCCAGAGGTAGCAAAGTAATAAGCGATGGCCGCTGTAATGGCTAATCCGCCAACCATCCACGAAAAAACGTGTGCAGTAAATCGACGCACTGCGTCGGCATCAACGACTGCATTCGATGAATAATCGATGATTTGATCTTCTCTCATTTGTAAATTCTTTTCACGAAGGTAACAGAAATCAGATCATCTCATGATGAGATGAACGAGCAGTATACAAATTTTAGCATGATTTAGAAATTGCTCCTCACGCTGGTTGCTCGCCGAAATAGTCGCAGTAATTGTTCTCGGTTTCATACAAACGCAAGCCATGTAATTTGCAGCCTGTCGCGTTCACAGGGCCTTGCAACTGTTCCCAAATGGCAATGATCAGAACCTCTGTCGAGGCCATTTTACCTGCCATAAATGGAACGTCGAGATTAATGTTTTTGTGGTCAAGCAAGTCGATCACACGTGTATTGATGATCTTGCTCAAATCTTTCAAATCCATGCAGTAGCCTGTATCCTCCGCAGGAACGCCTTTCACCGTAACATGCAATTCGTAGTTGTGGCCGTGCCAGTTCGGGTTGGCACACTTGCCAAATATTTCTTTGTTCTTCTCTTCACTCCACGCCTCATTCCAGAGCTTGTGCGCTGCATTGAAGCGCTCTCTTCGGGTAACAAATACAGTTTTCATAGCTTCTTCTTTTGAAAGCGCTTTAATTTGATTGCGCCGCGGCTTTACAATACCTTTACCACCTGAAATGTTCGCTCTAAGTAAAAGAAAACACGCATGATAATTATCACAGGTGCCGCCGGATTCATTGCCAGTTGCCTGACTGCAAAGTTAAACGACGAAGGTTACTTCGACCTTATTCTGGTCGATGATTTTACACGCGAAGAAAAAAAGGCGAACTATTCGACAAAGCGCTTTACGGCTCTAGTCAACCGCGACGAGTTTCCAGAGTGGCTCAAAGCAAACGAAAGTCAAGTACAGTTTGTATTTCACCTCGGTGCACGCACCGACACCACGGAGTTTGATACCGCTATTTTTGATCGGCTGAATTTGGAGTACTCAAAAACGATCTGGAAATTATGCGCCGAGTACGCTATTCCACTCGTTTATGCTTCGTCTGCGGCCACCTATGGCCTTGGCGAACTCGGATATAACGATGACCATGCCCTGGTTGGCCAGCTTAAGCCACTCAATCCTTACGGCGATTCAAAAAATGATTTCGACCGCTGGGCCCTGCAACAAACCGAGCAACCTTTTTTTTGGGCAGGTTTGAAGTTCTTCAATGTGTACGGCCCCAATGAGTACCACAAAGGGCGGATGGCCAGTGTAATGCTCCATGCGCACCGGCAAATTACTGCGACTGGTGCCATGAAACTCTTCCGGTCGCACCGCCCAGATGTAGCCGATGGTGAGCAAATGCGCGATTTCGTTTATGTGAAAGATGTTGTTGATGTGTGCTATTTCCTGATGCATCACCGAAAAAACAGCGGCATCTATAACCTCGGATCAGGTGAGGCACGAACCTTCCTTGACCTTGTCAATGCCGTGTTCAATGCAATGAACCTCGATCCTAACATCTCTTTTGTTGATACCCCCGCCGATATCCGCGATACCTATCAATACTTCACCGAAGCCAATATGAGTAAACTCAAAAGCATCGGATTCACTCGCCCCTTCACTTCGCTTGAGGCAGGTGTAACAGAATACGTTCGTGATTATTTGGCCGTGAATCGTTATTGGTAAAGGGGTTTCGGCCTAAACGGCCGGATGGAGAAACTCAGAGTGACGACTTCAATTCGAGCAAAAACGACTTAATTTGCTCTAAGCGCTCGACCACCTCAGCTTCGCGGTCAACCTCAGCTCCCTGCACTTCAATGTGATTGCGAGCCCCCTCAAGTGTAAAACCACGGCGCTTCACCAAATGATGGATGGCTCGAATCACCGAAATGTCTTTCGGGGTGAATTTTCGCGCGCCTTTGCGATCCTTTTTAGGTTGGATTTTCGGGAACTCCTTTTCCCAATAGCGAATCAACGATGCATTCACATCAAACATTTCCGCGACCTCAGAAATGCTGTAGTATTGCTTTTCTACTTCCTTTTCACGGTAAGGCATAGCTTGTTCATGCGTTCGTTCAAGCAAAGTTAGTCAAACGATTGATTGCTCCGTGAGGCTTGCTCCAAGAGCCGCTCAAACTGCTCCGGACTCAAATCGTTGAAGTAGAAGTAGGCCGGGTTTACTTTTTCGCCATTCTGAATCACTTCATAGTGCAAGTGGGCTCCTACAGATGTGCCCGTATTGCCAATCAATCCAATGACTTCGCCGCGCTTGACGCGCTGACCTTTTCGAACTAGAATTTGGCTCATGTGCGCGTACAAGGTTTCGTAACCATACCCGTGACGAATAATGACGTGTTTACCATACCCATTCAAAATCGACTCCACCTCGACAACAGTTCCGTCGCCTGTGGCGAAAATCTCAGTGCCCTCAGGTGCCGTAAAATCCATGCCTGTATGCAATTTTCGCACTTTATAAATTGGGTGAATTCGGTAGCCATAACCGCTTGCCACATGCGTGAGGTCGTCGTTGCGAACAGGTTGAATCGCAGGAATCGAAGCTAACATTTCTTCTTTGCTTCGCGCCAGGTCAAACAATTCTTCGAACGATTTACTCTGAGCCACCAATTTGCGCTGAAGTGCTGATATCCGTTTGCGGGTTTCAATCACATCCTCGCTGTAGCCATAGCCCCGATAGTCTTTCATTCGGTCGCTGCCACCAATACCCGGACGACGCAAGTGTTGCGGATAGGGCTCTGCTCCAAAAATGTTTCGGTAAATGTCATCGTCACGGTGGGCAATCTCTGCCATCACCGTCTCCATTTGAGCGATTTCACCATTGATGGCCTGCAATTGCTCCTTCAAAAAACGAATCTCTCGCTCTTGTTCCCGCTCTTTCGGTGTTTCGCTATACTCGGTAAATAAATACACCGATGAAACCCCTATGGCAACGGCAAAGCCAATCCACTTGAGGCTAACTAATATATAGTCGCGCCATGTGAACGGAACCTTCTCGTACTTTAATTGCTCATGGTTGTAACGATACCGGTAGCGTGCCATCGATCAAAATTTCTCTCCTCTACCTTGCAAAGGCTGACGAAACTACCTAAAATAATCTACTTTTGCAATCGCAAATGCCCAAGCAGTAAGCCTTTAACTTCAATTGGCATTTTTAACCTCAACGCGCTGACCCAAAATGGAAGCCTCACAAATTCGAAAAACGTTTTTTGATTTCTTCGCTTCGAAAGGACATGAGATCGTTCCTTCCGCACCAATGGTGATCAAGAACGACCCAACTTTGATGTTTACCAACGCTGGAATGAACCAGTTCAAAGACATCTTCTTGGGCAATTCTCCAGTGAAGTTTCCGCGAATTGCCAATACGCAAAAGTGCTTGCGGGTTTCAGGTAAGCACAACGACCTCGAAGAAGTTGGGGTAGATACCTACCACCATACCATGTTCGAAATGCTCGGGAACTGGTCGTTCGGTGATTACTTTAAAAAGGATGCTATCGAATGGGCTTGGGAACTGTTAACCAAGCATTACCAACTCGATCCTGAGCGCCTGTACGTGACCGTTTTCGGTGGTGACACTGCAGATGGATTGGAAGCTGACCATGAAGCGCGTGCCATTTGGAAGAATTTGATCAGTGAAGATCGCATCATCAGCGCCAATAAGAAAGACAATTTCTGGGAAATGGGCGAAACAGGTCCTTGCGGTCCTTGTTCTGAAATTCACGTCGACATCCGCGATGAAGCAACGCGTCAGCGTATTCCCGGTCGCGATCGTGTAAACCAAGACGACCCCCAGGTGGTTGAAATTTGGAACCTCGTTTTCATGGAGTTCAACCGAATGGCCGACGGCTCACTGAAGAAACTTCCCGCGCAGCACATCGATACAGGCATGGGCCTCGAGCGTTTGGCGGTGGCCTTGCAAGGAAAGAATTCGAACTACGATACCGATGTTTTTCAATCAACCATTCGTGCGATCGAGCAAATGAGTGGCATTCCCTACACTGGGGGTGACGAGAAGCACAATGTCGCCATGCGCGTGATAGCCGATCACTTACGTGCTGTTTCGTTTTCGATTGCTGACGGACAATTGCCAAGCAATACTGGCGCGGGCTATGTCATTCGGCGAATTTTGCGTCGTGCCATCCGCTACGCGTTCAGTTTCTTGAACCTGAAAGAGCCTTTCATTCATGAGCTCAGCACCATTCTTGTGCAACACATGGGGCCATTTTTTCCTGAGCTTAAACACCAAGCGCTATTAATTCAGCGTGTTATTAAAGAAGAGGAGGAGTCGTTTTTGCGCACGCTCGATCGTGGCATTCAACGATTGGAAGATACCTTGGCGACA
>CAMCHP010000077.1 GCA_945874695.1 Chryseobacterium gleum
TGTCTCCGTGCCGCCGCAGTTGCCGCAAGCATCCAAGAACAAGCAAGAACCGTCGTCACAACCTGCACTCATATCGTAGTTACAAGCCGACGAATCAGTACAGCCCGCTGTCTCCGTGCCGCCGCAGTTGCCGCAAGCATCTAAGAACAAGCACGAACCGTCGTCACAACCTGCACTCATATCGTAGTTACAAGCAGCAGCGTTAGTACAGCCCGCTGTCTCCGTGCCGCCGCAGTTGCCGCAAGCATCCAAGAACAAGCACGAACCGTCGTCACAACCTGCACTCATATCGTAGTTACAAGCCGACGGATCGGTACAGCCCGCTGTCTCCGCGCCGCCGCAGTTGCCGCAAGCATCCAAGAACAAGCACGAACCGTCGTCAAACGTAGCTGCAGGGTCAAAGTTACATGCCGCAGCATCAGTACAACCATCTATACCAAATACACATGAACCATCGTCACACCCAGCAGCTGGATCAAAATTCGATGCACTTGGGTCTGTGCATCCAGGGAAAGAACATGAAATAGGGCATGTAGCATTGGCCACAAAGTTACACGCAGCAGGGTCTGTGCATCCTACGATGCCTGTAAAACCAATGGTAACAGCATTAGACACTTTTATGCAGTTGTTCGCATCGCGAGCCGTAACAAAGTACGTACCTGGAATAACATTGAAAACTCCATTTGGCTGGAAATTAACACCATCAAGTGAATACGAAATACCACCAGCACCGCCGAATCCGAGCGCTTGAATAACACCATTTGCTACATCAGGACAAGTAGCTGCAACAGAGCCAGTAATACCTACCTGAAGGTTAGCTGGTTGTGTAATTGTGAACTGTGCACTTTGAGCAGTACAACCGTTATCATCAATTGCATAGATGCGGTAAGTGCCAGGAGTCAAACCTGTAAAATCAGGCGTGCCCTGCGTGTAGACGCCAGGTTGAAGGCCAAAGGTTAAAGTTCCAGTACCACCTGTAGCAGTACCATCAACTGTTCCATTTCCTGCGCCATTGCAAGTCACGTTCGTTGATCCACTAATAACAATTGAAATTGGTTCAGGCCCTGGTACAACGACTTCTTGCACAATGGAACAACCTTGTTGATCTGCAACAGTTAATGTGTAGGTACCTGCTGCAAGGTTGTTATAAATTGGAGCCAAAATAGGATTACTTCCATTCAAAGAGAAAGACACCTGTCCTTGACCACCTGAGGTTGAAATTGTAATCGAACCGTTATTGGTGCCTACACAAGTTGTTTGTGTGACAGCGATATTTGTCACCTCGAGTGAACAAGAAAATACACACGTTCCGTCGTCACTCGTTGCTGCGGGATTATAGTTTGAGGCGCCAGGGTCAGTGCAGCCAAACACGGCGTTAGGATCGCTACTGAACGGAAAACCCTCTGCACGAATTTCATTTTGGTTTGTACCATCAAGGAAAACTTGAACATTCAGGTAGCCATCAAAAACGCCATCCGTTGTGAACTGCCCGAGCAATACCCGGAGGTTAGCATCTGGAAATCCATTTACAGATTGTAAAGAGAAGGTTGTGAACCATGATCCTCCAAAAATACCGTCCATAGCAAATGACTGTCCGGCCGTAAATTCGTCAATCCAAGGGTCAGTCGAAGACTGGAGCAAAGCGATGCTATTCCCAGGCTGAGTTTGATCTGCTCTACCTATTGTCACCCATGAGTCAAATTGCAACGCGGGGACAAAAAGAAAGAACCCTGGGTTAATCGTAGAACCGTTTTGTGCGCCGAAGGCATTTTGATAGAAGGTCGTAGTGGTTCTTACGGCCAATGGCACACCTGCTTCACCGTAAACTGCCGAGACAAAATCGTCTGGATTGGTCATTACGGCGTATAATCGATACGTCTTCTTACCTACCAATTCAGGAATTGGTGAATTGGTGTGATCAGCGAATTCTACAACTTCAAGCCCCGCCAACTGGGCGATTGAAAAGGATGCCCAACAAGAAAATAGGGCGATAAGAATTGGTAGTTTTTTAAACATTTTAGCAATTTTGGTCAGTAGCACTAAATTACACAGATTTCTCTACGAATCAACACTTTTCGTCGGCTGACCCATTTTTTTTTTAGCTGAACGCTAAAACACGACCAAAATCAAGGCTACTTGAGCGTATCAGAGAAAATAACCCGAACCGTAGTTCCTGGCGAACCCTGTTCAATTTCAATTCGTCCGCCGATGAGTGCACTGAATTCATGGCAAATGCGCAAGCCCACCCCCATGCCTTTCTCCCCTGAAGTACCTTTAGACGAACGTTTATCATACGCTAACATAAGCTCCAACTCTTTTGCGCTGAGGCCAATACCTTGATCAGAAACTTCCAATACTGTTCTTCGCTGGTTGGCCAATAAACGAACCTTCACAACAGAGCCCCGTGGCGAGAACTTGATTGCATTGTGTAATAGATTGCGCACAATGCTCGAAAACAAAGTAACGTCAGTACGCAGAAAAACATCTCCCTCAAATTCAGCGTAAATTTGAATGGACTTAAATTCGCCAATCGGACGTAACAAGGCCACCGTTTCACCCAAAAGCGTTTCACAGCGCAATTCTTCGATCTTAGGTTCATAACCATCCACCTGCGCACGCGACCACTCCAGCAATTGGTCGAGCATCATCGATGTCGATCGGGTAAGCAAAAGTAAATCATTTCGCAACTTGAGCTCAGCTTCAGGCTGCAAAGCGGCATGCTTCAATAATTCCAGATAGCCCGAAATCGAGTTCAAAGGTGCGCGGACATCGTGTGAAACGATTGAAAACAAGCGGTTCAGGTGTTGTTTCTCCTCAATCAGGTCTGCCTTCTCCTCTTGGTGTTTCGCAACGGCTGAATTCACCCGATCTTTGCTCCAATTGCGGATCCTGACAATAACCACGTAGCTAATCATGATCATCAAGAAAAAGGTGGTTATCAAATCAACGGCAAACGCCTGTGGTAAATCTAAAAGTTGGCGCCGAGGCAACTTCGCATAATAGCCAAGCGCTACCATTCCCGAAAAAACTAAACTGTGGGCAATTAACCAAATGTACTGGGTGCGTTTGGGGGTAACGGTAAGTAAAGCAGCCAACACCATGAACAGCAGAAAAATAACCGGACCGTCGAGTCGGCCGCGAATCATGAAAATCATGCCCAAAAAGACATAACTCGAAAAAGCAAAAATTCGCCAAGTCAATTCGAAGTATTGACCGAATCTTGCCAAAACATACAAAACAAATGACACAATGACGATCGCACCTAGTACTTCAGGCGCAACCAAGGTATTTTGAATGCTCTTGATGAAAAAATTTGAAGCCGCTGCAGCGGCTATTGCCAGAAGTACAATATTAAGACCCCGCTGTTCAGGTTTAAACTCGCCTGGCTTCCCTACAATTTCAATAAACATAGCACGTTCTCCTACAGAAAATAAGTCACGAAAGGTAGAACAATTTTCAAACGCAAAAGCGCATTTCGAGCTGATCAAATTGTCAGATTTGTCTTATAGGTGCGCCATTAGTTTGTATCTTCGACGCAATGGAAAAACCAATCATTGTAGGGTTAACAGGTGGCATCGGCAGCGGGAAAAGCACCGTTGCCAAGCTCTTCGAAATCTCTGGCTTTCCGGTTTTCTATGCTGACTCCGAAGCAAAAAAACTTTACACAACTGATCCCGAGGTTAAAACGCAGGTGATTGCATTGCTGGGCGAGCAAGCTTATGCAGGTGACTATCCCGATCGAGCATTTATTGCCAGTTCAGTTTTTGGCAATTCTGAACTTCTCGCTGAATTGAACGGCATCATCCATCCTGCCGTTAGGCAGAAATTCAAAAACTGGCTAACCCAGCATGCACATTTCGAACTGGTTGTTCGCGAAGCTGCCATATTGTTCGAAAGTCAAAGTCACACCGATTGTAACTTCACGCTCACAATCACTGCACCTGAGGAATTGCGCATTCAGCGAGTGATCCAGCGCGACGCAGTGCCGCATGCCGATGTCAAACGACGCATTCAAAACCAATGGAGCGATACCGAACGTCGAGCTCTGGCTGACTTCGAAATTCACAACGACGATAAAACATTGGTAATCCCGCAGGTCGAAGCAGTCATTGCTGCGATCAGAAACCGTTCCGGCGCTCTTGCGCAAACCCGCTAACTCGAAGGGCAACCTCTGAACCGACTTGGTCAAAAAAGCGATTCTCAAAATCAGATGCAGGCACGTGCCGGTTGCGGGCCTTTAGCAGCTGATCAAGCATTGGTTTTTGATCAACGTGCACCTTATCTTGCAAAGAAGGCAGCCCAATGAAATTCCAATTGCCCGGATGCAAACTCGCATGGTCGCCCATGTATTCGGCCCAATAAATCACATCTTCTTCATAAAATGAGATGTTCTCAGCAGCTAAAACCTCCCCTGTTTCGGCGCGCACCAGCGTGTACCGATACAAGGCCTCGAGCGATAACGTACTCTCTTTCTCAAAGTACTCAACCTTCTTTGAGAGCAAATTGCGACCAGCATAGCCTTTTTGGGCTTGATTCCGCGTCAAGGTCGTCTTGAGGTCATATTTCAATAAATCGCCAAGTATAATGTACTCCGCCCCCAGCAATTTACCCGCTTCAATTAAGGCGCGTTCGTCGAATGTACCCATCATCGAATTGCGCTGTTCTTCAAGCAAAAAATCAAGGTCATCGCGCGAAACCAAGCGAATAAATGGATTGTTTCGTGCCAATAATGCCTGTTTCACAGACGATACCAGCGCCCGATCTTGCACGCGTGACCCACTTTCTTGTGGCAATTGAACCACCGCCAAAGTGATGCGCCCCAATGCCAAGCATTCATCCATCAAATTCAAAACGTCACCAAAATCTGCGTCAATCTGCGATACCTTTTCAAAAAAACCATACGCTTCTTGATATAGCTTCAACTCCATCGCCTTTTGACCTCGTTTGTAATCTGGTAAAATGCGAATCATCAAATCGAGGTATTCGATTTCTTCTTTCGCACGATCATAGCGTCGCGCAATGTTCAAATACATCCGCGCATCATCCCAGCGCTCACGTTGAACGGCATCTTTGGCCAAGGCAAAATTTGAGTCGGCAATGGCTTGGTGTATTTCTTGACGAATGGTTTGCGCGTAAAATGGCCTTTGAAACTCCAACCACATGTACTGGTTATAAAACCGTTCGGCTTCATCCAAGGCATTCAATGCCGCGTCGTAGCGCTCTTGTCCAACCAGCATTTGAACTTGGGCATAGGCCATGTTAACCAAGTAACTCCCTGTCTCTTTCAATCCACGGTATGCTTCAACAGACGTCGGTTCACCACTGTAAATGCCAAAATAGCGATCAAATGCAAGTTGATGCTGACCTGTTGCACGCAAACTCTGCGCCTCTGACAAAGCCTTTTTCTGCGTATTACAGGCAACCAATACCCATGCACAGAACAGCACGTAAAAGAGGCAGCGTACGTTTTTCATGGCGGTTGATTTGTATGCAAAAATACAAGAACTGTGCCATTCAATCGACCCAAAATTTGGACGCAGAGGGTGTTTTGGTTTTCGGCCTAAACGGCCGGATGGATGGTTTCCCGAACTACCGCGGTTTCCTGATTTCAAACAAAGCCTCTTCAGCATGAACACCCAAGGTTGGATAGCTTTCAGCCAAATAACGGAGTTTTACTTCGAAACCTGCAGCACGCAAACGATCGGGATAATCAGCCCCATAGAGCCGAACGTGGTCAAACTGCCCATAATGTGCGGTGCGCGCCTCTGGCAATGTAATCGTGGGGTCTTCAAAGGTAACAGCCAAATCTACCGCATACGGAACTTGCAAGACTGCCCTTCCACCCGGTTTCAAAACCCTAAACAACTCACGCATGGCCTTGCCATCGTCGGTAACATGCTCGAGCACATGATTACAAATAACCCAATCAAATGACGCATCCTTTAACGGAAGATCAGTAACATCCATGTGCTGAACAAAATCAGCATATGCATAGCCCGCTGTAAAAAAATCGCCGCACACATAATTGGTGAAAGCATGCTTTAAAATTTCTTTCTGCAGAAATTCCTCAGGTGCGAGGTGTAAAACCGCTTGGTCTTTGCGCTGAAAAAAGTCAGTTTCGTACTGCAAATAAGCAAATACCAAGCGTTCGCGATCGGTAGATCGGCAAACATAACACCCTCCAAAACGTCGGCCAGACCCCACAATACGGTGCTTCTCAAACAAGGGCGATTGCACACCTATGGGCGCTAAGTCACGGGCACTGTAGTTGCAAAACGGACAGGTATACGTTGAACCGCGATGCAAAAAACGCTTAAAGCTTTGCTTGATTTTTTCGGTTAAGGATGGCACAGATCAAAAGTTTCTTTGCCGTAAAGATGCCAATTTTCAAAGGTAAGAACCAAAGTAATTTTCAATTTTGACGAAATGAATCCGCTAATCAGGCGTTCTTGTGGTACCAAAACTTTGTAGCTTCGCGCGTCATGCGATTTTTTCACGTCATTTGCCTCCTTTTTCTCTTACCCCTCGCTGCCAGTGCTCAAACTGCCCGCATTTCGGGTACGGTAACCGATCAATCGGGCTTGAGTTTACCCAATGCCTACGTTCGAAGCGCAGCCGATAATCGCTATGCCACGCAAACCGATCAGTCGGGCAATTATATTCTTGACCTTCCTGCGGGTAATGTGGTAGTGATCTACAGCTTTGTTGGCATGAAGCAGCAAGAGATCACTTTGCGAATTGACGCAGGTACAACCACCGTGAAGAATATTGCGCTGCGACGAATGACAGATTTAGGAATCGCCGAAGTCGTAGGTGACGGTTCACGTGGCAAACCGCTGCAACGCATCGAACCCAAAATCGCCAACCGCATCCCCTCACCCCGTGGAACCATTGAAGACGTGCTGCTCCAGGCGCCGGTGAATTTTACAAGTGAACTCAGTTCATCGTACAGCGTAAGAGGTGGAAGCTTCGATGAAAACCTAGTTTACGTAAACGACATTCAAGTATACCGTCCCTTTCTCGTTCGTGCAGGCCAGCAAGAGGGGCTTTCGTTTCCAAACCCCGACATGGTAGATAACATCTACTTTTCGGCTGGTGGATTCGAAGCCAAGTACGGCGACCGGATGTCGTCAGTACTTGACATTACCTACCGCAAACCCACCGAGTTTCGCGGAGCCTTCAATGCTTCGATGCTGGGGGTGTCTTTTCAAATCGAAGACATCAATAAAAAGGGCAACTTTACGCACAATACAGGTATTCGCTACCGCGACAACTCCTACGTACTCGGGAGTCTTGACGAACAGGGTGATTACAATCCGCGTTATTTCGACTTTCAAACCTTCCTCACTTGGAAACCCGAAAAGTATGGGTTGTGGACCCACAGTTTCTTAGGTAACGTGAGCCAAAACCGCTACAACTTTATTCCCCAAACACGTGAAACCGATGTAGGCACCATCAACGAAGCGCTGCGTTTAACCATCTTCTTTGATGGACAAGAGAACACGGGTTTCGAAACCTATTTTGGGGCTTTTAGCACAGATCGCACGACAGATACCGGACGACTTCGCTTCATCGCGTCAGCGTTTCAAACCTTCGAGTACGAAACCTTCGACATCCTCGGACAATATTTCTTAGATGAGCTCGAACGTGATCTAGGCAGCGACTCTTTCGGTGAAGTATTGCAAAACCGAGGCGTTGGCGGATTCCTTAACCATGCCCGCAACGACCTTCAAGCATACGTACTCAACTTCGCGCACACTGGTTATCAAGTGTTGGGGAACGATGAACACATTCTTGAATGGGGTGTCAACTTTCAGCAAGAGCGCATTCAAGATGTGCTAAGTGAATGGCAGTACACCGATTCAGCCGGTTACAACATTCCCCGGCAACCTGATTCGATTGGTTATGTATTTCCTGAGTTTCAGATTGACCGGATGATTGAATTCAGAGATGTCATTAAAGCACGCAACGATATTGCTTCACAACGCGCATCAGCCTTTATTCAAAACACCTGGAAAAAAGAAGGCATCGATGGCGGTGACTGGAACTTCAATGCTGGCCTTCGCGGAAATTACTGGTCGTTCAACAACCAATTCGTAGGTGGTCCGCGGGCAAATGTCTCTTACAAACCGCGCTGGTACCATAACGACAGCACCTCAACGCAAAAAGACTCGCTGAAACGCCGTGATATTGTCTTTAACATCGCAGGCGGCTGGTACTGGCAACCAGCCTTTTACCGTGAAATGCGTGGCATCGATGGCACCATCAACCAAGAAATCAAAGCGCAGCGCGCCCTGCACCTTGTGGCTGGCGTCGACTACCTTTTTGAAGCGTGGGGCCGTCCGTTCAAACTGGTGGGTGAAATCTATTTCAAAGACCTCGCCGCCCTCATCCCCTATGAAGTTGAGAATGTGCGGTTGCGCTATTATGCTACGAACAATGCCCGCGGCTTCGCAACGGGCGCTGACCTCATGCTAAACGGTGAATTCATCAAAGGCATTCAAAGCTGGGCGCGTGTATCTGTGTTGCGCACTGCTGAAGACCTCAACGACGACTTCTACTACGAATTCTACAATGATGAGGGAAATCTGATTATACCTGGGTTCACACTGAACAGCACACCTGTCGATAGCGTGTTGATTGAACCCGGTTTTATTCCCCGTCCGACCGATCAACGCTTCAACGTCAGCTTGCTTTTTCAAGACGAGATGCCCCGTTGGCCCGAATACAAAGTGTTGCTTAGTGTGTTTTACGGCACTGGCCTCCCCTACGGACCACCAACTTTTGAACGCTACCTCGACGTCTTGCGCACAAATGCCTATCGCCGTGTCGACTTGGGCTTCTCGCGCGACCTGTTCACAGGAAACCAAGCCGATCGCAAACGGATGAAGTGGGCGAAATCGGGCTTCGTCGCCATCGAAGTATTCAACGTGCTAGGGGTCAACAACACCATCAACCACACGTGGATCCGCGACGTGAATGGACGCTTGTATGCCATTCCAAACTTTTTGACCGGTCGACGTTTGAACTTGAAGTTCGCCTTCAATTTCTAACCCAACTTTTGGGTCAATTAAACCTTCGGGGTTTCGAGGTGTCTAACCCCTGTTCAGATCAGCTCCGTGGCAAAAATTAACGAAACCGAGTTCTTAGCTTCCATGCACAGCGATCAAGGTCGGCGTGCTGCTTTTGAACGATTGGTGCGTGATTACAAAGAAGCGGTGTACTTTCACATTCGGCGCATGGTGT
This sequence comes from Chryseobacterium gleum, assembly GCA_945874695.1. Classification (GTDB taxonomy): domain Bacteria; phylum Bacteroidota; class Bacteroidia; order Flavobacteriales_D; family Sanyastnellaceae; genus CAMCHP01. Next base: position 9,247 of record CAMCHP010000077.1, read on the forward strand.
TGAACCACGACGATGCGAATGATTTGACACAAGAAGTTTTTATTAAGGTTTGGCGCAGTATGGATCGCTTTCGGGGCGAAAGTAAATTGTACACTTGGCTTTACCGCATTGCAACCAACGCGTGCCTCACACACCTTGAAAAGAATAAAAGGTTTTACAATGTCTCATTTGATGATGTAGAAAATCAACTTCAACAAGCGCTGCGTGAAGACCCCTTGTTTACCGCAGATGACATTTTGCTGAGGCTGCAAGTCGCATTGGCCAGTTTGCCCGATAAACAACGGGCGGTTTTTGTGATGCGCTATTACGACGAGCTATCCTATGCCGAAATTGCAGAAATCACCGGAACCTCGGAAGGGGCACTCAAAGCGTCATACCACCATGCAGCTAAGAAAATTGAGGCCCACCTTACTCACCATTCAACCCTTTGAACACGGCCATGATTATAAACGATAAAGAACCTACACACGAAATCGAAAACATTGCACCGCTTTTGGTCAAACTTGACCGCAACGGTGGGTTTCGAACGCCTGAAGGTTATTTCGAAGACCTTCAACACACCATCGAACACCAAACGCTACCTGCAGTGTTCAACGAACAGCGCATTCCGGCTGATGCAAAATCAAGCTATTTCGATGCGCTCGAATCGAACATTCTCGAACAAGTAGCAGCTGAAGGTCGCGCAGATGACCAAACAATGCGTCATTTACAACGCACGCGAATTGTACGTTTTGCAGCATTTGCAAGTGGAATTGCAGCCACTATCGCCCTGCTTTGGTTCATCGATACAACCCAAAACTCACCGTGCCAATCTTTTGAGTGCATGCTCGAGACTGCAACGCTCAGCGAAGCTGACTTACAGGCATTGGAAGTCGATGCATGGGAAACAGACGTGACAAACGAACAAACATCGCTGTTCACCCACCTCGATGACGATGTGATCGCCACCTACATCCTTGAAGACGACGACAACGAGTGGATGTTATCTGAACTAATGAACGACTAAATGAATACCATGAAAAAGTATATCACTTGTTTCCTACTCATCATCGGCCTGGCGAGTGCACAGGCCCAAGATGACCCACGACATGAAAAAATTGAACAACTGCGAGTGGCTTTCATCAGTGAGCAACTGCAATTGACCGTTGAGGAAGGACAAAAATTTTGGCCCCTCTACAACACTTACAACAGCGAACGCAAGCAACTTGAGAAAGGCAGTCGAAATGCGCTTCGTACATTGAATGATTCAACCGCAACCGTTACCGAAGAACAGCTTTTGAACGCACTGAAGGCACAGCGCGAATTCCATGTGAAACTCGACGACAGCTTTGAGCGCTATATTCGGGGGTGCATTAAAATTCTCGGCGCGCAGCGTACAGCGACCTTGATCAAGGCTGATTTTGAATTCAAACGCCGGGTTGTGCAAGAGCTAAAAGACCGCAGGGGACGCGGCCCAGGCCGGCCTTAATGTGTCGGATCAAAAGTCAGACAAACCGAGTTGATGCAGTAACGCATGCCCGTTGATGTTGGACCGTCGGGGAAGATATGCCCCAGATGGCTGTCGCAGCTGGCACAACGCACCTCCGTGCGAATCATCCCGTGCGATGTGTCGCGCACCTCTAGAATTGACCCCTTCGAAATGGCTCGATCGAAACTCGGCCAACCGCAATGGCTGTTGAATTTCGAATCGGCTTCAAAGAGCGACGCGTTGCAAGCTTTGCAATGATACACCCCTGCCTCGAAATGCAAGTTGTATTCGCCTGTGAACGGACGTTCGGTTCCTGCTTGACGAAGCACACGGTATTCTTCATCGCTTAGGAGCTGCTTCCACTCATCCTCCGTTTTGGTCACCTTGGGTGCGTTGTTCGCGTTGGCCGCCATGTTCGTTGCGTTTGTTGTTTTGATTTGAACCGCCATTTGCATTGCGCTGGCGGTCTCGTGAATTGCGGTTTCCGTTGGGGCGATTTGTTCTTCCGCCACCTTTACCTCCACCGCCGCCAGTACGTGATCCTTTGTTGCGTCCACCACCAGCTGGCGGATTGTAAGCGGGTGTTTCACCAATGGATGCCGGCGCCTCTAGCTTATCTACCGTTTGACCGATCAATTGTTCAATGCGGTAGAACTGAGATTGCTCTTCAGGGGCAATAAAGGTAATGGCCGTGCCTTTACGCGATGCACGCGCGGTTCGTCCGATGCGGTGAACGTAGTCTTCTGCATCGCGCGGCACATCAAAGTTGACCACCATTTCGATGTCATCGATGTCGATGCCGCGAGCTACCACATTCGTCGCCACCAAAATAGGCAGGCGGCGGTTGCGGAACTCAAGCAATACCTCTTCGCGCTCTTTTTGCTCCAAATCTGACGAAATCTCCTTGGCATTGATTCCGCGACGGGTGAGCTCACGCGTCACATCTGAAACACTCTTTTTGGTTGAGGCGAAAACAATCACGCTCTTCCAGTCGTCTGCTTTCAAAATTTGCTCCAACAAACGTGCTTTTTGGTTATTGAACACGCTATACGCACCTTGTGTTACGCCCGCTGCCGGTTTACTCAGTGAAATACTCACGGTCACCGGATTCTTTTGAAACTGCCGTGTCAAATTCAAAATGTTGTCGGGCATGGTTGCCGAAAACAATAGGGTTTGGCGGCTCTCAGGGGTTTGACTGATGATGCGGATGATGTCGTTGTAAAAACCCATGTCGAGCATGCGATCCGCCTCATCCAAAATCAAAACGGGCAGCTCTTTCAATGGAACATAACCCAAATTCAGGTGCGAGAGCATACGTCCGGGTGTAGCGATAATGATATCGGTACCCGTTGTCAAGGCCTTCTTTTCGCGGTTAAAGCTCGTTCCATCACCACCGCCGTAAATGGCAATGCTTGACAAACCTGTGAAATACGACAAGCCTTCTACCGCTTGATCGATTTGTACAGCCAACTCGCGCGTTGGAACAATGATCAACGCACCGATGCCCTTGCGATTGGGCATCTCCATTAATTTATGGAGGGTTGGAATGAGAAATGCTGCGGTTTTACCGGTTCCGGTTTGTGCGATGCCAATCAAATCGCGGTTTTCGAGGATTGGTGGAATTGATGCGGCCTGAATTGGCGTCGCTTTGTCAAATCCCATCGCCGTTATGCCTTCAATTACCGCATCGTTTAGTGGCAATTCGTCGAAATAAACGGTTTCGACTTCTGTATTTTCTTCTGTACTCATGGTTTTTTCTCGACCTGTCGGTCGGATATTGGGCGGACACACGAACCGTGAAGCCGTCACCACGAAGATACAACCTTTCTCTGAGCTCTCCCCTATGCGTGGATGGGTGATTCTTAAGACCTGAACCACCGCGAAATACGCTCCTTCACCGGATGGCTGTCTTGCGTTTGGTAGATGCTCCTACGTCCTGAAAAACCGAAGGCCACCAGCACTGACAGCGCGAAGAACAGCGTGGCCTCTGCACCAAACAACTCAATACCCATCGCCAAACATGCCAAGGGCGTTTGGGTTGCCCCAGCAAAAACGCCAATG
>CAMCHP010000078.1 GCA_945874695.1 Chryseobacterium gleum
AGCACTACAAAGAACCAAATCAGGTTCTCCCAACCGTTTCGAACACCCGATTTAAATTTGCCCGCAAACCCGTGTTCCTCAGGTATGATTTGATAAAATGACAAGCTAATCGTCGCCATGCTTACCCGGTCTTGTAAGTACTTCAACCGACCTTCGTACGATTCTATCTCAGCGCGCAATTCACCGATTTGCTTTTCAATTTCCAACATTTCGATCACGGTGCTGGCCTCTTTCATTAACTCATGATAGCGCAACTCCAGCTCCTTCTTCGTTTTCAAGCGCGCTTCAACATCGAGAAACTCTTCTGTCACATCGCGTACATCAATGCTCTTCGAAACGAAACGGTCAACACCCGCCGTAGCCGCCGCCAAAAAGGCGTCGAACTGTTCTGTTGGAATCCGTGCTTCAATCCGATTTCCGATGCGCCCTGTTTCACTGAACTCAAGATCTGAAGAGACATAGCCCTTGTATTGCGAAACGGCCGATAATACGGTGCTTCTTGCCTCGGTTAAATCAGCGGTCTCAAACTCAACAAAGCCGTCTTTGATCAACTTGCGTTCTACAACCGTCGCATCCGTAGCATCGATCTCTTCCTCGTGTACTTCCAAAGCCTCATCCGCGAACTTAGCGCTCATTTCATCGCTCGCGCCATTGCCGGTATAACTATTCCGGTCAGCCTGTGCACAGCCGAAACTGCCCAAAATTGCTACAAAAATCAAAAGTTGGAGGCACCGTTTCATATCCATTGAAATTCGTTTGAGACCTTCTCAAAGAACGTATTTTCTTGCAGAACCTGTATTTCGACATCGAAAAAAGGCACGGTGAGCTGACGGGCATGTTTTTGGGTTTCGGCCTAACGGCCGGATGGTCGCCCGATACCGCGCGTACTGAAACCCTTGCTGCGCCCATCATACACGTCGTCGCAAGCGTTGAACTTTCAATTGGATGGTGGATGAGCGCTAAAGAATAAATACCTTGCACACCGAAGTCTTGGTCTCGGTTGATCTCAATTTGTTCGCATGAACTTCAAACGCATAGTGTTTCCGCTTTTATCCGTGTTTTTGGTTTTTCGCTCCATCGAAATTCTAAAGATCTACGCTGCCCGTCAACCCGAATCGATCTCGACCGGTGAATCGATCTTTTATGCACTTCTACTCAACCTTTTCATCACCGGTGTTTTTGCGTTCATCGGATTTGCTTACCCGTCAAGCAAGTTGCTCCCCAGCGCTTATTACACTGTGCGATATCCGCGTTTCATGCAACGCCTCGCCAAAGTTATCGGTATGAAGTACTTCCGAATGGCCCTGCTCAAGGTCTTTTGGGGGAGCGAAAAGAACCGCAAAAAGTACTTCAACGGCACCAAACAAGGCATTCGCAATTTTGACTTTCAAACGCGGCAGTCTGAATTCGGTCACCTTGCGGCGTTCATCCCTTTGCTCGTTGTCGCCCTTTTTATGTTAGCCAAAGGCCATATCGTCAGCAGTCTGATCACCAGTGCGGTCAACCTCATCGGCAACTTCTACCCGATCATTTTGCAGCGGCTTCATCGCATCCAAATCGCACGCATGACCAATCACCGCAGTTGGAACACGACCACAACCGAAAACCCCACGGTATGAATCCTGAACAAGACTACCTCGCGATCAACCGCGCAACCTGGAACCAAAAAACAGAGGTCCATATCAAATCCGACTTCTACGCCGTTGACGCATTTCTGAATGGAAGAAACACCTTGAACGGAATCGAACTCGACCTGTTGGGAGACGTGCGTGGCAAGCGAATCTTGCATTTGCAATGTCATTTCGGACAAGACAGCATCTCCCTTGCTCGCCTCGGCGCGCAGGTCACGGGGATTGATTTATCAGACCGCGCCATTGAACAAGCGACCGCCTATGCCCAGCAATTGGCGGTCGACGCGACGTTCATTTGCTGCGACATGTACAGTCTTCCGCAGCACTTGGATGCCGAGTTTGACATCGTGTTCACAAGCTATGGCACCATTGGTTGGTTGCCCGACTTGCAGCGCTGGGCGGCAGTTGTTTCGCGCTATTTAAAACCTGGCGGACGGTTCATCATGGCTGAGTTTCATCCGCTCGTGTGGATGTTCAACGATCAGTTTGATGCCATCATCTACCGCTATTTCAACGACTCCGCCATTGTCGAAACCGAAACAGGCTCCTATGCCGATAAGGCTGCGCAAATGGTCAGTCAGTCGGTCACTTGGAACCATGCACTGAGTGAAGTCATTACCAGCTTGCTCCATGAAAACCTCCACCTCGTGACCTTGCAAGAGTACGATTACTCGCCGTACAACTGCTTCAACGGCATGCGCGAAGATACGCCAGGCAAATTCCGCATTGCCCACCTCAAGAATCACATTCCGATGGTGTATGCCTTAGTGGCTGTGAAACCCTTACCGAATAACTAAGCGCTGCACTGACGATGCGCCCTTCGCATCAACCACACGCATGAAATATACCCCTGCTGGTTGTGCGGCAATTGCGCGATTCAAGCTGTTGCGTCCGGCAGTGAGTGCTGCACGCTCGTTAAAAACGATTTGTCCGGCCAAATTCAAGAGCGTTAACTCAACCGACTCAGTCGCCTGCCATTCAATTGCAAGTTCACCACCCGATTGCACCGGATTGGGATACACCTTGAACGATGAAGGTGACGGCGCCGCTTCAACTGAAGTTGGCCCAGCCGAGCGCACCACGGCCGAATAAGTTGACTCTTCAACTTTTCCATCGCTTGTGGTATACTCTACAAACATCGCCACTTGGTAGCGGTGATCGGCTGAAAACCAAGTCCAACGTTTGATGGTGCTTATTGAAGGGAAGCCCAAAAATGAAACCTCCTCCGTAATCGTACTCAACACACGCACACAGTTTGGATAGGTACCAGACGGTAAGATGAGCGTTCCGTATGCATCGCCTGTGACAATGACATCACCTGTGGTAACAATTTCAAAACCTTGAATGGTGCTTGTACCGCCGTAGGTATCTGTAAACGAGGTTTGGTGGTTGAAAGGAAGGTTGTAGAGTAACTCAGGATTTGAATACACCAGGGCAATCGATTCGTCAGCACCTATCGCAAAGCCATGTGAAGACAATGCACTGCTTGTCGAAGTTAGAAATAAGAACTCCTCTGTGCTCGACACGAGTGCAAGATTGGCATCAGGATAAGTCGCAGCAAATGGCGTTGACGACGGGGCAACCACACTCTGAAAAACCTCTTCATCGGCCATGAAGGTTGAGAAATCCCATGTTTGGTTTGCGCCGGCTGCAGCTGCGATTTCGGTAGGATCAAAATCAGCATACGATATCCCGTAAGTATACACATCGCCAACCTGTGGCATGTTACCCGCGGTGATTTGGGGTTGCGCGAGTGCTGCCAACGGCAGTAAGATCAAGAGGGTAGAGAGTAATTTCATCGTTTTCAATTTTGCAGCAAAATAAGCTGAAAATATTCATTTCGCCATGCCAGGCGATAAATTGCCAACGAGGTTCGATCTTTGTTCATTGTCATTTTTTGGGAGGATGACGCCTGCCCCCAAAAAGCGGAGCCACGCTCAGTAGCCGCGCCAAGCAAAGTCAACGTATATCGCGGTGCATAGCGCACTGTACAAACCATTGGGTTTATTTTTTATTTTGGTTGGATGGAAACACTCGACCAAATCACGGTTGATTCAAAGCAACGCCACGGCTGCGTGACGGCGTGGTTGATATTTATGATCATCGTGAATGCACTTGTATCGGTGGTGTATCTATTAGCGACTGACTTTGTGGTTCAGAGCTTCGGGGGCCCCGTACCTCACAGCTTGATTTATTTGCTTGGAGCTTTGGGCATTGCCAATATCATTTGCGCTGTTTTGCTCTTTCAATGGCGCAAGGTTGGATTTTGGGGTGTGGTGGCCACCAATTTGGGAGCCTTCACCATCAATTTGATCATCGGCATCGATATTTTTCAATCGCTGATTGGCTTGGTCGGCATTGCTGTGCTCTACATAATCTTGCAAATCAAGAAAAAAAACGTCTCCACTTGGGAGAGAATGGAGTAGGTGGCGGTGAGTTGGAAGTTTGCTGCAACCTTTGCGGGCGGCTGTGGCTGCCTGCTGGTGTGGGGTGTAGCGCAAAGAGTGTGGGCTTCCGCTTTCATTTATCTTCCAAAGCTTCGGGATAGAAGGGCCTACCTCCCCATCGCTTTCAGCACCCGATCTTCTTGGATCACCACATCGCGCATGAGCAGATTGTGCGGGAAAGTCTTCAGCTTTGAAGCCTTGAAACCTTCAACGATCGCAAGCAACGTGCCCGCCGAAATCAACGAGAGATTCAATTCGTACTCCAAGCCGCACTCCTTTACAAACTCATCAGAGAACTCTGGAGCTACCAACAAAGATTTTACAACGCGGTAACCCTTCTCCTCTGCCCGCTTCGCATACGACTTCAATTGGCGAGACACTGCACTGAACTTATTATAACCACTTTCTTTGCTCGTTTTACATTCGACGATGATGATGTCGCTTTCGCCAATGCGCAAAATCAAGTCGGCCTTATCTTTTGTGGTGTTAACTTCTTGAAGGACAACCCCTGAGACATCAAATCCGAGCTGGGTAAAAATGTTCCCTGTCAACTCTTCAAACTTCAACCCCAAGTCAACCTCCTTCACATCGATGCCTTGTTCTTTGAGGCCGTTCAAATCACGCGCTGCGATCAACGCGTAGTTCTCGAGGAAGAGGTTTTCAGAATCTGTGTAGGCATCTAATACGTTTATATAGATATCACCCTTCGTTTTGATGGTGTGGAGCTTGCAAAAAGATGCCAACTCTTCATCGCGCAACCACTCAATAATGTCACGTGGCTTTATGTTGTAGTTCAACAAGAACTGGCTATCTAACACGCGTTGCTCTTGAAACTGATATTCGCTGCGAATCCGCTCGTTAAACTCGGGAAAATCCGTATCGAGGTCCCGCAACAAATGGTCATATCCGTCAATGCTAATGCCAACTCGGTCTTCGCGCTCTTTGTGATTAAAGTAACTGATCAAATTAGCCAATTTCTCTTCGAGCGTCACCCCTTTCAATGCCGGTGAAATCCCTAACCGTAGGTCGCAAAACTCATTGAGGTACTTCTTCCGCTCAGTGAGTGTTGTGCCTGGTTTATGAATATCCTCACCTAAGATGGCTGAGAGTGCGATGCCCTCATCAATGATCGCTTTAATCTTATCTTCAGGCTGCAACTTGCGATCGATGCCGTGTTTCTTGCACAACAGGTTGATTTGTGGCTCCCGTAACAACTTGAGCACACGGCGAACATACTTATCTGCAACCTCCTTACCGCGCACCTTGCGCAGCACACTAACCATTTCATCTGAGACATAAATGGTATTGTTCTTTTTTGAAAAGAAGACCACGCCAATCGACCGCAGCTCAGCAATGACATCATCAACGGTGAGTGTTGCGATAGGCACAATTTGGTAGTTCAACAGCTTGATTTCTTCTTGTGAAAGTTCGAGCTGCTTCGCCAAAGTCAGTAGAATGCTCAATTCATCATGGGTGATTTTACGATCTTGGTTGTTCTGGAGGTCATTTGTGTATGCGGTTGCCACACAACTGCGATAAATGCGATAGTCTCTGATTCGGCTGTCGTCGATATCTGAGTCACCTTCCCCATCGATAACCAATTGAAACGCTTTGATCCGCTGTCTGATCTGCGCCACCTTAAGTTCATACAAGCGCGCAAACCAATCGGCCTTCATCATCGCGTTGCCATCACGTGCAACAATATCTATTAAGATGTCGAGTTGCGACGACGTATTAAGAAACTCCAGTTTCAGTCGTTCAGCAAACTCATCTTCAACAAGCATAAAAACAGCAGCGATATTCTGGTTATCCGCATTCTTAAGACCGTCGCTTGCCGCGAGAATGGCATCTACTTCACGCTGGTTTTGGGGCGATGCTGCGAGAATGGTATCAATAATTTTAAGGAAAGCATTCTTTTCAAAAGAATTGAGTTGATCGAGTACCCGTTCAAGTTTCATGGTTGCGTGGTTTGATTGGCAATATAAAACAAAGATTGAAAAGAACGCTCAAACAAAACATTGCGACTTCATGCTGCATTTAAGCCAATTCGACGCGGTAGTTTGACCACAAAGGTTCAAGTAACGACCCCAGTATTTTTCACTTCATCTTTGGGTCGTGGCTACCGCATTCAGCCTACGTATTAGACGACAGGCCTCATTTCGAAGTTTTGGGCGATAAATACAAAAGCAACGACCCCAATTCGGAAGAAGAAATTTGGATCCCGATTAAACCCCTCCTGCCCCCTCAATCGCCGCGCACACCGCGCAGGTAACAACAAAACCGCACACGAAAAAAGTGTTACCCGCAACCAACATTCCGCAGCGCGGTAACACAAAAAACGCACACGAAAAAAGTGTTACCCGCATCGCGATCACCAGAGCGCGGTAACAAAAAATCCGCACACTCAAAACGTGTTACCCCAACCTGGTACCGGCAACGTACCGCATGAAATTCGGGTTACCTCCCATCCCGTGCGCAACTTTTTTCACCCCAAATACCCGCTTCATAAACGTACCAAAAAAGCACCCTTTAAACGGCGTTGAATTTATCTCGCTCGGGCAATACTAAACGACTCACAACAAACACCTTACGCACGTAAAAGTAGGAGAAGTCATCCCCCAAAAAACACCAAAAACCCCGCCGCACAAACGTACCATTGACGCGAAAATCGATTTGCGGCCTTGCCATGCCCCCTGCACCTTTGCTGCAACAAAATGAACGACCGATGAAACGCATTCCGAATAATCACCCCACCCGCCTCTTACGTCAAAAGTTGGGCATTACCCAAAGCGAATTGGCCGACCTCACGGGCACCTCGCGCTGTATGATCGCCCGCAATGAATCGGGCGAAAAAGAGATGAACCTCGACGCCACCGTGAAAGTCAGCTACTTGACCATGTGTGTGAACGGCGTTTTTGAGCAGCAGCCGCACTTGCATCATGACAGTCCGCCCACCTATAAGGTAGAAGCCTTAACCCCCGAACGCGTCCGCTACCTGCGCCAGGCCGCCGAGATTAAAGTCATCAAGACCGAACGCGCCTTGCAGCTTTTCGATGAAACGCGTGCCAATGCCGAGCTCACCCTTCGTCGGTTAGCGCAACTCGACATCACCCGACTGCCTGGATTCACCGCTGACGACCTCGACTGGATGCACTATGTGATGAGCAAATTGCACGTCACCTTGCATGCGCACACCGATTTAGCGCGCCTCGAGCTCACCTTAACCCTTGTGCGGGAGCGGGCCGCCATCGCAGCCTACGACGCCGTATTGCTTGACCTGGAAATCGAAACCCATGGCGCGCAGCTCATGGACAGTGTTCAAGCGATTCTGAGCGCCGACCCTGGTGCCACTGAAGCGCCAAAAACCGAACCTCAAGCGGCAGAAACAGCAGCAATTGCACCCTTGGACAGCGTCCCGATCAGTCCATCCAGCCTTGCGCCGCGCCGCAGCGCACGAGTCATCCCGCTCCGCAACTTCAGCAGTCGCACCGCGCGCATGCAACCTCTAATACGCAATCAATCAACCTTTCAACCCCCTCAAACCCTTCAACATGAAACATCTCAAAACACCCCTTCTCGCCGTTTTGCTGTTCAGCACAGTGGCAGCGATTGCCCAGCCGCGGCCAGTCTCGTTCGGATTGGGAACCAACCTCTCTGTGACGCACATCCAATCGACCGGTTTGCCCGGGCTCGGGCTTGATGCCACCTTGGCTTTCGACAACAACCTCGTTTTCAGTGGCGGCTACACCGTTTCGGAGGCCATTTCTTGGAGTCTATATCCGGTAATTGCACCGGGCACCTACCTCGAAACCCAGAAAACCATCAGTTTTATTGGCGGTTATCGTTTTGAATACAATCCGAAGCTCGTTTTTGACTGCATGGCGGGGCTCTCGGCATCGACTGCTCGCGAGCGCGTGGTTTACGGCAGCGAGACCGTGCCGAACGGGTGGTTCACGTTCGCACGCCCCCTGTACTATGAACAAATCACCACCCAATTCAGACCCGAGTTACGCGCGCGTGCCCACTGGCTTTTCACCCGCTACACCGGTTTGCACGTGGGGTGTGGGGCCCTCCTCGACCGCCCAACCGTCACCTACCTTCAACTGGGCTTCACCTTTGGCAAGTTAAGGTAGGTCGTGCATCGGCTCCCCTGCTTCGGTTAACCACGTACGCCTTCCTATGAACCCGGATCAATATTGATCCGGGTTTTTTTATGCGCCAACTTCGGGAACAAAAAACTGCCGTGTCAAAATTGGGTTACCTGAATTGGTAACGTTTTTTTGGGGTGGATGGAAGGTGTTACCGAAATGGGTAACGTTTTTTCAAATGCGTGAAAAGTGTTACCGAAGTTTGTAACCTATTCTTTGGACGTCGCAAAAATGTTACCCGCACATCACGGGGATTTGTCCTCCCCTGGTTAGTCGAGCGTGCATTGAAGTAGATTCGCAGTCAGTCCGCAAGGTTGCAGTGAAATTGATTATTTTGGCATTGCAGAAAAAGGGGCACAAAGGTCACTTATCAATACAAGCGTATGAATGAAGGAGTGGCTTTTGGTAAGCCTGTGAGAGAGTTAGCTGCCATTATATGAAGACACCGTTAATCATAGCATTATCCATTTTGTCGTTGTTTATTTCTTGCGATACTTCGACAAAGAAAAAACAGGATGAAAAAACTATATCACATATTGACACATTACAACTTGACAGTTCAAAAACGGCAAATCAACTCGAAGAAACATTAAAGACTGTTCCGAACAACATAAAACCAGTTTTTGGATACAGATTCATAATAACTGGGGATTTTAACGGAGATGGTAAAAAAGAGAAACTTATTGAACATTTTATTTCTGGTATTGACAACAAAGAATCGAATAAGTTTTACGAAGGATTATCCGACTTCGGACAACTTGTTGCACTAACAATAAAAAAAGAACCAATTTCATTTGTAATCTCCGACAACAAACTTATTGACACATTGCGTATTTATTCAGGTGGTCAACTGTTAGGACTATCTTATTTAAAGAATGAAGGCGACCTAAATGGAGACGGGACAGACGAAGTTTCCTATGTTGTAAATTGGGCGGACTGGTCAAATCTTAATACTTGGCATTTGGTAACTTATAAAAACAATAAATGGACTGAAATTTATTCTTTCCCAATTTGGGACTGGCAACTTCCTGACCTCCCTGAAACATTTAATCAGTACGGCATTTTCGGACTTGATAACAAAATAATAAACACAACCAACGACACTGTAAATTTGCAGTTAGAAAAGGAATTATTAGACTTCAAGGGACTTGTAAAAAAAATCAAGTCTAATAAAATCCAAGTTATATTTAAAAATGACGATGCCGACTTAGATACAATGATTGTGGACTTAAATCGACTAAAATGAAAGGAATAACGGCAGGTAACAGGCGTTTGGCTCAATGGCGGGTGACGTGGTTAATTGAACATTCTACCTCGCATCAACATTTGTGGTGTATTGACAGTTTTGAGCTCCGAAATCCGCCACTGCGCCAAGCGCCAAAACGTTACCTGCTATACTGAACGACCGACACCGAATGAAAATAATCGACGAAATATTAAAAGAAGTATCACACAGACCATTCGAAATTCCAAAAGGAAATTGGATATATTATCAAGAATGGAACAGAGCTTTATTTTTACATTGGACTGTTCCTTTTGAACTATTAAGAAAGTGTGTTCCTTCCAACCTAAACTTAGACACTTTTGACGGAAACTGCTACATATCTTTGGTTGCTTTCACAATGGAAAAAATAAGACCAAAATTTTTGCCTTCTGTGGGTTATGTATCGGACTTTGACGAAATCAATGTTAGGACATATATAGACAATGACGGCAAAAAAGGTGTTTACTTCTTAAACATTGAAGCAGGTAAAACAATCTCTGCATTTATAGCAAAAGCTATTTCAGGTCTACCTTACGAAAAAGCAAAAATTAACAGGACTGAAAAATCATATTATTCTAACAACTATAAAAAAGGTTTTAAATTAACCTCTGAATTTGAGATTAAAGAAATCGTGTCTGACAAAACAGAGCTTGACAAGTGGTTGACAGAACGCTACTGCTTGTATCTTGACCAAGAAAACGAACTCTATCGTTACGACATTCACCATAAAGAATGGGAAATAAAAAAAGTGAATATTAAAAGTTTAGGTGTTAACTATAAAATAGGAGAAATCGACTTAAATAATCGACAACCAAACTTGACACATTATTCAGAGGGAATAAAAGTTATAGCGTGGAAACGAGAGAAAATATGAGAAGTACAGCAGGTAACAGGCGTTTGGCAAAAAAGCGGTTCAGTGCTTAAATGAAGCTTTGTGCTTCGTATCAAGTACAGTGGTGGTAGACAGTTTAGTGCTTCGAAATCCTCCATTGCGCCAAGCGCCAAACCGTTCTCAAATCCATCAGCCCCAAAAAACCGCACAATAAACCCCCAAAACTAAATTTACATGAAAGCAATTATAGCAGGCAGTTCAGGAATGATTGGAAATTTAGTTTTGACGAATTGCCTCAACGCAGACAAGATCACCGAAGTTAGGAGCTTGGTGCGCAAACCGACCGGATTAACTCACAAAAAACTGATCGAAATTGTGATCGAAAACTTTGAAGACTTCTCAACGCATGAAGATTTGTTCAAAGATGTTAGCGCAGCATTTTTCTGCTTGGGCGTTTATACCGGTCAAGTTCCAGATGACCCTTTCAAAAAGATTACGGTAAACTATGCCGTTGAATTTGCTCAGACTTTAAAGAAAAACAGTCCGCAAGCGACGCTCTGTTTACTCAGTGGCGCAGGGGCAGACCGCACCGAGCAAAGTAAAACCTCATTTGCGCGCTACAAAGGAATGGCTGAGAACCAAATCGCTGAAATGGATCTCAAATTTCACAGCTTTAGACCAGGATACATTTATCCGGTTGAGCCAAGAAAAGAACCGAATATCGGATACAAAATAATGAAGGCTCTGTATCCCATCTTCAAATTATCGGGCGACAAATACAGCATTAAATCAACCGACTTGGCAAACGCCATGTTCAATGTTGGTCTGAATGGCGCAGCTGAGCAAATTCTAGAAAATCAAGACATTTTGAAATACAAGTGAAAGTTTCCTAATTCCTAGCTGCGCCTGAATCCTTCAAATCTTTTGCGATCTTCGTAACTTTCTCATCAGAAAAGGCACGGGTCTCTTTCTTCACAGAAGTGAAATTCGCTTTCACTCCGAAGAAATGAATCTTTTTTCATTTACACACTTTTTTGGACACTACCGGCTCAGCTTCAATCCCTTTGATTTAACCAAGTCATTTGAATTTTTCTTATATTTGAGACAACTATGAAACCAAGGTTATGGCTCAAATAATATCAATAGAATACCCAGAATATTTGGCAAATTCAATGAGGCTGAATAAAGAGGACTTTGGTAAAGAGATGAAACTATCAGCTCTTGTCAAACTTTTTGAATTAGGAAAAGTTTCATCAGGAATTGCAGCAAAAGTGTTAAACATTTCTAGAATAGAGTTTTTGGAACTTTTGTCAAAGTACAATGTGAGCGCTCTCCATACAGACGACTTAGCTGAGGATATTGAGAATGCCTAAGGTTGTATCAAACACGACCCCAATTATTTCATTATTGAAAATTGGGAAACTGGAAATTTTAAAAGATTTGTATGAGGAAATTTATATTCCTCAAGAAGTTTTCAGCGAAATTGAAGCCGGAAAGAACAAAAGGTATTACTTGAATTTATTAGAGGTTGAATGGATTAGAATAGAACAAATTCAGGATAAGAAATCAGTTGCTTATTTCCTAGATTTAGATAAAGGCGAGGCGGAGGCAATAATTCTTGCGACTGAAAGTGAAGCGGATCTTATTTTGTTGGACGAAGCTTTGGGTAGATATCACGCCAAGCATGCGGGATTAAAAGTAACAGGAACAATTGGAATATTAATAAAGGCTAAAAAGCAGGGGCTGATTTCTGAGCTGAAACCATTGCTTTTTGAATTGAGAGAGAAAGGAGTTTGGTTGAGCGAAAGTTTAATTGAAAGGATTCTCGAATTAACAAATGAGATTTAGAGATTGACTGCATCGCATAACAGTGAATCCTGCTCTGAAATTAGCTGCAGTGAAAAGCACTAATTTAGAGACCCATTGACAAGTCAATAGCCACAGACAGTCAGGTCGTTTCAACCTTAGGATTCATTAGAAATGCTCAAGCCCAGGCGCCGTTACGCATGCCGCGCAACTAAATTCCCTACATCACTCAACACTTCGCTCAATGCGGTGATGTAACTGCCGGGCTGGGCCAATTGGAGTGCAAAAGCAAGGGGCTCTTCGTGGTCGGGGATCCGCATCCACCGCGCGTGAACGTTGTGGAGCTGCATGCCGGCCACCAATTGCTCAAC
>CAMCHP010000079.1 GCA_945874695.1 Chryseobacterium gleum
CAGAGCTACGCCATTGCTGAGTGGGCCAACCAAACCCCGGTGCGCTTTCTGCTTTTATCGGGCATTGATTTGCATACCTCGCTGGCATTGTTTGCAGAGAATCATAACCTCATTTTGCCCGTTTCAGGTTACGACGGTGGTGCACCTGCCGCCATTACCCAGTTTACCGACGGCAGTTTCGGGCCTTTTTACGGCTATCCCATGTTTGTGGTGATCGGTCCACAGGGCGATGTGATCTTCGATCTTTGGGGCAGTGATGCGTCTGATATTATCGTGAACATTGATTTGGCGGTGAAGAGCTTCATCGGAAATGTCGCCACGGTTGAGGCGATCGACCCGGCAAACAGCCCTTTACGGGTGAATCAATTGGCAGGGCAAATCGAGGTTTGCATCGATCAAAGTACCCAAGCTGAAATGCAGTTGTACAACGCCATCGGGCAGCAGTTAGAGGTTTTCCGCCTAACGGCGGGATGCCAAACGCTCACCCCGAAATCGAAAGGGCATCTTATTTACGGTGTTTCAGGCGATGTAACTGGTCGCGGGCAACTCTTCCTCCATTGATGGATGGTTTCCGTCGTTCTTCACGCGATCAAAAACTTCATTTTCATTTCGACGCGATATGTGCTAATTTCGCGACCGAATTCCTTAGGAACAAAAATCGAAAACCATGAGTGTACTTGTCAATAAAAATTCCCGCGTCATCGTACAGGGCTTTACAGGAAGTGAAGGCACCTTCCATGCATCGCAAATGATCGAATACGGAACCAATGTAGTTGGTGGCGTTACTCCGGGAAAAGGCGGACAAGAGCACTTGGGGAAACCTGTATTCAACACCGTGTCTGACGCGGTGCAAGCTACAGGAGCTGATGTGTCAATCATCTTCGTGCCACCCGCATTCGCAGCTGATGCTATTCTTGAAGCAGCTGACGCAGGCATTAAGGTAATTGTGACCATTACTGAAGGCATTCCGGTAAACGACATGGTTCGTGTGAAAGCGAGCATTGATACCCGCGACTGTACCCTCATCGGTCCGAACTGCCCAGGTATTATTACGGCAGGTGAAGCGAAAATCGGCATCATGCCCGGTTTCATCTTTACACCCGGACGTATCGGCATTGTATCGAAGTCGGGTACACTAACCTACGAGGCCGTTGATCAAATCACCAAAGCGGGCATGGGCCAGTCAACCGCGATTGGCATCGGTGGAGACCCGATCATTGGTACCACCACGCTCGAAGCGGTTCAATTACTCATGAACGATCCTGAAACCGATGGAATCATCATGATTGGTGAAATCGGTGGTGACCTCGAAGTACGCGCTGCCCGTTGGATCAAAGCACACGGCACCAAGCCTGTGGTTGGATTCATCGCTGGCGAAACGGCACCCAAGGGTCGCACCATGGGGCACGCTGGAGCAATCGTTTCAGGAGAAGAAGAGTCTGCAGCAGCGAAGAAGGCCATCATGCGCGAATGCGGCATCCACGTAGTGGATTCACCCGCTCAGATCGGCAAGAAAATGGCCGAGTTGCTGAACTGATCTACGACCGCATTATTTCGTGTTTTCGTTGTGTTTTCCACGTGCCACCCGTGAAATCGGGTATGTTCACGTGTGCACTGTCTTGCGCAACAGAGAGCTCGGTTAAGGCGCCGATTGCACTCCACAAAATACCGTCGTAAACGTTCAAGTCGAGCGCGACACCTTTATTTAGGCAGTGAATGAGGCGCCACATCATAATAAAATCCATGCCGCCATGCCCTATGCTTTTCGCCCGTGCATCGTCGCCAAGGGTTTTCCAAAAGTGGTGGCCATATTCAGCGCGGTATTCAGCGTATTGGGCTTGGTCGCTCCAGGCATGCCAATCCCACGTTGGCCCCTTGTCGATGTACAAACGCGAAGGGTAACCTTGATGTACAGCGCCGGTTCCACACAAAGTGTTGATGCGGCTGTACGGCCTGCCGGTATGCGTGTCGTGTTGCATCATAACCGTTTTGCCATCAAAGGTTTTCAGTAAGGTGGTATTCATGTCGCCACAAACATAAGCTTGGGGCAAATTTTTACCCTTAACCGCACGTGACAAGGCGGCCTCTTTCGAGCTCATCGATACCAAGTGGCTGTAATAATCACCGCGTCCGATTCCAAAATACATACTCACCGGCCCCAAACCATGAGTCGTGTACAGGTTGCCATTGCGTTGCACGTGATGTTGAATACGCCATTGGTTTTCATAGTAGGTTTCATCCATCAACATTACGCGGAGATCATGAATGTATGCGCATTCGGCGTGCGTCAAATCTCCGAAAACACCCTCCTCAACCATATTCATGAGCCACAATTCTTCGTCGTTGTAGCAGCAATTTTCGAGCAAGATGTGGTGCTTTCCGGTTCGTTCGGCTGTTTCAATGAGCTGCCAGCATTCTTCGAGGGTGTAGCTGGCAGGTACTTCAGATGCCACGTGTTTGCCGTGCTCCATAGCGGCCAAGGCCATTTGTCCGTGAAGTTCCCAAGGGGTGCAAATGATTACCAGGTCAATGTCGTCGCGGCGAATCAAATCGCGCCAAGCTTCAGCGCCTTGATAATGGGCGGGCTTTTCTTTTTGCCAAGTGCTGATAATTTCATTTCCGCGGTTGAGTTTTTCAGCTTGCAAATCAGCCAAAGCCACAATCGACGCCATATTGCTGCCGAGCATTGATTCAAACATTTCAAGCAACGACTGACCGCGATTGCCAATTCCGATGATGGCTGTGCGCACGGTGGCAATGGGAGCGGTTCGCCATCCTACTGCGCTTCCTTTGGCGCGTGATTCACCGGAGAACAGCGCTTCTTCGAGTTGCGCGGCATCTACCAGTTCTCCCGCGCCGAGCGAGAAAAATCCGGCCATTGAGGCCGAAAGCTTTAAAAAATCCTGACGCTTCATGCTTCATTTTTGAAGCCTGTAAGATAGCATTTCAGTTTAAGCCTTCACACGGTGCATGCCGGGTTTGTAGGGGGCAGAAATGAGGGCCTCAAGTTTTAAGAAGTCGTTTTCGTTATTTACGAAGTCAACGTCAGAGGTGTCAATAATTACCGTGCGCATTTTTTTATGCTGCTTCATGAAGTTGAAGTAGCTTTTTTCGATGTTCAGCAGGTAGGCGTTGGTGATTTCTTGCTCATAGCTTCGTCCGCGTTTTTTGATGTTCGCCTGCAACTGCTCAACAGGCAAGTAGAGGTAAACCAAAAGATCTGGTTTTGGGAGATTGGCCTCGACAATTTTGAAGAGCTGCATAAACAATTCGAACTCTTGCGCACCGAGGTTGGCACGCGCAAAGATGTACGATTTGTTGATGAAGTAGTCGCTCATCACCAAGCTTTGAAACAAGCTGCGGTTCATCAATTCTTCTTTGAGTTGGCTGAAACGCTCTGCCAAAAAGCTTAATTCAAGCGGGAACGCATAGCGCTCCGGTTGCTTGTAAAAGTGCTCCAAAAAAGGGTTCTCAGCAAATTCTTCGAGCACCAAACGCGCACCGTGTTTTTCAGCAAGTCGGGTTGAAAGCGAAGTTTTACCCGCGCCAATGTTGCCTTCAATGCTCACATATCCGTAGGGGATGGCCATATTTTTAAGGGTGATGTATCGGGGCAAGCGCGCTGCAAGACCGCGATGGTTTGATGAGAAACGGGGTGCACATAGTCTGCGGCCAATTCAGCAAGCGGGTCAAGCACAAAACGACGTGCTGAAATGCCCGGGTGAGGCAAAGTCAGTTGCGGATGCTCAAACACCAGTTGACCGTACAACAAAAGGTCAACGTCGGCAGTTCGGCTGCGGTAGCCGCTGCCAGGCGTGCGGCGCCTCCGGCCGAGCATGCGCTCAATCGTCAAGCACTTTTGTAGCACCTCCAAGGGGGCCAAAAGGGTTTCTACTTCAAGCACTTGGTTTAAAAAATCAGGTGCGTTGGTCATGCCCCACGCCGCAGTTTCATAAATGCGGCTTTGGGCGCGCACCGGCCCAATGAGCGCGTCAATGCGATCAACAGCAGCCGCCAAAAACTGATGCCGTTGTCCCAAGTTACCGCCAATACCTATGTAAATGATTTCGCGCATGTGATCGGCAAATATACAGTCTTCCGTTCGTCAGTCACTTTCTTCCGCTGATGGAAAGTGAGGCCGCATTTTAAAGTTCTTGCGCTAACTTCGTTCAAAATATGATAAACATGAATTTTGGTAAAACCGTATTTGCCTCGATGCTCGGAAGCGCTTTGTCGTTTCTTGTCGTAGGTGCTCTGTTAGTGTTGCTGGTTGTTGCATTAATAACATCAGCGGTAACTGGAGCCTTATCTGGATTGAGTGGCGATGATGCCATCACCTCGGTTGACGACAACAGCGTATTGCATTTGAAATTGGACGGCGGCCTCATAGAACGCGGCAATGAGCATGGAAATACCTTCGACTTTTCGACCTTTCAACCCGATAATTCAGTCGGCTTGAACCACTTCATCGAGAACCTCGACAAGGCGAAAGATGATGAGCGCATCGAAGGTATCTTTATTGAGATGGGCATGTTTGGCGGTTCACCGTCGACCTTGCAAGATGTGCGTGATGCCATCACCGATTTTAAAACCTCAGGCAAGTGGGTTGTTGCATACAGCGAAGGCTACGGCCAATCAGCTTATTACGTGGCAAGCGCCGCAGATGAGGTGTATCTCTATCCCGAAGGGTCACTAAACATCTACGGCTTATCAACTGAGATTATGTTCTTCAAGAACATGCTCGACCGATTGGGCGTTGATGTGCAAATCATTCGTGGCCCAAACAACAAGTACAAAAGTGCGGTTGAAGGTTTCATGCGTGAAGATATGTCGCCCGAGAATCGCGAGCAAATTCAGGCCTTCTTGGATGAGATTTGGGCGCACATGGTGAACGACATGGCCAACGATCGCGGCATGACCGCACTTGATATCAATGCCGTGGCTGACAGTTTGCTCTTGCGTTTGCCTCAGCATGCGGTGGATTACGGTTTCGTTGACGGTTTGATGTACCGGGATGAGGTAATGGATTTGTTGCTTGCGAAAACCACACCAGCAGACAGCTCAAATGTGGCCGATGAAGAACCTGCAATCGATGAAAACACCGCTGAAGAGGGCGAAGAAGAAGAGGCCATTACAGAGTCGGCTGAAGATAAAATCAACTTTGTCACCTTTGCGGCGTACCGCAAAGCGAAGTTGAAAAAGAGCGATGATGAAGACAAAGACGAGATAAAACCTTGGAAGAAAGACAAAGTCGCAGTGGTTTATGCGGTAGGTGCCATTGAGTCAGGCGAAGGCGATGATCAAACCATCGGTTCAGAGCGTATTGCGGATGCTTTGCGTACGGCGCGCCTCGACGAAAAAGTGAAAGCTGTGGTGCTCCGTGTCAATTCTCCAGGGGGCAGCGCGCTCGCATCTGATGTGATTTGGCGTGAAACCGTACTCCTGAAACAGGCCGGAAAGCCATTCGTAGTGTCAATGGGCGATGTGGCCGCTTCAGGCGGTTATTACATTGCTGCAGGAGCTGACAAAATCTATGCCAATCCGACGACTATTACGGGTTCAATCGGTGTTTTTGGTATGCTTCCAAACATGGAAAAGATGTTTGATGAGAAGCTCGGCATCACCTTCGACCGTGCAAATACCAATGCACATGGCAATTACATGACCGTTACTCGTCCGCTCGATGAGCTCGAGTTGCTGGCGATCAACGAGTCGGTGACCGATATTTACACCACCTTCATTGAATTGGTAGCTGAAGGTCGCGGCATGACGGTGGCCGAAGTTGACAGTGTGGCCCAAGGCCGCGTTTGGACGGGCGTTGCAGCCAAGCAAATCGGATTGGTCGATGAGCTCGGTAACCTCAACGATGCCATTGCTGCAGCTGCGGCCATGGCTGAATTGGAAGACTACACCACCCGTGACTTACCGAAGATGAAAGACCCCCTCGAAGAGTTGCTCAAAGAAATGTCAGGCGAAGCGCAAGCAACCCGCGTGCTTTCATCATTGGGCATCGACCAGCGGTACATCAAGGCATTCCGCGATGTGCAACGCATGGTTGAAAGCAACGAACGCATTCAAGCGCGCTTGCCTTTTGAGCTCATCATCGAGTAATCGACGAATCAAGCAATTGAAATGCCCTCGCACAATGCGGGGGCATTTTTTTTGAACCTGCTGCACACGACCTGTTCGAAGAACTTCATTTTCTTTGCAGTATGATTAAGAAATTGAAAGGGGCTGAGCTTTTGCGCCTATCGGCGGATGCAGCCGCTCAGGCCAAGCGGGTGCCTTTGCGTTTTGTACTCGACAACATTCGCAGTGGCAACAACGTGGGCTCGTTCTTTCGAACGGCTGACGGCTTTCGTTTGGATGGTGTGGTGCTCACAGGTATTTCTGCCCAGCCGCCGCATAGAGATATCCTCAAAACCTCAATTGGTGCCGAGAAAGCGGTGCCTTGGAGCTATGTTGAAAATGGAGTAGAGGCCTTGTACGATCTCCGCAATGCCGGATTTAAGATCGCCATTATTGAGCAAACAACAGCCTCAATTTCAATCGAAAATTGGCAGCCTACCATAAATGAGCAATGGGCAGTCGTGTTTGGCAATGAGGTGAGTGGAGTGGCTGATGAACTGTTGGTGTTGGCTGATGTTTGCCTTGAGATTCCGCAGTTTGGAACCAAGCATTCGTTCAATGTTGCGGTTTGTGGAGGCATTGTTTCTTGGGAATTTATGAGAAAATGCGGACTTAGCTTCATAAGTGGTTGTTAACTCGCTGATTTGCGTTATTTTTGAGCGCTTTGGAAACCAAACGTTACATCATCATTGTACTTTTTTGTCTCGGCTTCTCGCAGAGTTGGGGTCAGTTCTTTGACCGCGACAAATGGGAAGAACGCAGGCACCAGCTGACCTTTGGCCTCGGTGCGAGTAACTTTTTGGGTGACTTGGGCGGCAAGGATGACATCGGCACCAACGATTTTCAAGACTTGGAGTTGAACCAAACCCGGTTCGCTGCATTCATCGGCTATAAGTATGCGCTCTACCGCAAACTCCACTTCCGCGCAGATTTCACGTGGGGGCAAATGTCGGGCGATGATAAATTGACCCAAGAAATATTTCGGAACAATCGCAACCTG
Organism: Chryseobacterium gleum; assembly: GCA_945874695.1. Taxonomy (GTDB): domain Bacteria; phylum Bacteroidota; class Bacteroidia; order Flavobacteriales_D; family Sanyastnellaceae; genus CAMCHP01. The sequence continues at coordinate 7,130 of CAMCHP010000079.1, forward strand.
AACTTCAGAACGCACATCTTTGAGTTGTCTGGAATGCTCGAGCTCGAAGTGCCAATTCGGCGCAGAAAAGGGCACATTTACGACATTAAAGGGGTGAAGGGTTGGAAGTACAAAGGGGCGACCATGTACTTGTTTGCTGGCATAGGCGGATTCCACTACAATCCGAAAACGTTGCTCGACGGCCAGTGGATTCCTCTTCGGCCATTGCGCACAGAGGGCCAAGGTCTACCTGGCGGCCCCGAAGAATATGGCCGCTTCAGTATGTGTGTACCGCTGGGTATTTCGATTTCAAAACGTATTTCGCATCAGTTTAGCTTAGCGCTGGAGGCCTCCTACCGCTACACGTTTACCGATTACATCGACGATGTAAGCACAAATTATTATAGCCCCGACGACCTTCAGCTTTACCTAGGTAATCAGCAGGGCGATTTGGCGGCATATTTGTCGAATCCTGCACTTGGAGTCGCTAATGGAGGCTTATCAGGTCGGGTAACGGCTACAGGCCAACAACGCGGTGACGTTGAAGACCGCGACGGTTACATGTTTGTGTGGCTCAAGGGTCAATATTTGCTCCAAGACCAGTATGGCAAAAAGGGCAAGTTTAATCCGTCGAGAGGCAAGTATAGGCCTGCTCAGCGACGAGGCCGCGCGCGGAAGATTACATTCTAGGGGGGACGCGACTCATCGCGTCCTCGGCATTTATGCCGCCGTAATGGGTATACCCCTCGAATCCTCGGTATGCCGCAGTAACCAAAATCCCTTTCGAGTCTCCGGCATTTGAACCGTTTTTGACTTTGAACTGGATGTCTTCAGGCAGCCAAAGATGTAGCGTTCAGGTCACTTTGGAGCGGCGTACCCTGTTTCAAGAAAAGCGAACTATTGCTTGTTATCCATGGTACGGTTAAATTTTTGAAAGCGTTTTGAAATGGTGCCAAATGCAATTGCATGGCGTGGTAAACATTTTAAACTTTTTGTAAAAATGTTTACCGATGAGTTGTCAAGCGGCATTCAACATACATGCAGAAGGCGCGATGAATCGAGTCCTGATAGATCACAGGCGAACTCAGATGAGGTAAATTCCAACATTGCTTGAAATTCTTCGATCGATTGGCGGTCTGTTGGCTACAATCTAATCAACCGCAGTGCAATAAACGAAAAAGGGCTGCCTCATGCGAGGCAGCCCTTTAGGTATTTTACAAGCTGTTCGACTTAGAAGTTGAACTGTGCTTTGAAGTTGCGGAATTCAGCATCCTTCTTCGCTTTCGCTTTGAATGAGCCGTCCATTTCGATGGCCTTGTTCAAGTTGGTCAACACTTCTGCACCGCTGTTCATGCGTGCAGCGATGATCGCCTTGAGGTAGTGCGCAACCGCTGAGTTGTCACCTGACGCATCGAGGGTTGATTTTGCACCGGCAGTGTCACCGTTCAACAATTTAGCCAAAGCCAAGTTGAAAGAGTTGTTGCCGCTCATGTTGCTGATTGCCGAGCTGTAGTCACCGGTTTGGATTGCCAAAATACCTTTGTTGTATTTCACTGCAGGTCCAGCTGAAGCCGCTTCGTTGAAGTACTGCGCAGCTTTTTTGCGATCACCTTCAACACGTGCAATGGCACCAAGATTGTTCAAGGTGATAGGGTTGCGCTCGATTCCCAAAGCTTTTTCAAACTTGTTCTTGGCTTCACCCATTTTGTTTTGCATCATGAGGCAGTAGCCTACGTTGTTCGCACCACGGTAATCGTTCGGGAAACGACGCTCAGCATGGCCGTAGATTTCAAGTTTGTCGTTCAATCCTTCGAAAAGGGTTGCAGCGTAAAGCAATTCTTCAACGGTAAGGATGTCAGGATTGCTCTTTGACAAACCACGAAGTTCATCGTCGGTGTAACCTACGATATCGTACATCAATTTAATTTGTGAGCGACGCAATTGTGGGAGAATGTTCTTCTCAATTTCTTGGTAAGTTTTCGCCATGTTGCGAATCTCTTGCTCACGTTTTACGCGGTCAGGGTACATTTGAAGCACGCTCAAAATGAGGTTGCGATCTTCAATGTTCGATGCTTCCATCATTTGTTTGAAACCATCCCAGTCTTCGCCTTTCGGGTTGTTACCGAAGAATGATTCTTGGTTGTCAACGGCGATTTTCTTCTTCTTCATATCGGCTGCGAGCGCTGCGTTTGCAGAAGCAGCACGTTCGGTAGCCAAATTTTCATTCAAGCTCACCTCACCTTCAGGCGATGCGTAAGCATCAACCATGGTGCCTTTTAAAACGATGCTGTCTTTGGTTGCCGAAAGGGCAATAAAATCAAGCATTGCTTTTACCTCGTCACGGCGAAGTTCAGCTGGACGAACGCGCGAATCGTTGTATTCGTAGTTGATGGTTGCATTCATCGTATACGACAACACTTGCTTGAATTTGTCTTCAGCAATTACGAACTGATCATCATTCTGAACCAAGAAAGGCGTGGTAATTACGCCCGTTCCGATCGGAAGTGGATCGAAGGTTGCGCTCTTGCTGCCTTTGGTGCCGCTGATCCGCAATTCAACCGTTGATTCTTCCATGCCTTGGCGGTAAGGAACGCGATCTGTATAGGAGAAACTCTTGCCAGTAGCGTAAGGAATCACCTCGTAGTTACCTGCGGCGTCCTCACCTTGGTAACCTTGGGTTTTGAATGATTCTTCACCGCCTTCAAACACAATCACAGGTGTTGCTTCAGCCGTTACTTTCTTGTGGAAATACTTTTCAGGGAATTTTCCCGTTACTTTGATTTCAACACTGTCACCGCGAACGATCAACGGCTCAGGCTCAGCCTTTGCACCGAGTTCTTCGATGTGTTTTTCCATTTTACCGAGACCTCCGCAGGCAGAGAGGAAGAGGGCAATTGCTGCGAAGAACGAAAAGACATTAAATGTAGTCGTTTTCATTTAAGGGAGTTTTTGGGGTTTTATAACGTGCTTTTGTGTAGTTTGAAAAGCGATGCAAAGCTATAACAGTCTGAGTGATTATGAAAGTTCAGCAGGCGTTATACCCTACTTTATTTCAACAATTCAGAAAAATTATCAGTCTGCCGATGAATTAGCTTGTGTATGAACTACACCCATGCTGCCAAACTTCTTGATTCGCGCTTCAATGCGCTTCTCTGGTTCCATGGGTAGAAGCTTACCTAAATGTTTCAATATCTCTTTTTTTACGATATCAAACATCTCCTCTTTGTTGGCATGGGCACCTCCGAGAGGCTCTTTGATCACGCCATCGACGAGTTTGTGATTAAACATGTCTTCGCTGGTAAGCTTCAAGGCGTTGGCCGCATCTTTTTTAAAGTCCCAACTGCGCCAGAGTATCGATGAACACGATTCAGGTGAAATTACAGAATACCACGTGTTCTCTAACATCAAAACTTTGTCACCGATTCCGATGCCCAAAGCACCACCTGAGGCTCCTTCACCAATGATGATGCAAATCACCGGAACCTTTAATTTGATCATCTCAAACAGGTTGCGTGCTATGGCTTCGCCTTGCCCACGCTCTTCAGCTTCTAAGCCTGGAAACGCACCCGGCGTATCAATGAAAGTTACAACCGGCTTGCCAAATTTCTCGGCTAATTTCATCAGTCGCAAAGCTTTGCGGTAGCCTTCAGGATTGGCCATGCCGAAGTTGCGGTATTGTCGCATTTTGGTATTAATGCCCTTCTGCTGACCAATGAACATGACTGATTGACCATCAACCATGCCGAAGCCGCCAACCATCGCTTTGTCGTCACCTACCGTGCGGTCGCCGTGCAATTCAATAAAGGTATTGTTCGATACTGCGTTGATGTATGAAAGGGTATACGGACGATCAGGGTGTCGCGAAACCTGCACGCGTTGCCAAGGAGTTAAATCACTGTATATGGCTTGCGTGGTTTCGGCAATCAGTTTCTCCAATTCGCGGGTGCGCTTGGTGATGTCAACTTTAATTTGATCGCTTTCACTCAACTCCAGCGTTTTCTGCAGTTGTTCTTTCAGCTCTTTAATGGGCTCTTCGAAATCGAGGTAATTCACCATAGGGATGCGATTTAGGGGCGAAGGTACGAAAAGTAGGTTGGACGCGATGAAACGGCACTTAATCCTTTGGAATTGACGACGGATTCGTCTTCAAAAAATCGATCAATTTGGAAATGGCGCGACCGCGATGCGAAATGGCGTTTTTATCACCTTTCGTCATTTCGGCGAAGGTCTCCATCCGGCCGTTAGGCCTAAAAACCGGATCATAACCAAAACCAGCATCGCCCTTTAATTCAGCAATGATTTCGCCTTCAACTTTGCCCTCAAACAGGTATTCTTTACCGTCGAGAATGAGGCAAATCACGGTGCGAAATTGCGCGCTGCGATCGCTGGCGTTTGCTAAGGCGGCCAAAAGTTTGCGAATGTTCGCTGCATTGTCACGTTGTTCACCTGCAAACCGCGCTGAGTGCACACCAGGCGCGCCATTCAGCGCATGCACTTCGAGACCAGTGTCATCGGCAAACACGTTCACGCCATAACGCTCGTACACATAACGCGCCTTCAATTGGGCGTTGCCTGTTAAATCAGGCGCGTCTTCAGGAATGTCTTCGGTAATTCCCAAGTCGGCCAAGGTTTGAATGTGGTATTGGCCATCGAGCATTTGGGCCACTTCATCGCGCTTGTTGGCGTTGTTCGTTGCAAAAACAAGTTCGGTCATGGTTGCGGACGTTTGATTTTACCGTTTGAGGTGGTCACAAATTGCAAACGGTATTCGATTTTTTTCGGCACAGCGTATTTCTCAATGCGCCTTTTGATGTTTTTGAGCAATTCATCTTCTTCTTTTTTCGTGAGGGGCAAGCCTTCAATCACGAGTACCATCTGTTCGCCGAGTGTTTTGTGCTTGCGACTGCCGAGGATGAAG
>CAMCHP010000080.1 GCA_945874695.1 Chryseobacterium gleum
GGCTGCATGGACCCCGCCGGTTGCAACTACGACCCCAACGCCAGCTTTGACCTCGGCTACTGCGAATACCCCGCTGAATTCTTCAATTGCGACGGCACCCCCGTTAACGATACCGATGGCGACGGAGTGGCCGATGAATTGGAAGTGGCAGGGTGCACGAACCCTGAGGCCTGCAACTACGATGTGTTGGCTACCGATGACAACGGTAACTGCGAACTGCCCGCTGAATTCTTCAACTGCGACGGCACCCCCGTTAACGATACCGATGGCGACGGAGTGGCCGATGAATTGGAAGTGGCGGGGTGTACTGACCCTGAGGCAGGGAATTACAATCCAGATGCTACCGATGACAACGGCAGCTGCACTTTTGGTCTGACCGGTTCAACCCACAGCTGCGGTGCTGAAAACGTGCACAATCCTGACTTGGTCTACGGCTCAGTCACCGACATCGACGGCAATACCTACCGCACCATTGTAATTGGAGAGCAGGAATGGATGGCGGAGAACCTCATGGTTGAACACTACGCGAATGGAGACCAAATACCTCAATTGCCTGGAAATTCATCATGGGAGTCTGTTGATTCAGGCGCTTGGTGCCATTACAACAACAATGCATCTTTCGAATGCCCTTATGGGAAGCTATACAACTGGTACGTAATCGTTGATGCGAGAAATGTATGTCCGACGGGTTGGCATATACCAACGGATGCAGAATGGCAAATCCTAAGGAGCGGTCTAGGCAATAGCACTGCTGCCGATAAAATGAAAAGCACAGGGACTCACTATTGGGAAAATTCAACCGCGGGTGTTTCTAATGAAAGTGGCTTCTCAGGTCTGCCTGGCGGAATAAGAAGAACCGAGGATGGTTATGTGAGTCTTGGCGTTAGTGGGAGATGGTGGAGTGATTCAGGAAATATTGACGATTGGAGTACTTACAGACTCAGTGCCGATGGAAATTTATTATCGAATCAATACTATGATCCAACAGATCCTGTCTGTGTTTCAATTCGTTGTGTTAAGGATTAATCCTCAACACCTGTGCCCTATGAAGAGGGGGGGGGCACTTTGCTTTTGCCCTTGCCATCCTCTCGGTTTATTCCGGCTGTCCCATCCCGCCGCAGGCGGCAACACACACACACCTTCTCTCCCCAACGGCTGTAACACACTAAGCCGGCCGTTGGGGGTAATGTTAACACAATGGTAGCAGGCAATCAGCAATATGTCAATGAATTATCAGTATAATTGTGCCCCTTTTAAGGATACAATACTAACCAATATGGCCTTGACATTGCTGTTTCGAAGCACGCTGGTGGCGTGCATTGTTGCCGTGTGTACGCCGTGCGCTGCATATTCCCCTTCTGATGAATGTCATACGAACGGAGTTCACGAGAATCATCTCACAACTTCTGAACCAATTGCATTCATCGTCGAGGCCGAAGCAAACGGATTTATGTGCCCGTTTCTCACACCCATTTTCATGAAAGAACTTGAGCAGCGGGGTGCAATTTCAGTAATCAAAGACGATCAATTGCGGGTGCATGTGAGCTTCCCATCCGATTCAAACATCACCGCCGATGATTTAATTCGCATTGCTGAAAACGTGGGGTATGAAAAAAACAAAATCCATGTTACTGCGGCTTAATCAGATCTTATTCGCCTCAATGGCGTTGCTTTGGGCATCCTTGATTGGTAATGCACAAGACAATTCCTTCTACCGCAAATACAACATGGGCGGCATGCAGGGAGGATTGCACCTCGAAGCGACCTCCGACGGGGGCTTCGTCGCCACCGGGCAGCACGAGGGCAACGGCTCTGCAGGCGGTTGCGATGTTTATGTGTACCGTGTTGACGAGTGCGGCAACATCGTGTGGTTCAAACTCTTCGGTACAGGTAGCAGCGAAGGAGGCAAAAGCATCGTTGAAACCGCTGACGGGGGCTACTTGGTGTCAGGACATTGGGCCGGAAACATCGGCTTCGGTATGCGACTCAGCCCAAACGGAGACCTCCTTTGGTTGCGTACCTTCCCTGGAACAGACTGGACCTTTTACGCATCTGAGCTCAACGACGGCAGTGCCATCTTCGCCGGTCGGAATGCCGGAGCACCCGTGTTCATTCGCACAAATGCCAATGGTGACGTCATCTGGGCCAAACGCATCACATCCATCGGCGAAATGCCCCTCTACATTGCCCAAGGTGCAGATGATGCCATTTACTACTACTCAAGTTATCTCGTGCCAGGTTATGCCATGGTTGCCGGTAAACTTGACTTGAATGGAAACATTGTCTGGAGCAGAGGCTTCGGCGCAGGTTGGTCCGATACCGATCATACAGCATGGTCAGGACGCGGTTTTTTCGATTTCCGCGACTCCACGTTTGTCGTTACCTCGCCCATCACCAACCAAGGATTTGGAGGTGAAGACGTATTTCTCATGAAACTCAATGCCAATGACGGAATGCCCATCTGGTCGAAAGCCATTGGCACGAGCGGGTCAGATCAATCGCGTGACATTTGCGCCACCGATCGGGGTTATGGAATCATTGGCAATACCAACGGTGCGCCATTTTCAATCGCCGATAACCCCGACTTGCTATCCAGCAACATGTCTGAGCGCGATGTGCTGCTCATCCAAACCGATATGGATGGCAACGAAGTGTACACCCGATCTTTCGGTGCAACCGGCCGCGATAAAGGCATCGGCCTTCGCTTCAATGCCGATCATACCTTTACCATTTCGGCCTACACGGGTTCACCGTTCTTTGGTAACGGTGATGCGTCAATGGATCCGCTCTTTATCAAAACCGATACACTCGGCATCGTGGGCTGCCAAACGGGTTTTCCCGTGTTTGGTTTTATGGATGTGACCGTGAACAGCGGTAACATCGGCTCAGCGTCTGACTTTGCACTAACATCGAGCCCCCAAAACCCAATTGTCAGCGAAATCGTACCGCTTGATACTTACCAATGCCAATTTTGCTACACCGAGCCGGCCTTTCAGCCCAGTGACACGCTCGTATGTGTTGGCCAACCGGTTGAGTTTTACAACACCACCAGTGTGGGGCTAACGTGTTTTCAAGAATGGACCATCAATAACCAAGCTTTTCCGGGCTTTCTCGATACGCTCACGTATGTGTTCAACGAACCAGGTGTGTACACAACACAACTGTTTTCAACCTGCGGGGGTGCTGAGCAAACCTATGAGATCAACATTCATGTACATGAGGTGGTGATCGATCAAGTTGTGACTTCTGATTATAACGGATTTGAAGTGTCGTGTCCACAAGCTGCCGATGGCAGCATCCAAGTGAGTGCCTCAGGGGGGTATTTTTCAGCCAATGTGAATTATATCACTGAATGGACAAATGACTTAGAGCCCGGGCTGGTTCAACCAAATTTGACAGCAGGCGAGTACAACGTCAATGTGAGTGATGATTTGGGCTGTTCAGCTTCTGCAACGGTCGTCTTAGCTGCCCCACCGCCACTCGTCTTGGAGGCGAGCATCCTCAGCAATTACAACGGCTACGATGTGAGCTGCTTTCAATCCATCGATGCCCAACTCAGCGCCAATGGATCAGGCGGTGCAGGCGGACTAACCTACCTTTGGGAGGGCAACATCCTCACCCCAAACAACCTGCAAACCGTTACAGCAGGGGCCGGTACCATTAACCTCACACTTTCTGACCAAAACGGCTGCACCACTGTAACCGAAATCCTTGTCAATGAGCCCTCACCACTGGTGCTTGCGCTTGAAACCACCACCGACTTTAACGGATTCAACATTTCATGCTTCGGCTTCGCTGATGGTGCAGTTGCATTTGATGCGTCGGGCAGCGTACCGCCCTACACCTTCGCAAGTGGCGGCGACGTATGGAGCGACGTGCTTAACCTGGGTGGCTTGCCGGCCGGTGATTTTATACTCCAGGTGAATGATGCCAATGGCTGCAATGCCTCGGCTGCAATTCTGCTTACGCAACCTGAACCCATTGCGATTAACCCAACCGTTGTGAGCAACTACAACGGCGCACAGATCTCATGCACCGGTGCCGACGATGCACAAACATCGGTCAACCCGTTGGGTGGCGTAGCGCCGTTTACCATTCTCTGGGAAGATGGGGCACAAGGCAGTTTATCATTCGTTGATTTAGGTCCCGGGTACACCCAGGTGTCTGTGGTCGATCTCAACGGCTGCACAGCCGTCGATTCGGCCTTCATTGTTGAGCCCACGCCGGTGATTTTCCAAAGTCCGGTACTTCCCAACTACAATGGCTACGAAGTGCCCTGCCATGGCGCCACACAAAGCGACCTGCCCTTGGCGGCAGCAGGGGGTACGGGCGCCTACACCTATTTTGCAAATAATCTCGAAGTTGACAATGTCATTCAAAACCTCGGTGCGGGCATTTACGCCCTTGAGGTGCAAGATGCAAATGGCTGTGCCGACATGCTGACTGTTGTGTTGAATGAACCCGATCCACTTGTTTGTGAATCGGTCGTCACCAGCAATTACAACGGTTACAATGTTTCGTGCCATAGCTTTAACGACGGTTTGGCAGAGGTTGCCACCGCAGGTGGCGTTGCTCCGTACACCTACAATTGGTCAAACCAAGAAAGCACCGCAACGGCCATCGCTTTGTCTGCCGGCGCAAGCGAGGTATTGATTACCGACCTCAACGGCTGTACCACACAATGCAGCGTCATACTGACAGAGCCGCTGCCTTTGGCTTTGTCACTGTCTATTGTACCCGATACGTGTGCGCGTGCCGTAGGTTGGCTCTCACTCATCCCGCAAGGCGGAGTGTATCCGCATGGCATAAACTGGGATGCCGATGCGGAACAATCGCCTTCCGGATTCTCACTGTTTGGCCTCATTGAAGGCGCCTACCCCTTTGAACTCACCGACCTCAACGGCTGCATCTTGCGCGATACGGCATTGGTGGATGAGCATCCCGGGCCGGTGCTTGATGTTCGTTACCGTCCCAACCCGGCGTGCACAGAAACCGAGGTCACTTTTGGTCTCACGTCAGATAAAGAACTGGTATCAGCCACTTGGTTAATTGACGACAGGGTTTATCAGGGCAGTGAGGCGGCGCACGTTTTTTATACCCCCGGATACCAAACCTTTCAATTGTTGGTTGAAGACATTCACGCATGCCGCATTGATACGAGCTTAACCCTCGTGTTATTGCCCGGCGCTTCGGTGTATATCCCGAACGCCTTTACCCCCGACAACGACGGTGTAAACGATTACTTCGCGGCTGTTGCCGAAGGCATTGAGTTTTTTGAGATGAAGATTTTCGACCGTTGGGGCGTAGTAATCTACCAAAGCCAAGACGTCAACGGCAAGTGGGATGGAAGCTACCGCGGTGGTGACTACTACGTTATGCCGGGGGCATATTCGTACATCGTGCGTGTGTCTGGTCCATGTCACCGAATCACCGAGTACAGCGGTTCGGTGATTCTTATCAGGTGATGTTTCTCGGCCTACCGGCCGGATGGTCGCTCAAAAATCAGTCCGCCCCAGAATGCGCATATATTAGCGATTGACACATGAAATGCGTATATTCGCTAATATATGAGCAATTACGACGTCGTCATAACCCCGAAAACAGTCCGCCAAGGCATGGCGCGACGAATGAAATCTCTCCGGAAACTAATGGGCTATACCCAGCACGAACTCGCCCAACGCTCGGGGGTGTCGTATGCAAGCGTCAAGCGCTTTGAACAAACCGGAGACATATCACTCGTGCACCTTCTCAAACTGGCGAATGTGCTCAATCGGCTCATTGAATTTGACACACTCTTCAAAAACGATGATCTCGCTGAAGCCATGCAGGTCATTGCCAAACGCGCTAAGGCATGAGCCAAGTTGAGCGCATTCAGGTCCTGTTCAGAGGGCACGAGAAAGAGATTCCGGTGGGGGAGTTGCACCGTGTCAAGCAGAAGCTGTTTTTCACTTGGGATACCGCGTGGTTACAAACCGGCATCGAACTCTCACCGTTTCGTTTCAGAACTTCATCGGGCCTTGTCGAATGTCCACTGCTACCGTTTGACGGCTTGCCCGGTGTTTTTGCCGATTCATTGCCCGACGGCTGGGGACGCTTGCTTACTGACCGCGCCTTGCAGCGCAGAGGCATCCAACTGAACGACATTGGACCGCTCGATCGGCTGGCCATTGTGGGTGACCGAGGTCCGGGTGCACTTGTTTATCGGCCAACACGAGCAATGCACACTGAATCGCCCGAGCATCTCGATCTCGATGCCTTGGGCGACGATGCTGAAGCCATCTTGCGCGATGATCCGGCACAAGCACTCGATCTCCTTTTCGCCAACGGGGGCACTTCCGGAGGGGCACGCCCAAAGGTGACCCTAGCCATCCATCCTGAAACAGGTGAGCTCGCCTCCATGCAAAACGGTTTACCAAAGGGTTGGGAGGCATGGATTGTGAAGTTTCCTGCGCAAAACGATCCCGCCGATGTGGGTGCCATGGAATATGCCTATGCGCGCATGGCCAAAGCTGGCGGGATTGACATGGCGCCATTTCGGCTCATTGAAACCCCAGGCAAACGACGGCTGTTCGCAACGCGCCGCTTCGATTACGCAGACGGGAAGCGCCTGCACCTGCATTCGCTCGCCGGATTGCTGCACGACAATTTTCGGTACACCAACCTCGATTACGGACACCTCATGGATGCCGCATTCAAGCTCGAACGAAATGCTGGTGTACTCGATCAGGTGTTTCGGCGCGCCGCTTTCAACGTCTTGGCCAACAACCGCGATGACCACAGTAAGAATTTCGCTTTCTTGATGGATGAACGTGGCCATTGGCAACTATCGCCTGCGTATGATCTTACCTGGTCAACAACCCCGCATGGCGAGCACAGCATGACGATAGCAGGAGAGGGCAAGTCGCCCGGAATAACTCAACTTCTTCACCTCGCCGACCAGTTTGATATGGATCGAGCCCATGATGTCATCGATGAGGTTAAAATCGCTATAGCGCAATGGCCGGCTTTGCGTTCTGAGCTCGGTATCCATTCGTACCCCTTGTTCAGCCATTGAAAGGCAGAGCGGGTAGGGCAGCTTGTGTTCTTGGCCTACCGGCCGGATGGTCGGTCAACCCACGTTCGCCCGCGTGTACGTTCATGGGTCTACCACCGCCCAGTTCTCTGCACGTCAAATGCCGCTTGATGTATGGTTTTGGTGCTATTTGTCGTGTGTTTCGTCGCTTTTGTCGAAGATTCTGTTGAGGATGTTATGCGAAATCATAACTTTATACGGCTTTAACAAAACCAACAATGGCATCAACGACTCTCCCCACCCGCGCGCTTACCGCAGTGCTGTTCACCCTGCTCGCATGGGCAGCAACACCCCTCACCACCCAGGCCCAACTGCCTGATTATCTGCCCACCGACGGCCTCGTGGGTTGGTGGCCCTTCAACGGCAATGCCAATGATGAAAGTGGGAATGGGAATGATGGAACGGTGAATGGGGCGATTCTGACGGAAGATCGCGATGGAAACCCGAACGCGGCGTATAGTTTTGATGGGGAAAATGATTCGGTGGTCCTACCTAATTCATTGGAATTAAATGACGTAGACGGAGGTGTTACCTTGTCGCTGTGGTTCAATGCAATTAGTCTTTCAGGAACTAGTTATCTTATAGATTTGACGGATGGCAACTCGAACAACACATGGAACGATCGTATCGTCTTAAGCCTGAATAATGGTAATTACTCTACGGGAGGACATTTTGATAACAATATTCAATTGGCTTATTCAATAATAAATGAACCGACTGCTAACCAGAGCCCTTTTTTATGGAGAAATTATTGTGTTGTTTATAATTGGGAATCCTCGATTATTTCGCAATATGTTGACGGAGTATTATTGGAGTACCAAGGGGCATTGGAGGAGTCTCTTAATATATTTCTTTCCGGAGGCAACGATGGTTCTAGGAAAATTGGGGCACGAGCGCACAGTCAGGACCCTATTCTTCATTGGCATGGCACTATCGACGACATCGCCATCTACAACCGCGCCCTCACCCCCGAAGAAATCACCGCCCTTTACACCGGCATACCCTACGTAGCCCCCTGCGCTGACCCCACCGCCTGCAACTTCGAGCAAGAAGGCGAATGTGTGTACGCTGAGCCCAACCTCGATTGCGCGGGCAACTGCCTCAACGACTTTAACAACAATGGTGTTTGTGATGAAGTTGAAGTGTACGGCTGCGAATACCCCACCGCGTGCAACTACAACCCTGAAGCCAATGTGGGCGACGGCTCATGCGCCTTCCCCGAATTTGGCTACGACTGCGCCGGCAACTGCCTCCTCGATCTCAACAACAACGGCCTGTGCGACCTCGAAGAAGTCGCCGGTTGCACCAACATTGACGCCATCAACTACGACGCTGACGCGACCTTAGACGATGGTTCATGCATGGTAACCTGCAAGGGTGACTTCGATAACGACGGACAAATCACCATCAACGACCTCTTGGGCTTCCTCGCTGCATACGGCAACCAGTGCGAAGGTGCCGGCTGCATGGACCCCGCCGGTTGCAACTACGACCCCACCGCCACCTTTGACCTCGGCTACTGCGAATACCCCGCAGAGTTCTTCAACTGTGACGGTACCTGCATCAACGATGCCGATGGTGATGGCATCTGTGATGAGCTTGAGGTGCCCGGGTGTACTGACCCCGAGGCGGGGAATTACAATCCAGATGCGACTGATGATGACGGTTCGTGCGCAGCGGCGCAGCCGCAATACCCCGCCGGCTCTGTCTTCTGCAATGGCACGCCCACTGAAGTGGTAGAAGTCCTTAATCCGGCCACCGGCCGCATTTGGATGGACCGCAACCTCGGTGCCTCGCAAGCAGCAACTTCAAGTACTGACGCAGCCGCTTATGGTGATTTGTACCAATGGGGTCGTGGGGCTGATGGGCACCAGTGCCGCAACTCAGGAATTACAAACGTCTTGAGCAGCACTGACCAACCTGGACATGGCGATTTCATAGTGCCAACTGTTTCCATCATGGATTGGAGAAGTCCTCAAAACGATTTTTTATGGCAGGGAGTCACGGGTATTAACAACCCTTGTCCCGCCGGCTTCCGCTTGCCATCATACGCTGAATTGGATGCAGAACGTTTGAGTTGGAGTGTGAATAACACAGAAGGAGCATATAACTCATTGAAATTGACTATGGCAGGTTACAGACGAGATGATGATGGTGGGATCGATGGTGTTGGGTTCAACGGTTTCTACTGGAGCTATACTTCTGTTCAACCTTTGTATTTTTATTTCATGGGTGGCACCATGAACATTGGGCTAACACGTGCTTTTGCAGTTTCTGTTCGATGCATTAAAGACTGACTCTTTGATGTAATCTCATACTTGGTTTGGCTGAAATTGCGGCAAAAAAACATACACCTCCTCTCCCCAACAGCCATAACCCACTAAGCCGGCCGTTGGGGGTGGGGGTGAGCCAGCACAAAGGGGTAACAAAGGTGCGTCGCACGCCCAAATCATTGTAAAATGCAAATAGTGCAAGTTTTAATGATTTGACCTTCCTTTGGGCAATGCGGAAAATCATTCAGCGGACGGCGTACATCGTTAAACTACCAAGTGGCGTGGAACTTATCGACTGAAGAAACGGTTGAACGCGAGTTTGGCGCACTGGCTAAGATTCACGACAACTATCCCAAATTCGTATTAACCACTGACGGTTTTACACAGAACAGAGACGGTATTGTACACTCCAACGTATTTCAATGGCTGCTGACTGACGAATGATTCCGTACACCTGCTGTAGGTACTACGTGAAACGCTAAGCCGGCCGTTGGGGGGGGTGAGCACACTGAAAGTGTACAATGAATTTCCTGCCATCGGGATAAATGATTCACAAAGCATCCTGCTGACGGATAAAAAGAACGTACCCGTTAATCTGCTTTGTTTATTTGACCCACCCAAGCTCGTTCGCATCTTCCCTTCACGGGTGAATCTTCATGGGCTTAAAGACGCATCGCCACAAGAGCGGAGCGTACCCGTATGGAAGATCTTCCACAGATCTATAGTATAGAGTATAATCGAAGAAATGTGTATATTTACCAACGTTTTCGATTATGATAGAAAGAAAATCACGTATTGATGGCATTGTCCCGTTTATCGATAAACCCGTAATCAAGGTGATTACGGGCATAAGACGCTGTGGGAAAAGCACCCTGCTTCAGCAGATTGTCATGCTATTGGAAAAAAGAGGGGTGAGGCCTGAGCAAATCATTGTGATTAATATGGAGTTAATGGAGTTTGATGGGCTCAAGAACTACCTAGATTTTTACGCTTACATCAAAGAGAAACAGGCAAGATCAGAGGAGAAATTTTACGTTTTTGTAGATGAAGTGCAAGAAGTAAACGAATGGGAAAAAGCCATTAATTCGTTGCTGGCAGAACAGCATAGCGACATTTACATTACCGGTTCGAATGCGAAACTGCTCTCCTCTGAGTTGGCTACACTTCTATCAGGCAGGTATGTTGAATTTAAGATGTATCCACTGGTCTTTTCCGAGTTCTTGTTGTTCAGAACAGCAAAAGAACAGCAAGTTTCCATTGAGGATGAGTTTAAGCTTTTTGTAAAATATGGAGGTTTTCCGGGCTTGCACCACATGGAGTTGGAAGACAGCATTGTTCGTCAATACTTACAGTCTATTTACAATAGCGTTTTGCTGAAAGACGTGATTGTGAGAAACACCATTCGTGATGCAGCCATGCTCGATACGATCAGCAAGTACCTGATCGATAATAGCGGCAAGGTTACATCTGCCAAGCGGATCAGTGACTATATGAAATCGCAAAAGCGAAAAGTCTCTGTGGATACGGTTCTCAATTACATTCGCTTCAGCTGCGATGCCATGCTTTTCGAGAAGGTAGATCGTTATGACGTGAAGGGCAAGCGGCTTTTGGAAACGCATGAAAAATACTACATGTCAGATATCGGCTTGCGATTTGTGACCTTGGGCTATACACCTCAATCCATCTCATCGCAATTGGAAAACATTGTTTATCTGGAATTGAAGTCTAGGCATTTTGATGTGACGATTGGAAAAGTGGATGATCTGGAGATTGATTTTATTGCCACAAAAGGGAATGAAAAACGCTATGTTCAGGTGTGTACCCAACTTACTGATGAAAAAGTGATTGAACGCGAATACCGCTCCTTGGAAATGGTGCCGGATAGCTTTCCGAAATACGTGTTGTCTTTAGACAAAGGCTTTGAAACTACAAGCAGTGGAATAAATTGGATGAACATTGTTGATTTTCTTTTGGACAAGAGTTGGTAGAGGAGATCGAAGTGAGAAAGCCAGTGTCAAATGGAAGACCCCATCCCGCCGCAGGCGGCAAAAAAAAAAACACCACCTTCTCTCCCCAACGGCCATAACCCACCAATCCAGCCATTGGGGGTGAGTTCAATTTGGCTCAAGTGTAAAGAATGAATATTAAAATGCTATAAATTCATATCAAAATGCTCTTGAATTAGATTCAAACAATGCTCCCGCACTGTACAACCTCGGAAATGCCCTATATATGATGAACAAGTATGAAGAAGCTGTTGTTAGCTATCAAAAAGCATTAAAGATAAATGAGAAATCTCCTGAATGTCATTTCAACCTTGCAAGTGCATTCAATGATCTTAAGAATTATAAATAAGCATTACAGCATTACCATACTGCCATTGAACTTGATGAAGAGAATGTTGACGCATATGTTTGTATTGGAAACATTTATGAAATCTTAAAAAAACCTGATAAGGCAAAGTTTTATTATAAACAGGCCCAGCAAATATAGCCTGATAATCCAAAGGTTATTGAAGCATTAGAAAAAATTAAGTGAATTA
>CAMCHP010000081.1 GCA_945874695.1 Chryseobacterium gleum
TTTAGGCAAGAGTTTTTGACTTTGGAATTGGCTGATACCAAAGAAGACCTCGCCCGGCGAAATCTGGAAGCGGCGAAGCTGTATGAACGGATGACCGAGCTCGACCCCGATTCGCGGCAGGCTTACCATTACGCAATGCTCCAGAACACACGGCAAATCACCTATGCCGGCCAAGCGCCGACCATTAGCTTGATGAACCCGATCGCCTGGGCGCAGTTTATCAGTGCGTGGCGAAACGGCGCGTTTAAACGGCAGTAGACTATTCGCCCGAGAACACCAGTGGCGCTCGCGTGTTATTTATATGTGCAATTGATTCATACGCTTCCTTTCTTTCCGCTTGACTTGATTCTCTTCCCGGGAGAGCAAACGGCTTTGCACTTGTTCGAGCCCCGCTACAGGGAATTGTTGAAAGACATTGAGGCAAGTGACGGACAATTTGCAATACCCTACCCCGAACTGAAGGGAAGTTTTCGTTTCGCTTCCGTGGTTGAACTGGTTTCGGTCACGAAGCGGCACCCCTCCGGAGAAAGCGACATCATTATTGAAGGTAAAGATTTGGGACGTGTGAAATCGTTTCAACCCACCATGGAAGGTAAACTTTATGCCGGTGGCCAAGTGCGGATTTACGACTACATGCAGAACTGGTTGGCTAATACTCAAGTTCAGAGCGAATTAGCGCTCTTGGCCGAAACACTGGGCAAGAAGGCTGAAATCTTTTCTACGTTAGAATATCGGCAAATGATGCGCATTTTAACATCGCTTCAACTACCTACCGATCAAAAACACCGCTTCTTGCGCTTGAAATCGGCCGATCAGCAACAACAATTCTTAGCTGATTTGCTGAGGTTTTCGCGTTTCATTGTGCTGCAAGAAAAGAAAATGGTCGACGGCATTTTCTTGAACTAAGCTGTAACTTTGGGTACGATCAATCGTCTTACCTAAAAACAGCTCGCTATGAAATACCTCTACCTCTTTGCCGCCCTTTTCGGTGGATTTTTGACAGCCTCAAGCCAGCTTACGCTGACTTCATTTGTCGCCCCTTATTCAGATGTTGCCAACGGCCAGTTTGCCATCAACGAATCATGGGACGACCCGACATACACCGTTCCTTTGGGCTTCGATTATTCAAATGATGGTACTACCACATCTTCGCTTACATCGAGTGAATTTTTCTTAGGTGGAATTCTTGCCCTCGACGCCTCCGGAGCGACTTGGGACATCATTGCAGCAAATACCATGGATTTAACCGATGCGGGCTATGCAACAGGCGAATACTTGAGTCCGATCACCTATGAAACAACCGGTGAAGTTGGCAACCGCATCTTCAAACTGCAATGGAAAGATGTGGCCCTCTATGAGGAAGTATTTGCTGTAGAAACCCCAGCTAACTTGTTCAACATGCAATTGTGGGTTTATGAAACCGGGCCATTTGAAGTGCGCTTCGGTCCGAACACCATTAAAGACCCCAGCTTTTTCAATGCTGATTTCTTTTCGTGCGGTTTCGTGAGTAATATCGACATCTTCGGAGATGCATTTGGAACAGCCTATTTAGCTTCTGGTGATGCTGCGAATCCGGGGCTTGTTGTCGGCACTTCAGAAGAAGAACTCTTCAATGCACTGCTTGTCGGCATTCCTGAAAACGGACGTGTTTATCGTTTTGCACCCACGGGCTTTGTGAATGTGGCTGAAACCACTGGCACTGCATTTGAGGTTTGGCCGCTGACAGCTCAACACACCTTGAATTTGCGTGCTTCAACAAATGCTCAAACGCACTATGAATTGCGCGATTTGAGCGGCCGAATTGTGAATTCAGGTCAGTTCGTCGGTCAAGAAATGTTGCCTGTAAGTCATCTCGCACAGGGCATTTACTTGGTCACATTGCGCAGTGGCGCTGAAGTAAAAACGTTTAAGATTACGCGCAAGAATTGATCAGCCTTTGACAACTACCTTTTGTCTTCCACGCGCTCCGTGGCTTGTGGTGAAATGAAGAATATAAATGCCCGCTTGGTCGGGCATTTTTATTGCATAACCTTGCTCACTTACACAGCGTTTGCCTTGCACATCGAACAATTCAAGAGTGGCAACCTCAGTGAAGGCTTCCCACGGGGCAATTACCTCACCTGTGCGCGCATAGGTTGGAAACCGCGGTTGTTCGTTGGCTTCAAGCGTTTCAATATTCACGAAAGCACAGCCCTCATAAAAGTCCATCTCAAACACCGATAAGTTCTCCCCCGCATTGGCCACTACACTGTACCATGCGATATCATCAGACATGTAACTCAATAAGCCATTGGCCTGCAAGGTTGATCCCACGGCCTCCACTGAAAGCTGGTAACAAGCCCGATCAAGGCAAAGCTCAATGACCAAGGGCTGTGTTTGGTTCGTAAAAAACACATTCTCGTTTACGAGTATGGTATTGAACTCATCAATCATTTTGATCTCTACTTCTTGATTGATCGTGGCTACGGGGTAAAACGTCAGCAAACCTTCGATGCAAAAACTGGGATCGTACACTACCCCGGTAAAAGGAAGCGTACAAACCAACATCGAACCAAAAGACTCGTAGAGCTCTAATTCAAACGTATACGACTGCATTTCCTCAATCGGAATGAGCGCCTCCATGATGTGGTGCGAAACTTCAGGCAATTGAAAGAAAAAGGTTTCGCCTTCAGCAACCACTGTTTCACCTTGCTTAATCTTCCACGACGGGTAATTCACTGCTTCGTTATTCAAATTTTCGCACCGCACAACCAGTAAGCTAGGCTCGGTAGGGTGTTGCAGCACTTGCACCTGCAGCGATGAACAAATGTCTTGCGCAAAAGCGTGCGACGCTAAAACAAGAGCAAGGAGAGAGAGAGCTATACGCATGGTATTTGAGAATTAAGTACATCATTAATTATGCAAAGCTAAACGCTTTTGTCGCCGATGGCGCGCTGAAGACCTTTACATTTGCACCATGTTGTTGCAAAAATTGCTTTCCAAATTCGTGCAATGGTGGCCACTTGTTTGCGGTGTGGTGGCTTTTTTGGTTGGACGAATATTGGCGCAATTCCCAGTATTTACAGATACGTTTTACCGCAACGCCTTCTTTTACAGCTACCGTTGGATTTGGGATACAACCTTGGGATGGATTCCTTTTCCAGTGATGCTCTTGGTTGGGCTTTTTTATTTTGTGTACGCCTTCGTTTTATGGCGCCGACGCTGGCTTTTCAGCTACAAACCTTGGTTTCGCTTGCCCTTGAACTTTCTCGGAGGCTTGATGCTGTGGTTCTATTTGGCATGGGGCTTCAATTACAGCGCCAGCGATTTGACAACGAAACTCAATCTCACCACCGAAAATGCCGTAGATTGGAATGTGCTCAAGCAACGCGCTACGCAAGAAGCCCTGAGTGCACGAGCCTTATGCGATACCTCGCGCTTGCATGAAACCGAGCTTTCAACGGCTGATGAACTGGCGATTCACAATGCGGTACGCTCGTTTCTGCGCGATGTTGACATAGCTGTACCGGGTTTTGTTCAGGTAAGGGTTATCAGCCTAAACGGCTGGATGCGGCGCCTTGGCGTTTCGGGTATATACATGCCTTTTTCAGGCGAATGCCATGTGGATGGCAGCTACCCACTGCTTCAACAGTGGTTTACGACGGCACATGAAATTGCACATGGCTACGGGGTCACCGATGAAGGCGAGTGTAATTTTGTCGCGTTTATGGCGCTGCAATCCAGTCTGGATGAAGCTTTGGTGTACTCGGCTTGGTTCGCCTTGCTGCTCGAACTTGTTCCGCGCAGTGAAGTTGATTCTCTTCCAGCTGCGCTCCGCAGCGACCGTTTGTTGTTGCGTGCAAATGCCGAAAAGTACCCCCCACTCATCCCGCGGTTAGCGGAAAAAACAAACCACTTGTATTTAAAGAGTCAAGGTGTTGCCGGTGGCTTTGATAGCTATGCACGCTGGCCCGCATTGGTTCAGGTGATGCTTGAGCGGTAGTTGTGTGAGCGAAGACAACCATTTATGTCAACCGCAATATGGCGCCATTAATCAGTGCAAATATTTCACTCTATTGCTGAAAAGTTGCGACTTTATCTTTAAAACACGCCCTGAAATAAGCCATTAGGAATATATTTATTGACAAATTGTTTCTCGCCGAAGACGCAACTTTTGTGCTAACTTAGTTGTCATTAGAACAGTTAGCCACCCTCCATGCGGAACTTGCACATCTTATTTCTTTGCCTGATGCTCGCCATCACCCAGGAGGTGTTGGCTACGCACATTGTGGGCGGTGAAATATACTACCGCAAGCTAACGGGCAACACCTACGAAATCACCCTCAAGGTTTACCGCGACTGCAGTCCAGTTAACGTAAACGGAACCTATTTCGATGAGGAAGCGAGTGTTGGAATTTTCAGAGATGGGTTGTTGATCCAGAACTTGTTGATGCCTTTGTGGGATGCTGAAATCAGCGTGGTACCCGTTCAGCTCGAGAATCCTTGTTTTGTATTGCCACCCAATGTCTGTGTTGAAGAGGCCATCTACATCCAAAATGTCACCTTGCAGCCTCACCCCAGCGGTTACCAATTGGTTCATCAGCGGTGTTGTCGCAATCCGAGTATCATTAACATTCAATTTCCTGATGACTCTGGTGCCACGTTTTGGACGCAGATTCCAAGCAGTAACATTACCACTGAAAACAGTAATCCCGTTTTTAACAATCTTCCTCCGGTAGCACTGTGCACGGGGGCTGAGTTTGTCTTTGACCACGGGGCTACCGACCTTGACGGCGATAGCTTGGTGTATTCTTTTTGCACGCCATTGCTCGGAGGACAGCCTGACTTTCCGATGCCGAGCCCCCCTGCGCCCCCACCCTTTGTTCCGATATCGTGGGCGGGCGGCTTCAATCAGAATTACCCATTAACCAGTAATCCTGCCTTTCAAATTGACCCGCAAACGGGTGTGCTTTCAGGCACTGCAACGCAGCCAGGGCAATTTGTCATCGGAATTTGTGTCGCCGAATACCGCAATGGCATATTGTTGAGCACTACCAACCGCGACTTCCAATTCAATGTGACGTTTTGTGAACCTAATGTGGTCGTGACCATTCCTGAACAAACCCAGTTTTGTGATGGACTCACCTTCTCGTTCTCACAAAATTCAACCAATGCCGATTCGTTTTTTTGGGATTTTGGTGATCCTAGCACAGACGACGACTGGTCAACTTTGCCGAATCCGACCTATACCTATGCTGATACAGGCATGTATACCGTGACTTTGATTGCCAACCCAGGTTGGACATGCGCCGATACCGTCAGCACCTTATATGCAGCTTATCCTGAGATCATCCCTGTGATTTTTCAAGAAGATTTTACCTGCAGTGGACAAACTGGGCTGTATGATTTTCAGGCCACTGGAGACTATGGTGAAGACGCAACTTTTCTTTGGGATTTTGGGCCAAATGCAGTGCCATCATCGAGCACACTGCAAAATCCACAAAACATCGCATTGCCCCCTGAGGTCACCTTTACGGTGAGTTTAACTGTATTTGAAAACGGTTGTGAGAATACAAACACAGAAACCATTGTGCAGCCGCCAGCGCCTGTTGCTGGAATAGCCGAGCAAGAGAGTTTTTGCACCGGTTTAACCTTTAGTTTTGAGAACACCAGCTCTAATGCCACGCAGTTCTTATGGGATTTCGGGTTGCCCGGCAACGACGACTTGTCATCAACCATTTCGCCTCAATTTACATACCTTGACACAGGGCAATATTTGATTACACTCACAGCAAATGCGCCCGGCGCTTGCCCCGACGTAACCACCACGTCGATTGACGTGTATTGGCTGCTCGACGCCTTTTTTATTCCACCACCGGGGCAGTGCTTCGCCAACCATGCATTCAACTTCAGCGGAGAAGGAACCGTGGAGTCTACAGCCGTGTATTCATGGGTCTTTGCTGAGGGAGCAAACATCTCCACGGCAAACGGCCCCAACGTTTTTGGCGTTTCTTGGGATGAGCCCGGCACATATGATGTGGAATTAACAGTAGCCGCCAACGGCTGCGTTGACAGCATTACGCATCCAGTAACTGTTTTACAAGACCCGTCAATCGACTTTATTGGCAGCGGGGCCGCTTGTCCGCCTTTCCCCCTTTATTTCGACAACGAATCGTTCACAGCAACTTCAGCTCAATATGTGTGGGATTTCGGCGATGGCACCTCGTCAACGCAAGCGAACCCTACGCATACCTACATGTTCTCGGGCACATTTGACGTGAGTTTGACAATGACCACCACTGGCGATTGCGCACAAACCTTGTTTATGACTGTGCCCAATGCGGTAGTTGCATACCCTATTCCTTCGGCTGGGTTTAACATTGAACCAAATACTGTAAATATCCTCGAGCCGCACATTAGCATCACCAATTTATCAGAGGGTGGATTAAATTGCCTATACAATTTTGGCGACGGTTCTACGAGTACTGAATGGAATCCTGATTACAGTTATGTCGGGTCAGGCTATTTTGACGTGATTCAAACCGTCACCAATTCATACGGCTGTGTTGACCGCGCCATTGGTCGGGTTGCCGTTGAAGGAACGCTCTTTTACGCCCCCAACGCCTTTACCCCTGACCAAGATGGCATCAACGATGTTTGGCAGATGGTTGTTACGGGGTACAGCCGTTTTCAACTTGAAATTTACAACCGCTGGGGTGAGGTCATTTTCACAACCGATGACCCGAACATCCCGTGGATTGGTAACGTTAAGAACGGCGACCACTACGCCCAAAATGGCATCTACGTTTATCGGGGTGTAATCCATGACCTTCTCGGATTCCCACACGAATTCGAAGGGCACATCAATCTGGTGCGTTGATTTCCCACTTTTGCTGTTTTTTCGTCCTTTAGGCGCCGGTTTTCGTGCATACTTCACGTACTAAATTCGACGAACGGTATTTTAGATTGATTTTTTGTTAAATTTGGAAACAACCAAAACGATCGGCTATGCCTGATGGAGGAAACCACCGCAGCGATTTGTTCTCCAAATCGATTCGAGCAGGTAAACGAACCTACTTCTTTGATGTCAAAAGCACCAAAGGCAACGACTTATACATGACCATTACGGAAAGCAAGCGTCGTTTCGACGATAACGGCAATCCGCAGTTTGAAAAGCATAAACTCTTTCTTTACCGCGAAGATTTCAATAAGTTCTTAGATGGCTTGCATGAGACGATGGAGCGTATTGACGCCATTGTTGACAGCGACCGTTACGACGACAACTTTGAAACCCACGATAAACAGCAAGAAGTAGCTTTCACGAACAACAGCGCGAGCGAGCAAAACGATGACGATTCCACCAAGGTTTTCACCAACATCGAATTTGACGACTTGGAAGACTGATAATCCTGCTGAACTAGAACTTCACCATCAATTCTACATGCTCTTCGAGCATAGCGATCACGCGTGCATCGACCACCTCCCCTGATTCATTCAATGCAAATTGAACCTCAGACAATTTAGGTTTCGCATACAAAACACTCACCTTCAGGTAATTCAAAATATTGGTAAACTGATCCATCGGACGCAGCGCTCCCGCTTTTCCAGTAGCCACGCCAACAAGACCTGCCTTTTTCCCTTGCCATACTTTCGGTGGAATGCAGTCAATGAAAGCCTTGAGAATTCCGGGGAATCCTCCATTGTACTCTGGCATCACAAAAACGTACTTGTTCGCAGGCAGAATAGCTCGCTCAATAATAGCTTCCATTGCAGCCGAACGATTGCCCCACATGTCATTAAATATAAAATCAACGGGCAAATCTTCAAGGTGCAAGAAGGCATGTTCAATACTTCGTTGCTCAAGCAGTGATTTATAGTATTTGGCAATGCGTTCGGTGTTGCTGCCCGGACGATTGGTTCCAACAATAATGGTGATCATACCTTC
Organism: Chryseobacterium gleum; assembly: GCA_945874695.1. Classification (GTDB taxonomy): domain Bacteria; phylum Bacteroidota; class Bacteroidia; order Flavobacteriales_D; family Sanyastnellaceae; genus CAMCHP01. The sequence goes on from CAMCHP010000081.1 coordinate 7,925, forward strand.
GTTTTTATGCTCAAATTATTAACCTGATGTTCACCCCGTGGTGTGTAAAACTTCTGCCGAAAATCCTGAGGAATCAACGTACCTTTACACGCTAGAGTTCAACCTGTGTGGTAGAACAACACTTCAAATGAAGTCGCGTTCAATTGCCCCGCGAAAATAGTCGTCATGAAGCTAACTTGGTACGGTCACGCCTGCTTTCTTCTTGAAACAAAAGGGAAACGATTACTCTTCGACCCTTTCATTCGCCCCAATCCGCTCGCCGCGGATGTTGTGGTTGAAGACATCGCCGTTGATTATGTGCTACTAAGCCACGGACATGCAGACCACGTGGCTGATGCCGAAGAGATCACCCGCCGCAGCAACGCTATGCTAATCAGCAACTATGAAATTGTGACATGGTTCCAAGAAAAAGGAATCGCACACTCATGGCCGTTGAACATTGGCGGTACCCACCTATTCGACTTCGGAAAGCTGCGCTATGTCAATGCCGTACATTCAAGTGTGCTGCCTGATGGCACGAACGGGGGGCAGCCCGGTGGTTTTATCATCGACACTGCTGAAGGTCGACTTTATTTTGCGGGAGACACCGCGCTGCATGCAGACCTTGAACTCATCGGACGCTTTTGGAGGCCCGATGTAGCCATATTACCCATTGGCGATAACTTCACCATGGGCATTGAAGACGCCATCATTGCCGCTGGCATGATCGGTTGCAAACGCATCGTAGGGATGCACTACAATACTTTTCCCTACATAGAAATTGATTCACAACAAGCGCAAGACGCTTTTGCAAAAGCAGGAATCGAACTGATCTTGTTTAACATCGGCGAACAAAAAGACGTATAGGACATGGGAAAGATTATTGCCGTAGCCAACCAAAAAGGGGGTGTTGGAAAAACCACATCTGCGATTAACCTTGCAGCATGCCTCGGTGTGCTCGAATACCGAACACTGCTCATTGACGCAGATCCGCAAGCCAATGCAACATCGGGTGTTGGCATCGACCCCAAAGCGGTTGATAAAAGCATTTATGAATGTTTGGTTGACGGCATCGAGCCTGCATCCGCAATCATAGCTACTAGCAACCCGAACCTCGATATCATACCAGCCCACATCGACTTAGTTGGTGCTGAAATCGAGCTCATCAACATGCCCAATCGAGAGTACATGATGCGCACGGCGTTGTCTAAAATCAAAGACGATTACGACTTCATCATTATTGATTGCTCGCCTTCGCTCGGATTGATCACAATCAATGCGTTAACCGCAGCCGACTCAACGATCATTCCTGTTCAATGTGAGTATTTTGCCCTCGAAGGATTGGGTAAACTCTTGAATACCATCAAAATTGTTCAAAGTAAACTCAATCCAGAGCTCAGCATTGAAGGCATCTTGCTCACCATGTACGACACCCGCCTTCGCCTAGCAAATCAGGTGGTCGAAGAAGTGAACATGCACTTTCAAGATATGGTGTTCGAGACCATCATCCACCGCAACACCCGCTTGGGTGAAGCCCCGAGCTTTGGTGAAACCATCGTCATGCACGATGCCAGCTCGAAAGGTTCAATCAACTACCTGAATTTGACCCGCGAGATCTTGCAGAAAAACGACATGACGCGCATCCGAGACAACGAAAAATACATCGATCTGAGCAATGGCTAAGCGACAAGCACTCGGACGGGGATTGAGCGCTCTGCTTGAGAACGCATCAAGCGCCCCTGAACCTCGTCAAATCGACAAAGGAAGCATCGGCAATGTCGCGGGCAACATCGCCCTGTTGAAAATTGCACAGATTGAAGCCAACCCTTGGCAACCGCGCACACATTTTGACGAAGTAGCGCTGCAAGAACTTGCCGCATCGATCGGTGAATTGGGCATTATTCAGCCCATTACCGTCCGAAAGATTTCTGCTACCAAGTACCAACTCATCAGCGGTGAGCGTCGCTTTCGTGCATCACAAATCGCTGAGCTCGACGAAATTCCGGCTTATGTTCGCACAGCCAACGACCAAGAAATGCTCGAAATGGCGTTGGTCGAGAATATTCAACGCGAAAACCTCGACGCCATTGAAATCGCGATCAGCTATAAACGCTTGATGGATGAGTGTGAAATCACCCAAGATGAGCTAAGTGACCGTGTGGGTAAGAATCGCGCTACCATCAGCAACTACCTCCGCTTGCTCAAGCTGCCCGCTGAAATTCAGATTGCAATCATCGAGAAGAAGCTATCCATGGGGCATGCGCGTGCGCTAGTGAATATCGACGACTCAACAATCCAACAGCAGATTGCCAAATTGGTGGTGCGCGATGAGCTGAGCGTGCGTAAAACCGAAGAACTCGTTCGGCAATACCAGACATCCGCCAAAGGCGAAAACAAAAAAACCACCAAAGACCCGCTATCTTTTGAATACCAAAAATTGCGCGCTGATTTGCGATTGAAGTTCGGCCGAAACGTTGAATTGCGCAGCAAAGAAGACGGAAGCGGGAAAATTGAAATCCAGTTCAGCAGCAAAGACGACCTTCAAAAGTTACTCGAAGCACTCGGCAGGTGAAATTAACTGTACGTACCATACTGCTTTGTGCGCTGTGCTTGATATTCGGCAACAGCAACCTCTGGGCGCAGGTCAGCGTTGAAGCCGACTCCCTGCCAAAACCAACGGAGCAAGCGCACGTGCATTCAGTGCGCAAGGCTACCCTCATGAGCACGGCCCTACCGGGTTTAGGACAAGCCTACAATCGAAAGTACTGGAAAATACCTGTGGTGTATGCCGGATTGGCGACTTGCGGCTATTTCATTCGCGACAATGCCCAGAATCACCGCTTTTACCGCGATAATTTGATCGCAGAACTCGATAACAATCCAGCCACCATCAACACTTCAGGTGAATCAGTAAACAACCTTCGTCAGCTTGTTGATGACTACCGACGCTGGCTTGATTTATCAGTCATCAGCCTTGCAGTGGTTTATGCCTTGAACATAATCGATGCACATGTTGACGCGCATTTGTTCGATTTCGATGTAAGCGATGACCTCACCTTTCAAATCCATCCAACGGCTGTTCCGACCGATCGCGTAAATGCCGGAGTTCGCTTGGTGATTAATTTCTAACTTCGGCGGGTATGAAGGTCATCATCATCGGATACGGTAAAATGGGCAAGGCTGTTGAGCACATCTTGCTTGAAAAAGGCCATGAAGTGGTGTTAAAACTCAGTTCTGAACACGCCGTTACCTCCGAATTGTTAACGGGTGCTGACATCGCCATCGAATTTACCCAACCAAGTGCCGCTTTGCATAACATTTATGCGTGCATGGAAGCCAAATTACCGGTTGTTACCGGCACCACGGGCTGGTATGCTGCCCTGCCACAAGTGCGCACGGCGGTTGAAGATGCAAACGGGAGCTTGTTCTATGCATCAAATTTCAGCATCGGTGTGAATGTATTCGCTGAGATCTTGCGCACCGCTGCACGAGAATTGGCGACCCGAGCAGACTACCATCCGACCTTGCGGGAAATCCATCACATCGCCAAAAAAGATGCGCCAAGCGGCACGGCGCTTACGCTGGCCGATGTGGTACTCGATGCGTTTCCAAGCTTGAAGGGCTGGACGGATGACACCAACACCTCAGATTCCTTGTACATCGAGTCAGTACGCGAAGGAGATGTAAAAGGCACCCATGAAGTTTCGTTCACATCAGTTGTTGACCGCATCACACTCATACATGAAGCATTTAGCCGCGAGGGATTTGCCCGCGGTGCCGTTACCGCAGCTGAA
>CAMCHP010000082.1 GCA_945874695.1 Chryseobacterium gleum
CGTTCAATTTCTAAGAGTGATACGCCCGAATGGGCGGATGGGGTCACTGTGGCATCTTCCTCAACTACCCTTCCTTGGCTCTCGGGGTACACCGATGTGCTGCTGTAAAGGATGACGCGTTGGATGTTTGATCGGATGGCTTGTGCAGCAATTTCTCGGTGCACCTTTAAATGGTAATCGGGCAAGCCCTGCATGCGCGGCGGCGGGAGCGTCACAATGAGCACATCGGTATTAAAAAACTCGGTTACGCGCTCACCTTCCAAGGCCAGCGATGCAATAACACGGTATGGAAGCACGCCATTTAAAGCCAAAGACGACATATTTGTAAGGTGTGTCGTCGATCCTTTTACCGTATAACCATTTTTAACAAGTGCCGCTGCTGCTGGCAATCCTGCCCATCCACAGCCTAAAACACTGACTTTTAAACAACCTTTGGTTATCATACTGCATCTGGCCGTTAGGCCTTAAATCTTGTTAATCCTAACTTTGGGAACAACTTTTGTAAGCGAAAGTTAGTCAACTGTACAAAGCATAGAAATTATGACCAAAAATCTTTTCGAATTCATTGTAGTGATAACTTTCATGGGCTTGATGGGCTCAGTGGCGGCACAAGAACACCGCATCAAACTGAAAGTGAACGGAGTAAGTGAGTGCGACGTGTATTTAGCCAATTATTATGGCGAGAAACTTTACTACAACGACACCACGCGCGCCGACAAAAATGGGTACTTCGAATTCAAAGGAAAAGCAGGAACAGATTGCGGCAAGTATGCGATCGTTCTGCCTGGTCCGAAGTTTTTCGACATCATCGTGGCTGAAGAAGAAATTCAGCTTGAAACGCATGTCGACGACTTAATTGGCAAGATGAAAGTAACTGCTTCATCAGAAAACAAGTTGTTTTTTGACTACTTGCATTTCATTTCTGACAAGCGCACGGCACGTGAGCCTTATGATAAGGTTTTGGCTGACTCTTCGGCCAATGAAGCAACACGGGCATCGGCGCGACAGGCTGTTGAAGCGCTCAATGCCGACGTGGTCAATCGCCAGAAAGAGCTGATTGCAAACCATCCAACTGCGCTATTTACGAGTTTGTTAAAGTTGACGCTTGAACCGGAAATCCCCAATCCGCCGGCAGGCGTAGAAGATGAAAGACTTTGGCGCTACATGTACTACCGAAATCACTATTGGGATCAGGTTGACTTTACCGACGGGCGATTGGTGCGCGACCAAATGTTTCACCGCATGCTCGATAAGTATTGGACCAAAGTGTTGCCCCAAATTCCAGATACGCTCTTGAAAGAAGCCTTTGCGCTCATCGAACGTGCGCAAGCGCCTGACTTGTTTAAGTACATCACCCACCACATTACGTATACCTCTGAGAAATCAGAAATCATGTGTATGGATAAAATTTTCGTGGGTGTAGTCAATAAGTATTACCGCACCGGCAAAGTTGATTGGCTCAACGAAGAACAAATGTCGCGCATCATTGAGCGAGCCAACGAATTGCGTTTCATTGTGTGCGGCGAGCAGGTACCGAACATTATTCTGCCTGATGTGACGCTCGAAAATTGGGTATCGCTCTACGATGTGAAGGCCAAGTACACCATTGTAGCCATTTGGGAAGCCTCGTGTGGGCATTGTAAGAAGGAAATGCCCAAGTTGAAGAAGCTTTATGAAGAATGGAAACCGCGTGGTGTAGAGATTTTCGCCATTGGCAATGACTTCGAAACGGAACCTTGGCTGAAGTTTATCAAAGAGCAAAAAATTGGCGATTGGATCAACGTTTCTGACAATCCGGCCATTAACGCCACAGATTCAGCAACGAAATTGATTTATGCCAACATCACCACTTTGCCGAGTTTGAATTTCCGCACCACTTTCGATGTTTTTTCGACGCCCAAGGTTTTTTTGCTCGATGCAGACAAGCGAATTATCGCAAAACAGTTGAGTGCTGAGCAACTTGGCGAGCTTTTGCAGCGACTTGAAGGCGATGCGGTGGGGCCAAAAGCTGACGCGCCGAAGGCGGGAAAAGGAGCCGACAAAGCCATGCGCAACGAAGAAGAAGCACCAGCGCCGAAGAAAAAAGGCAAGCCTTGACTGCGCTTTCGAAAGAAATAAGCAACTGAAAACAAAGTTGTTGAAATAAGAAAGAGCCCTCATGGGGCTCTTTCTTTTTGTAGCGAGAGAGAGACTTGAACTCTCGGCCTCATGATTATGAATCATGCGCTCTAACCAGCTGAGCTACCTCGCCATTTTATTCTTTCGGGGCGCAAATATATATAAAATTCTTTTCAGCAATATCTAAATCTTCGGTTGTTCACTTGGTTAAAATACCTAACTTCCCAACTGCCGAAATTGAAGACCTAACTATGCAGAAAGTACGATTCCAGCGGGAGTATATTTTGAACGTTTCAAAGAACATCCTCTTCAATTGCTTAAGCACGCCCAGCGGGCTGTCTGAGTGGTTTGCCGACGACGTAAACATCAAAGATGGAGTTTATACCTTTTATTGGGATGGCAGCGAAGAAGAGGCGCGCATGCTTACGAAGAAACGCGATGAATCGATCAAATTTCGATGGATCGAACACGAAGATGAGGGCGAAGACACCTTTTTTGAGCTGCGCATTCGCCTCGACGCCCTCACGGGAGAAACGGCTCTCATCGTCACCGATTACACCGATGAAGACGAGGTTGAAGAAGCCATATTGCTTTGGGACAGCCAAATCGAGAATCTGAAACGAATTTTGGGGTCATAGACATTGGACGGCCGAAAAAACAATGTGCCGCTTGGCCTCGGCGAGGCTCTTCTCGCATTTGATAAATCGAGAACAATCAACCTCTTTTAAAATGTTACAGCGTTCAATGTTTTGCATGCGGTAAACATTTAAATTTTTTTTCAAAAATGTTTACCGCCCACCGAAATCAAAAACGGGGTAACACTTTTTTTGGCGTAGAAATAAATGTTACCTCTACAAAGTAATCGCCCCTCCGAGGCGAGCTGAACGCTGCTTCTCGGCCGTCTAAAGTCTAAAGTCTCTCAGTCTAAAGTCTCCCTAAAGTCTTCTTGTGCCGTGCCTACGGCACTCGAGGTGCGCGCGCGTCGCATCCACGGGTTGAAACCCGTGGCTACCGAGATTTTGCCCCGATGGGGCGGGTGTGTGCCTTGACATCACGCGACGCAACCAAAACACGTGGTAAACATTTTCACGTAACGTTTAAAATGTTTACCAATGGGGTTAGATGTCGCCCCGATGGGGCTTACGAACTGCTGCCGCACGGCAACGGACGCGATAAATCGCATCCCTACCGAGATTTCGCCCCGCTGGGGCGGGTGTGTGCCTTGCCATCACGCGACGCAACCAAAACACGTGGTAAACATTTTCACGTAACGTTTAAAATGTTTACCCTACAAAGGTATCGCCTCTCCGAGGTGGGCTGAAAGCTGCTTCTCGGCCGTCTAAAGTCTAAAGTCTCTCAGTCTAAAGTCTCTCTGCTGTTGTCTAAAGTCTCCTGGTCTAATGCCCTTCCAATTGCATCTGTAAAGAATAGGTCAACAGTTGTGCAATATTTGAGAACGGCGGTTGAAATCATTGGTAAATTGATCGAATATCAACCATCCATTCGATGCAAACCAAAGGACAAATCATTGTTTATCAATCCGATGAAAGCACACCCCGCATCAACGTACGCATTGAATTGAATACGGTGTGGTTAAACCGGGCTCAAATGGCTCAACTATTTGGTCGCGACGTAAAAACGACTGGCAAACACATCAACAACGTTTTCAAAGAAGGGGAACTGGTAAGAGACGTGGTTGTCGCATATTTTGCGACAACCACCCAGCATGGTGCTTTGGAGGGTAAAACTCAAACCATGCTTACTGAGCACTACAACCTTGATGTCATCATCTCAGTAGGTTATCGGGTAAAGTCAAAACAAGGCACGCACTTTCGCATCTGGGCTACCCATGTATTGAGTGATTACTTATTGAATGGGGTTGCATTGAATCAGCGCTTGGAGCGAATTGAAAGCAACCATGAACATCTTAGTAGAGAAGTCCGAACAATTTCAATGCAACTCGAAGCAGAAGGATTGCCCCGTCAAGGTATATTCTTCGAAGGGCAGGTGTTTGACGCTTATGTATTTGCTGCCAACCTGATCAAAAAAGCAGCTACAGATGTAATTTTGATCGACCAAAACGAGCTCTACCATTTGGGTGCATCGCTGAAAGACTTGGGCAAGAAGTGGTTCGCATTTTCGAAACTGGAGCTCCCTGTGGAGGTTATCATATCTCGACTGCCCAAATGATCTTTCACCGTTAGCGTGCATTGCATGGGATAAACATTTCACGCAACGTTTAAAATGTTTACCAACGCCATTCATTCATCACGCAAGAAGGCAAGAAGCATGCAATCTTTGATATTGATGGCAACCACGCCAGGTAGATGCCGTGCCTACGGCACTCGAGGTGCGCGCGCGCCGCATCCACGGGTTGAAACCCGTGGCTACCGAGATTTCGCCCCGCTGGGGCGGGTGTGTGCCTTGACATCACGCGACGCAACCAAAACACGTGGTAAACATTTCACGAAACGTTTAGAATGTTTACCAATGGGGTTAGATGTCGCCCCGATGGGGCTTACGAACTGCTGCCGCACGGCAACGGACGCGATAAATCGCATCCCTACCGAGATTTCGCCCCGCTGGGGCAAGGTGTGTGCCTGCACATCACGGTTTCGCGCGGGTGCGCACTTCACGGTGTTGACGCAAAGCATTGCGTCTTTGCAGTGACACCCAAAAACTCGCTGGTAAACATTTTAAAAAAAAATTGAAAATGTTTACCGCCCGCCGAAATCAAAAACCGGGTAACACTTTTTTTGGCCTTGAAATAAATGTTACCCCTACAAAGGTCTCGCCGCTCCGAGCCGAGCTGAACGCTGCTTCTCGGCCGTCTAAAGTCTAACGTCTCCCCCGTCCAAAGTCTCCCCCCTCACATCCCCAAATAAAACAATCGAACAAGCGCGCGGTAAGGTTCTGTGTATATGCCTCGCTCCTCGCCTTCAAGCGTGAGCTCGCCTTCGTCGCATGGCGCCGGCTGCCGACTGAAGCTGAGCAATACGCGATGGGCCGACTTTTGGCTGTTCGGATAAACCTTCCATGACCGAATGCAATGCAAGCCAAATTCGTGGGCGATCGCACAAAGCATAGACTGGCCCTCGGCGGGCCAGATCAACGAAAAAACTCCCGCTCGAGCGAGCAGCCGCTCCGCTGCCCGAAATAATTCTGCTGCAGTCAAGCTGTCTTCATGCCGAGCCAAAGCCCGCTGCGCATCGGGTGATTTCACATGCGCGCTGTAAAAGGGCGGATTGCTCACAATGACATCAAACAAATGGTCGCTGGTGTAATCTTGAATGGCGCACTGACTAACAATGATTCGATCGGCAAATGGCGAACTCGCGGCATTGGCCGCAGCCTGACTTGCGGCGGCGACATCGAGTTCTACGGCTACAACGTGTGCACTTGCATTGCGCTGGGCAGCCATCAATGCAATCAAACCGGTGCCGGTTCCAATGTCGAGGATGCGCTGGGCACCCTCCACATCGATCCAGGCGCCCAACAAAACACCATCGGTGCCAATTTTCATGGCACATTGGTCTTGCTCTATGGCAAACTGCTTAAACCGAAACGTTTTACTTTGACGTGCCATCGTCAGATGCTTCGCGCTTCACTGCCTCCCATGTGGCGTAAAGTACGTCTTGCGAAGGGCGATTTGCCGGTACAGCTGTCAAGGCTTCACAAGGCTCAAGACTGGCGTGCAAATCACCCGGCAAGAGCTGATACAAACGCGTGCCTTTCGTTTTCCAATCGAGCATGTCGTCGCTGACTTCGCCGATAATGCGTGCCGGATTTCCAACCACCAAGCTCCGTGGCGGCAACACGGTAGCTGCTTTCACAAACGACAAGGCGCCAATGATGCTGCCGGCACCCACCTGTACATCATCCATTACAACGGCATTCATGCCCACCATGGCGTTTGCACCAATGGTTGCGCCGTGAATAATGGCACCGTGACCAATGTGAGCGCCCGCTTCTAAACGTACGGTAACTCCAGGAAACATATGAATGGTGCAATTCTCTTGCACATTGCAACCGTCTTCAAGCACGATGCCGCCCCAATCGCCGCGCAAGGCAGCACCCGGACCAATGTAGCAGTGCTTGCCAATGATGACGTTGCCCGTAACAACCGCCTGTGGATGCACAAACGAAGTTGGATCAACAACCGGAATGAAGCCTTTAAATGCGTAAATCATTGAAGATCGCTTGAATCAACGCGCTCGATAATGGCCGCGTAACCTTGTCCAACCCCTACACACATCGTCACCAGCGCATAGCGCTTTTGAGTTAAACTCAACTCCAAGGCAGCCGTGTATAAAATGCGCGCTCCTGACATCCCAAGCGGATGCCCGATGGCGATGGCACCGCCGTTCGGATTGATGCGCGGATCATCATCAGCCAGGCCCCATGCGCGAATGCACGCCAAGCTCTGGGCCGCAAACGCCTCATTCAATTCAATGATGTCGATGTCGGCTAAGGTTAAGTTCGCACGGCGCAATGCTTTATTGGCCGCTTCAACCGGACCAATGCCCATGATGCGCGGCTCAACACCCGATACTGCAGAACTCACAACACGCGCCAAGGGCTTGAGTTGGTGCTGCTTTACAGCGTTTGCAGATGCTAAAAGGATTGCGGCAGCCCCGTCGTTCAAGCCCGATGCGTTACCTGCGGTCACGCTTCCCTCCTTTCTGAACGCCGGACGAAGTTTCGCAAGCCCTTCAAGCGTCGTATTCGCTTTGATGAATTCATCGCGGTCAAATACGATCGGATCTCCTTTGCGTTGCGGTATGCTCACCGGTGCGATCTCCATCGCGAGGCGTCCGCTCGCTTGTGCTTTCGCCGCTTTCAGCTGCGATGCCACTGCAAAACGATCTTGATCTTCGCGGCTGATGTTGTACAAATCAACCAAGTTCTCGGCGGTTTCGCCCATGGCATCGGTGCCAAATTCAGCCTTCATTTTCGGATTGACAAAGCGCCAACCGAAGCTGGTATCAAACATCTCAGCGTCGCGACCAAACGGTGTGCTGGCCTTGCTGATCACCCACGGCGCACGGGTCATGTGCTCAATGCCACCAGCAATAAACAACTCACCTTCACCAAGTTTGATGGCACGCGCACACTGCACCACCGCAGCGAGCCCAGAGCTGCACAAGCGATTCACGGTTTCGCCCGGAACCGAGGTTGGCAATCCGGCCAAAAGCACAGCCATGCGCGCTACATTGCGATTGTCTTCGCCAGCTTGATTCGCACATCCAAGTACCACGTCTTCGATTTCATTCAATTTGAGCGTGGGATGCTTTGCGATGAGGGCTTGAATGGCGTGCGCGGCGAGATCATCCGCCCGATAGGGCGATAAAGACCCTCCAAAATTTCCAACCGGAGTGCGCACTCCGTCGATGATGTATGCTTCCATAACTTTGTTTATCGCTGCAAAGATAGTCTTCCTGCGCGGCTGAATCGGTGCTTGTAAATGCTAACTTTCGCCCGTGAAGGTAGCTATCGTATCGGTATTTCCACCCTTTCGCGGAGGAATTGCGTTGTTTAACACCCATTTGGTCAAGGCCTTACGCGCCCATGGCCACGCGGTGCATTGCATTAATTTCAGCCGACAATACCCTTCACTTTTGTTCCCCGGAAAAACGCAGTACAGTGCTGATCCGGTTGAAGAGCATGTGCCGGCGCTCCTCGATTCAATCAATCCTTTAACCTGGCGCGCTACAGCGAAGTACATCAATGATTTACAGGTTGATCGGGTGCTCGTTCCGTATTGGACGGGCTACCTCGCTCCTGCGCTCACCGGTGTGACGAAACGCTTGAAAAACATGCGGGTTACTGGAATTTTACACAACGCCATTCCGCACGACGCGGGTGCATTTCAGCACCGGTTGGGACGATCATTTTTTGATGCGTGCAACGATTTGGTGACCTTGTCGCAAGCGGTGAGTGATGATTTGCAGCAGTTGCATTTTCATCGCCGCAATCACAAGCGCGAGATCAACGTGCAAACGCTTTTTCATCCGGTTTACCCGCACGCGCAAGCAGCCATGCCCGTTGCGCAAGCGCGAGAAGCGCTTCGGTTGCCGGCAGATGCGAAAGTGTTGCTCTACTTCGGTTTAATTCGCAAGTACAAAGGCATTGATACGTTGTTGGCTGCATTTTCGCAGCTTCCGAACGATTATTATTTGGTGGTTGCCGGCGAGCCCTATGTTGAGCTTGATCAGCTGCGTTCAAATCTCGCACCGGCGGTTGCTGAGCGCGTTCTTTGGCACACCCGTTTCATTGAAGACCGCGAACTGCCGCTGTTTTTCGGCGCCGCAGATGCGGTGGTGCTGCCATATCACACGGCTACGCAAAGCGGGGTAACCGCAGTGGCAATGCACTTTGAACGTCCGGTCATTGCAAGCAATGTCGGCGGATTGGCTGAGTACATTGCGCACGAAAAAACAGGCATGCTCTTTCCGGCGGGTGATGCACAAGCGTTGGCACATGCGATTGCGCAGTGGTTTTTGGTTTTCCGGCTAACGCCGGGATGGGAACAGGCCATTGCACGTCGGGTTGAAGCGCTCAGTTGGTCGCGCTTCGCGGCCGAACTTATGGATGTTTAGCGGAATTTTTTGAAGCTGTACTTCCCAGCACCCAAGGCAAAGATGGCCAAATAGCCCGCTAGGAAGAGCAACGCCAACTCTTTCTTAGCAAATGGTGCGTCGGCGTGTACCATGAATGCTGCAACGCCCATGGTTGCGATCAAGGGCAAGGTGGTTATGCGCACTTTCACGCCGAGAATTACCAAGGCTGAAAAAAGCAATTCAACCACGATGGCGATGATCAAGGTGGCCTCTTCGCCAATGCCCAAGGGATCAGCCGATTTCGGGGTTAATAGATCGATGTTCTCGAGCACTTCGGGACGATCCCAGAGCGCTTGCAACTTCTCGATTTTCTTATAACCGTGTGGCAACATCAAGGCGCCAAACACGACGCGGAGCAACAGGGCTGCTAAATCTGGATACGATTTTTTCATAATCAGTTGGCGCGAAGGGCTTGAACTTGACTCGGTGCGAAATCACTGAGGCGCACTTTAATCAGCGGATCAAAAACGAACAACTGCGCAAGGCCTACCTCACCTTGGTACACGAAATACATGCGGGCGAGATCCCAAGGTTCAATGTTGCCTTGCTCGTCATAGGCCTCCAGCACAGGTTTCTTGAAATAAAGCTGCAGTTCTTTGGCTTCTCCCGCGTTATCAATCACCCGCAAGGTATAGGCGGGAGGCGATTGTTTCAGGCTGTCTTCTTGCGCAGGAGTCATGTGTGATTGGTAGGTTTCAACGTGCGCCTTCTTGTAGAGCAAGAGGTAATCTTTCAGGCGAAGGGTATCAAAGGCAGCTATGGATTCGCCTCTGAAATCGTTCAATTTCAAATCGTTCCCGCCTTTGTAATCGATTGAAAACGAATGAAACGGCAGGTGGTGATTCACCATCTCCAGGCGTTGAACATTCAATGTGGGGTAATCAAATACGCCCGTATAGCGCCACTCATTCTCATCGGTGAAAAAGCGTGTGCTGAGAAAGCCTGTAAAACCTTCCATGTGCACGATGAAGGGTTCGCTTGAGCGCCCTTCTTCAGCTGTTTCAAGCAACATGTAGGTTCCGGTGTGGTCTTGTGTGGCGTTGCCCACGATGTATGTTTTCACGGGCGTGTTGCCCCCTTGGTAAATCTCGACCTTCTTGCCTGCACCGGCCAGCAATCGAATCACGTTCTCTCGGGCTGATTCGGGCACTGGTGCTTTCACTTTGATGCGTTTGAAGGTGCGGAGCAACAAATCAACGGCATCTTTGCGCGCCTTGTATTGCTGATTTAAGTCCCAATAGCGGCTGTTCGGGTCGCGCTCAAGCGTCACCGAAACCTGGTCTGCATCGATGATGAAGATGCGGTCAATCGACGCTGTGTCGTCGATCGTGAAGTTGGCCAGTGGCTTTGAAGCGATATTTCCTTTCGGATTCTTGGCATTGAAGATCATGAATACCGCTGCGGCTACAACGATCAAAACAAGTAAAAGCTTTCGGTTCTTCTTCATGATTTGCTGTATTTACGCTTGCGAATAACGATCACAATGCTGCCCATAGCCACAATGAGCACCAAAGGTAAAGCCACATTCAGCAATTGAATCATGCCGCGATTTTCGCGAATCGACGACTTATTCAATTGGCGTAACTCAATGGTGCGCGACCTTACAGCAATCAGCTCTGTATCGTCGAGCAAATAATTGATCGCATTCAGCAAAAACTCTTTGTTGTCGTAAATCACCCGGTTGGCATAGCGATCAAATCCGAGCGGCAAAGGCTGATAGCCGCCTTGAACAGGCATCACTTTGTTGCGGATGATGTCGCCATCGCCCACAACAATCATGCGCGTAGGCAAGCTCTTCTCCATGTAGGCGAAGTCGGGATTGCGCACCAAGGTGTCAGGCAAACGTCCGGTGAAGTTTGAGGTAAATTCGCCCTCGAGCAAAACCGCGAGCGGATAGCTTTGGTGCGGCCCGTTTTCGAAGTAGTCGAGCTCCAGCTCAGCGATGGAGGCATTTACCCGTACGGGGGCCTTGCGCTCAATCGAAAGGTCACTTGATCGCAACAATACCGTCTTGGATATAAGCGGATTACCCCCTACTGTATCAAGTGATGATACAAAGTCGAAATGAATCGGATCGAGGTTGCTCACAATGGGGTGTACTTCATTGGTTGGAATCACCACCGGAGCAAAATACCAATTGGCCATTTGCATGTTGCGCTGGTTGCCCATCGGACCGCCATCGAGCATAATGAGTGCACACTGGTAATCAATAATCAGGTTTCGGTTCACGCGCACGCCGTAGTCGAAAAGCATGTCATACAAACCGAGTTCATTGCTTTCAGCTAAAACTTGCTGCTTTGCACGCAAGCTATCTAAGCTGGTGCGAAGGGGGTCAACCAACCACAATACGCGCCCTCCGTTCATGATGAACTGGTCGATAATGAGCTTGTTCTGATTTGAAAAGGCTGAATCGGGTTTTGCAACAATCAACAAATCGTACTTGTTGGTGCGGCGCGGCATGCCATCGAGCTTTTCTGATAGGGCATTTAACTTCTCCTTCAGCTCAACGCGTTCTACGTCATACGACTCTTTCAACGATTCAACAAGGTCGGCCGTTTCAATCGGTGTTGGTCCGCGTTGGCCGTCGAGAATGGCAATCGCCGGACGTTTGCTTCGCAAAAGCATCCGCATGCGTGAGGCAAACTCAAACTCGATGTTGTTCACCGATTGATTGATCATCTCA
>CAMCHP010000083.1 GCA_945874695.1 Chryseobacterium gleum
AAAGGCCAAGGGCAAATCACCGAGGTGAACGTTGCTGAAACCCTGAAAGAAGTGCGCCGTGCACTCCTTGATGCCGACGTTAACTTTAAAACTGCCAAAGACTTTACGGCGCGCATCAAAGACAAAGCCCTGGGTCAACAAGTGCTCACGTCGGTGAAGCCTGGCCAACTCCTCGTTAAAATTACCCATGAAGAGCTCACCGAACTCATGGGCGGCGACCAAACCGATATCAAGTTTCAAGGTAACCCCGGCGTTATTCTCATGTCGGGTCTCCAAGGTTCAGGTAAAACCACCTTCTCTGGAAAACTCGCCAACTGGCTCAAATCGAAAAAAGGAAAGAAAGTATTGCTCGTCGCTTGCGACATCTACCGTCCTGCGGCAATTGACCAATTGCACGTGGTCGGTGAATCAATCGGTGTGGATGTCTACAGCGAACGCGAAAATAAAAATGCCGTATCAATCGCCACCAACGCTATACAACATGCCAAATCGAAAGGTTACAATGTGGTGATCGTCGATACCGCTGGTCGCTTGGCCATCGACGAGGAAATGATGCAAGAAATTGAAGCGGTTAAAAAGGCCATTCAACCCCATGAAACCTTGTTTGTGGTGGATGCCATGACCGGACAAGATGCGGTGAATACAGCCAAAACCTTCAACGATCGCCTCGATTTCGATGGGGTTGTTCTCACCAAACTCGATGGTGATACACGCGGGGGTGCGGCACTTTCGATCAAGGCTGTCGTAAACAAACCCATTAAGTTTGTGGGTACGGGCGAGAAAATGGATGCGCTCGATATCTTCTACCCCAAGCGCATGGCTGATCGAATTTTGGGCATGGGCGACGTGGTATCGCTTGTAGAAAAAGCCCAAGAACAGTTCGATGAAGAAAAAGCGCGGAAACTGCAGCAGAAAATCGAAAAGAACACCTTCGACTTCGAAGACTTCCTCGATCAGTTGCAGCAAATCAAGAAAATGGGCAACGTGAAAGACCTCCTCGGGATGATCCCTGGCATGGGCAAAGCCCTTCGCGATGTTGAAATCGATGATGATGCTTTCAAACATGTCGAAGCCATCATTCATTCCATGACGCCCCAAGAACGACACAATCCGAACATCATTGACGCGAGCCGTCGCAAACGCATCGCTGATGGCAGTGGGACCAATGTAAACGAGGTCAATAAACTCATCAAACAATTCGAAGAAACGCGAAAAATGATGCGCATGATGACCGGTAAGAGCCGCATGGCCAACTTAGCGGGCGGTTTGCGTAGCATGCGTGGCGGACGATGAAAACATCTACAACTACCCTGCTCGACGGAAAAGCCAGTTCAATCGCGATTCGCGAAGAATTGGCTAAAGCTGTCGCGCTGCGAAGAATAAACAACCTCAAAGTCCCGCACCTCGCTGCAATCATCGTAGGAAACGATGGTGCGAGCATGACCTACGTGGCGAGCAAAGTGAAGGCCTGTGAGCAGGCCGGATTTGAAAGCACTCTCATAGCCCGCCCAATCGAAACGTCAGAAGGTGAATTGCTTGCCTTGGTTGATCAACTCAATCACGATGCACAAATCGATGGCTTTATCGTTCAACTGCCGCTTCCCAAACACATCGATGAGCAAAAAGTGCTGCAAGCGATATGGCCCAGTAAAGATGTTGACGGATTTCATCCCGAGAACGTGGGTCGAATGGCACTCAACCTCCCCTCCTTTTTGCCTGCAACGCCGTATGGCATTCTTCAACTTATTGAGCGCTACAACATTCCAACCGAAGGCAAACATGCCGTTGTGATCGGCCGAAGTCATATCGTGGGCTCCCCCATGAGCATTTTATTGGCACGAAGTAGCTACCCCGGCAACTGCACGGTAACCCTTACCCACAGTAAAACCAAGAACCTCGCTGAAATAACTCGCACCGCCGATATTTTAGTAGTTGCACTCGGAAGGCCAGAGTTCGTTACAGCCGACATGGTTAAAGAAGGTGCAACCGTTATCGATGTGGGTATTACACGCCTCAATGATGAGACATCAGCTAAAGGCTACCGCGTCGTGGGTGATGTTCATTTTGAATCAGTTGCTCCCAAATGCAGCTTCATCACACCTGTTCCAGGCGGTGTGGGTCCCATGACCATTGCGTCCTTGCTCAAAAACACCTTACTCGCCGCAGGTGAGAAATCAGCGTGAGATCGATGAGCGCATGATGCAACGCTGCCTGCAGCTAGCTGCATCAGGCGATTCACGCGTGGCTCCTAATCCACGTGTCGGTGCTGTTATTACCTACCACAACCAAATCATTGGTGAAGGTTACCACCGCAACTACGGAGAGGCCCACGCCGAGGTCAACGCCATACGCGCCGCGCAAGGAAAAGCCGACTTCAAACAATGCACCATCTACGTAAATCTCGAGCCTTGTGCGCACTTCGGCAAAACTCCCCCCTGCGCTGATTTAATTGTGCGCTCAGGATTTAAGCGTGTAGTCATTGCAAACACCGATCCTTTTGAAGCCGTTGACGGCAAAGGGATTGACCGTCTGCGCAAAGCCAAAATAGAGGTGGTAACCAATGTGCTGCATGATGAAGGGAGAAATTTGAATCGGCGCTTTTTCACCTTTCATGAAAAGAAGCGCCCCTACATCGTGCTGAAGTGGGCGCAAAGTGCAGACGGCTTTGTAGATCGAATTCGGAACGGCCATGACCCCGGGAACTTCTGGATTACTTCACCGGCAACGCGCAAACTGGTGCACCTCTGGCGTGCGCACGAGGCGGCCATTCTCATCGGTTCGCGGTCGGTTGCGCACGACAACCCCGAACTTACGGTGCGCGACATCGACGGCCCTAATCCTTTGCGCATTGTTTTTGATCCGAATCAGCGCTTGTCTTTCGCTGAGCGCGTTTTCAACGATGCAGCAAAAACGGCTTATGCTTGCGCAGCCGATCGTTTAGTAGGGTGCACTTTGCCAGAAACGACTGCGCCCATCCCGCTGACAAGCGGAAAACCTATACCCGAACTTTTGGCGCACCTCTATCAAACCCAAGTTCAGAGTGTGATGGTTGAAGGCGGTAAACATATGCACCAACAGTTTTTAGATGCAGGCCTTTGGGATGAAATTCGGGTGCTTGTTTCGCCGCGTCGATTAGGTGAAGGCTCACCTGCGCCGCAATTACCGATTCAACCCCATCGGGTATCAACCTATGGCGAAGATCAAATTATAACCTACATTAAGCAATGATCTGGCTCGTATTGTCTATTTTATCGTCGTCGATTATCTTCGTGGTGTTTCGACTTTTACCCCGATTTGGTGCGCACACCTTCCCTGCCATTGTGTTCAATTACATGGTGGCAGCAGGATGCGGATTGGCGATGCTGGGCGATGATTACAGCATTCGTGAACAACTCGATAAACCTTGGATCTCAGGAGGGCTGCTCCTCGGAACGCTGTTTATCAGCTTGTTTTATCTCATGGCATTCACTGCACAGCGCGTGGGCGTAGGCGTTACGAGCATCGCAACCAAAATGTCGCTCGTTATACCCGTGGCTTGGTTCATGCTCACCGACCCCAACGATGCGCCGACCTTGCTGAAGATTTCAGCCGTGTCATTGGCCATTCTCGGAGTTGTGTTATCATCAAAAAAGGAGAAAGGACAACCTTTCAATTGGGCCTATGCCCTCTTTCCTGTGATTATTTTCATGGGGAGCGGAGTCATTGATTTGGTGATCGGTCACTTTTCGCAAGGTGGGCATCTGGCATCTGAAAACGATCAATATCTATTCACCGCAATGCCATTTTTAACATCGAGCGCAATTGGTTTGAGTGTATTGCTCGGACGAAAAATCAAAGGCTTGCCCATATTCAATTTGCCAACCGTGATCGGTGGTATGCTGCTCGGACTCGTAAACTTTGGATCGATTTTTTTTCTTGTCCGAACATTCGATGCCGAATTGCTTGACCGTTCAGCGCTGATACCCGTCAACAATTTGGGTGTTGTGTTGGTGACTGCTTTGGCCTCACTGCTGCTGTTCAGCGAGCGCTTTACGCGCATCAAGAGCCTTGGCTTATTCGTATCTGTAGTGGCCATTTTACTCTTGGCCTTGAGCAAAACCGCGTAGCCTTTCTTTTAAGGCGTCATGCGATGCACTTGCACGTAGCCTCCATTCACAGCAGTTACGATCAAGCTGCGGTTTTGATCATCGGTAATCAGCACACTCTTTCGTACATCAAGCGGCAGCGACAGTCCACTTGAATGGGCCATCACGGCTTGCCATTCGGTGCCCGTATTGCGCAGAACAACCCCATTGCCCGCGTCATACCGCACGGTCTCAACCTCAACGCCGAAGTGGTTTCCCGCGAGAAGCAAATCTTTTTTGCCATCCTTGTTGACGTCGAAAACCACGATGCTGCGCACCGGTGCGATTTGAGCGAGCAATGGCAATTTTTCGGCGGCATAGGCACCATCTGCCACTTGATAAAAGACCTGCGACGCCAAGTTCTCTGCATCCAGCCGATAGGCTGAAGCCAAAAGCTCTTGCGAATAAATACCACTTAAATCGCTGCGGGCGAAGGCTTCATAACTGTCGAATTTATCGGCTATGAAGGGCATCTGCGTCGACGAACATTCACGACCGCGCACAGGGTACAAGGTTTCCCCTTCGTATTTGGCGAGCACAATGTCGAGCGATCCATTGGAATCAAAATCTGCCGCATAGCAGAATAGCGGGTGTTCAGCACTTGGTTTGAATTTGTTGTTTTCGCCAAGGTTTCCAGCAACGATATCGAGCCGGCCATCACCATTGATATCTGCTACAGCTAGAGATTGCCACCACCCTTTGTATCCGGGTTGCACGGGGTAAGGCGCTTGGAGTTTACCGTTTTCGTTGGGGTAAATCTCAATATCCATCCATTCGCCTGCGGTAATGAGCTCATTGTTGCCGTCGCCATTGAGGTCGGCAATCACGGCTGAAGTGAAGAGCCCTTCTGGAGTTTGAGTGCCAAAAAAACGCGCCGATGCATCGATCAACTGACCGCCTTCAACCTTAAGCAGCACCGATTTTGCCGGCATGGGATAACGTCCGGGGACGTTTCTACCGCCAATGAACAATTCGTCGACGCCATCGCCATCGAAGTCGCCTCGGGCAATGCAGCCACCTGCCATGCGAAGATCAGGGATGCGAGCGCTGGCATCGGTGAAATTGCCTTTGCCATCGTTCAAATACAAGCGGTCGCGCAAGGCATCATCGGTTTCACCGCGGCTGGCATCGCCGCTGACTACGTAGAGATCAAGGAAACCGTCGCCATTGACATCTATAAATGTAGCGTCGACCTCTTCACAGACTTTGTTTTTTTCGAAGGCAGGCTGATTAACCCGCTGAAACTGGCCGTTTTTACCCTGTATGAATAAGGCACCACTCGAACCTGAGGCCCCACCGATCCAAACATCGAGCAATTGATCGTTGTTTACATCCCCAGCGGCAATACCCGGACCGTAGGTCGACATTTTATGCGGGAGTAAAACCTCACTGGCGAAATCATCGAAGGCATTCTCGATATGTTTATAATGCAAATTGCTCGCAAGCGTAACCCGTTCGAAGTGCTTTTTTGCGGGCTTCGGTTGATGCCTTCTTTGTGCGGGCAGGTTCAAATCATGGTACTGATTCACCGCCAGATTGGTGTAGGTTGTTGTGTATTGATTCGGCCAGATTACAACCACTGAATCGATTGCTGCAACCGTTCCAAGGCCCACGTGCAAGGCATCATCGACACAACTCAAGTAACCGCGTGACGTTTGTGCATAGCGTTGCCAAAATTTGCCGTCCGCGTGAACATGGGCACGACATCCCGCCGTTAGGCGGAAAGCAATCCAATTGCTCGAATCACGACCTTGCTCAATGGTCATGTTGCGGTAAATGGATGCCGGCTCATCGACATTGTTGATCACCAAATCGAGGTCACCGTCGCGATCGAGGTCAACATACGCGGCCCCGTTGCTGTTGAGTTTTTGATCGAGGCCCCATGCCGCATTGACACGCTCAAAAGCCATTCCGTCGGCATTTCTGAACATGTAATTTTTGAGCTTTGTCGCTGGAATCACACCAAGCACCTCTTCAACCGTAGGTGCCGCGCTATTCGCTTTCAGCGCTTGCACACGCAGGGGCAAGTCGTTGTCTTTGGTATCGCGTTTGTAGCCGTTGGTGATGAAAAGGTCTTGAAACCCATCATGGTCAAAATCAGCAAAAAGTGCAGCCCACGACCAGTCGGTTTTGTGCACCCCAGCGGCCGCGGCCACATCGCTGAACGTGCCATCGCCGTTGTTAAGCTGTAGGCAATTGAACATGTATTGATGGTGCCATCCGAGTTGAACGCGAATATCGAAGCGCTTTTGATCCATGGCGGCCATGTTGCGCTTGGCGCGCTCGTGGGTTTCGAACGCCATATCTACCTGCATCAAGTCAATGTAGCCATCGTTGTTAAAATCGGCTGCATCGCATCCCATTCCGTAATTGGCGGTGTGTTTGAAGTAAGATGTTATTTCATTGGTGAATTGGCCTTGGCCGTTGTTGATGTACAATAAATCGCCTTCGTCAAAGTCGTTGGAGACATAGATGTCGAGCGCCCCGTCGCCGTTAAAGTCTTCAACAGCCACTCCGAGGCCGAAGGCAAAATCGTTGATTCCTGCGGCTTGGCTGTCATCGAAAAACACCCCGTTTTCATTGCGGAAAAAGTGGTCGCTTTCCATTTTTCCAGCGGCGATGAGTTGTTGCAGCTCACGCAAAGGCAGTCGATTTGTAAAAATACCCGGGTGTGTAACAAGGTAGCAATCGAGGTCGCCATCTCCATCGGCGTCAAAAAACACAGCTTGCGTGCTGTGCCCGGTGTAGTCGAGTCCGTAGGCCGCTGCATCTTCAACCATTCCCTTACCTGCTTGGTTGATGAAAAGCAAATTGGTGCGAGCTGCAGCCGATTTTGAAGGGCCAGAGCGACATACGTAAATGTCGAGCCAACCGTCGTTATTGATGTCAACGAAGGTCACACCCGTGCTCCATCCGGGATGGTTCGAAATGCCCCAATCGTTTGAAACATCAACAAATTTGAGGTCGCCCGAGCTGAGGTAGAGCTTGTCGCCAGCTTGATTTCCAGTGAAGTACAGATCAGGCAAGCCGTCGTTGTCGAGGTCGCCGGCTGCAACACCCCCTCCATTGTACAGGTAATCGTAGAAAATGACATTTATGCTATCGTTTTCAATAAGGGTGTTGGCAAAGTTCACCCCTGTTTCATTGGCGTCGAGCAGTTGAAATCGCGGCGTTTCTTTTTTCTTTTCGCCTTCGGCGGATGGTCGATCGAATGAATTACAGGCTGATAAACAGAGCGCAAGCAGAGGTAGTACAACCGTATAGCCGCGGCGGAATTGGAGCATAGCACTTAGTAAAAGGTACACTAAGGTAATGAAACGGCGACGAAATATACCGAGGCTGATCAAAGTGGTAAACTTCGGATACCGATTCTCAGAAGTAGGGGCGGAAAATTTTCCGCCCCTACTTCGAATTTTTTCGGGATTTTTTTTGTTCCACAATTTGGCGGACGGAAAATAACTGGTAAACATTTTTTCAAAATTTTTAAAATGTTTACCAAGGAGCAGTTTGCATTCCGTTAGCCGATGCAGCTCGTGATGTAATAGCCATTTCAAGAGCAACTAAATCGGGTGATTGCCGTTAAATGGTTAGGGAACAATATGAACTGAGTTATGGAAGCACACTGGATCACCGAAGGTGCTTGGGATGCTGAAACCAAACAATACCTTCTGCTTGCATGGTTGCAAAAAGTGAAACGTGAGTTTGATGAAACACGCCTCTATCCTGCCCTTGCGGCATTGATTGAACAGCATCAACAGCTTGCCGCTTTGCGTGAATCAAACGACGTGTTTACCGCACAGTGGAAGGGTGAACTCAAACACTTCGATTTCGAGAAAATGCGCATGGTCTACGCCCACCCGGCCGAGCGTGAAGCCTTCGCTGAAACGCTCAATGGCTTGCTCGACTTTGCCTTGCCGCGCATTCAATCGGCCATTGATGATGGCAAGTCGATTTATGACTTTGTTGAAGGTCAAGTGGCCATGACCCCCATTGGCTTGATACCACTCTACCTCAACGAAGGCTATTTATTGGTTTACGCCTCGGCTGAACGTGAACTCCTAGCATATCGCTACCAGCGTTCGCTGCTTGAACTGGGCGATGACCGCTTGCAGCAGCTGCGCCTCGAATTGGTTGAAAAACGATCAAAATCACTTTTTGAAACGTTTGAACAGGTCAAACTCAAACTGATTCAACGCTTCAAAGAACTCCCCAATCCGGCCACCTTCTTGATCGACAGTAAATTAAGCTTCCCTTTGCAAGAAACCTTGTTACCTGTCGCACGACGCAGGTTGCTTATTGAGTTGGCTCATTTGAACGTGAAGTAACTCGTTTTTTGAGCGACCCTGCTTTTTTTGGCACGATTTTTAATCACCTTTGTGGAAAATAAGCAACTATGAAACGCATTTTTTGGCTCCTCTTCTTACCCCTCGCTGTATTGTTCACACAATGTGCTGAACGTCCGATGGGAGATAAAGTGAAAGAACCTTTCTCAGGTTCAAATTACGAAAGCAACAACCGCTGGTTCCGTGCCGTTGGAAAGGGCGTTTCAACCCGCGATAACATTGCTGCTGGCAAAGCCGACATTGAAGCAAAACGCATCTTGGCCCAGCAAGTACAAACGACGGTGAAGGTTGTAACTGACCAATTCTTGGCCGATACACAAACAGCCAATGGGTCAGAAGTGAACGATAAGTTTCAATCACTCGTTCGTGAAGTGACCAATACTGAAATTGGTGACCTTCGAAAAATTGGTGAAGAGAAATACTTGAAAGAAGACCAATACACGGTTTATGTCGCCTACGAAATCAAAAAGGCAGCGATGTACCGCTTCTTGAAGAAACGAGCCAAACTCGAAGCGAAACTCGACGAGGCTACACGAAAAACCATTGAGGAAATCCTTGACCAAGAAATCGAGCGACTCGAGGCCTTGGGTGAGGACTAGTTAAACTGAAAAACGAAAAAGGGACGAGCAATCGTCCCTTTTTTTTGTGCATTATCGCAATGTTTTACTGGGCTTTGAGCCATTCTCGAAAACGGTGGGTGAATTTATCTACTTTGGGACGAACAACGGCCACACAGTAAGGATTATCTCCATTCAATGCGAGGTAGTTGGTGTGGTAATCTTCAGCCGGATAAAAGTTGGTAAAGGCTGTAACCTCCGTTACAACCGGATCATTCCAAACACCACTGGCATTTGCGGCTTCGATGGCACCAATTGCCGTTGCTTTTTGGGCTTCAGAATGGTAGAAAATCGCTGATCGATATTGGGTACCGATGTCTCCTCCCTGGCGATTGAGGGTAGTTGGGTCGTGCACTGCGAAGAATACTTCAAGCACTTGAGCAAATGAAATTACAGTCGGATCAAACGTAATTTGCACCACTTCCGCATGACCAGTTGTACCGTTGCATACTTCACGGTATGCCGGATTTTTCACTGTGCCTCCGCTGTACCCACTCTGCACCTTTTCAACGCCTATTAACTTCAAGAATACGGCCTCTACACACCAAAAGCAGCCTGCGCCAAGGGTTGCCGTTTCAAATTGAGTTTCGTTTTGCATAATCATTTGAATCTTGACACAATAACTCGCACCGCACGAGTTTGTTTAAATGCGGAAACGCAAGAAGCCCCAGCTCATCGATAGTGTCGGATTGTCGTTTGCGAACCAGGTCACCAAATCGCGTGATGCAAAGCCAAATTCATAGCTTCCGTCACCAACTAAGAAGGTGATTCCAACGGGAACTAAAACAGCGCGATCATTTCCGGTGATGTAACCTGCTGAAAGCTGCATAAACTTGAACGGACGAACATCTGCACCGAGCGCAATCACTGGACTGTCGTAGTTTACAACGTTGTCGTTAACAGGAACAACAGCATCTGCAGCAAGGCGGATTTTGTCATTAATCACAAAACCAGCACCTAGCCGCGCAATGGTTGGCAAGTTGGTTACCCGCTCACTGGTTCCTTGCCAATCGAGCAAATTGTCAGGACTCGCAAAGGCGATAACTTCTTCTACGAGGTCGGCGGTTTCAGCTCCTGGGTCACCGAACTCAGTGAACAAACTGTTATTGAGTTCATACAGATTGCCGTCCCACTTGATGCGTCCGATGTCATTGATTGCTGCACTCAAAAAGAGTTTTTCTTTAAATACCACCGTTGCACCCAAGTCAATGCCCCAGCCTAAACCAACCGGCTTCAATGGAGGTGCACTACCTGGCAGTGCGGAGGGGTTGCTGGTTGATAAGTCGCCATATTCTACACCAAATATGGGAGACATCGCCGAAAATGCAGAAATATCTGACCCATCAGAGTCGACTTGTACCCAAGCGTTGCCTAGAATTAATTTCGCACCAATGCCTCCGTGCAACTCAAGGTCTTCGGTTTTAAGGAGTCGTTTGCCATAGGCAAGGTTAAACTCACGCGTCCATGAGAACCCTACAGATGTACCGTCGAGTAATTCAGAAAACAGCAAGGCATCCTCAGGGGCTACGATGCCCTTTTCGACCATATTCAATGTATCTGCAGATAGTGAGCCTGTGTTGGCTATGGTGTCTCCGGTCATGAGCACTAATTCTGAGAAGTAAGATGCTGTACGACCTAGAAAAATAAGTTCCGATGCCATGGGTCCAAATCGCGACGACATCGAAATGCGTTCGCGGGTGCTGAAAGCGAAGCCACCAATTTTCTCATCGTTGACTGCAACGCCAGTGCTAATTATGTTGAGATCGATGTTTGTGGTTTCGTTGGCCATCAAGTCGGCATATTGCCGGCGCTCTTCTTGGTTGAGTGTGCTGAAATCGTTTCGAAAAATCGTATTGCGCACCTCTTCTTTATTAAGAAACGAAGAGTACATCGATCCTGCACCTTCGAACAAGCCGAACGTGACTGATTTTCCCTCGAATTCGGAGGTGAGGTTCAGGTTGGCCGGATTGATCCCAATGGCGTGGTAGTCGGTTACGAAAGGCGTTGCCGCACCTCGACCTGTGGCCGAGAATACGCCCAATTCAGTTTGAGCGAATGCGGAATGTGCGGTTGCAAAGCAGAGTGCAGCGATGAGCGTTTTCTTCATGACAAAGGCTTCAAAATGAATCTTCAGTGATGTGCTTGGAACGAAAGTAGGCATATTGCATGATTTGGTTGTGCGCTGAACAAGAGTTTATGAATACTTGAGGGTTTATTTTGTTGGGGGCGACTCTCCCATCCGGCCGTTTAGGCCGAAACCCAAAAACATACGATGAAATTCGAGCGAAGATTGCGATATTTGCGCGCAATGTTTTACCCTATGAAACGAACAT